>DATHCB010000001.1:0-4027 GCA_035319765.1 Bathyarchaeia archaeon
ACAGAGGGTACGATTCGGTCGGAGAGGCAACTCTGGAAAAAGGAGTCCTTTTCATAAAAAAAGATGTCGGAAAAATCGATGAAGTTCACGCCACTCATGATCTAGACGCTCTCCCGGGCAAGGTGGGCATAGGTCACACCCGTTGGGCGACTCATGGGGCACCTACAAAATTGAACGCACATCCTCACACTGACTGTGAAGACCGAATAGCCGTGGTTCATAACGGCATTATAGAGAATTTCTCGGTTTTGAAAGAAGAGTTGGAAGACCGCGGGCACATTTTCAAGTCAAAAACTGATACGGAAGTGATTGCGCATCTGGTTGAAGAGAAAATGCGTGAGGGCCAGAGCTTAAGAGATTCTGTTCTTGAGGCTGTAAAACGTTTAGAAGGCTCGTACGCTGTCGCTGTGATTTCAGCCAAAGAACCAGATAAAATTGTTTGTGCAAGAAGAGAAAGCCCATTGACTCTTGGTGTCGGGGAAAATGGTGTTTACTTCGCATCTGACATCCCGGCGTTCCTTCCGTTAACTAACAAAGCTGTAATCGTCGAAGACGGTGAATTAGTGGTTCTTCAAGAAACTGGCTATGCGATCTGGAAAATTTCAAACCTGAAGCCTGTCACTCGAGAGCCAAAAGCTATCGATTGGACTCCAGAGATGGCGGAGAAACAAGGCTATCCGTATTTTATGCTCAAAGAGATTATGGAGCAGCCTCTTGCGCTTAGAAATACCTTGCGTCTGCAGGAGCATTATTTGGAGCTTATGGCAACTTTTCTCGACCGGGCTGGCCAACTCTTCTTAGTGGCTTGTGGCACCAGTTATCACGCGTGTCTAGCGGCCTCGAATATTTTTTCCAAGCTTGCGTTTCACGTAACCACACCCGTCATTGCCTCCGAATTTACTGAGCAACAGGGAAAGTCTGTCAACATTGACAGTACGATGTTTGCAGTTAGTCAATCAGGAGAAACGGCTGACACTCTTGCTGCAGTCGAAACTGCTCGTCAACGCGCTGCCACTATTATGGGCCTGACCAACACGATTGGGTCTACTCTGACGCGTGTTTCGCGCGTTTATATCGGTCAGCAATCGGGACCAGAAATCGGAGTTGCAGCTACGAAAACGTTCACTGCACAATTGAGCGTGCTTTCGCAGCTCGCGCTTCGACTGGCAAAAAAGAGGGGCAAGATTTCTCAAGATGAAATTGACTTCCTCGAAGCCAGAGTAACCCGAATACCGGACATTGTGGAGACTATATTGAAAACGCAGGAAGAAAAGATCAAAGACTTGGCAAAGAAGTATAAAGACAAACAATGCTTCTTCTTCTTGGGAAGAGGAATAAGCTACGCAACAGCGCTGGAAGGGAGGTTGAAGCTAATGGAGATTGCTTGCGTTCCAGCGATCTCTTTTCCTGCTGGAGAAAGCAAGCATGGACCAATTAGTCTCGTCGAACCTGGATTTCCAGTGGTTTTCGTCTGTGCAAGGGATGATACTAGAAGAACTTTGATTGGGAACATTATGGAGATGAAGGCTCGCGGTGCCACTATCATAGCCGTTTGCGAAGAGGACGATGAAGAAATCAAGTGCTTGGCAGATGATTTCATGGAAGTCCCGAAAGAGATTCCTGAGGTCTTGTCCCCAATTCCATACGTTGTGCCCCTGCAGATGTTCGCGTACTACATGGCCCTTGAGCGCGGACTAGATCCCGACAAACCGAGGAACTTGGCAAAGTCAGTGACGGTAAGGTAAAAATCTTAATCTCAATTCTTCCATACTCTCATCGAGGAAGAAACCCCGTTGAATGTTGAATCGTGGGAGAACCTCATCGATTCCTTGATTCAAGAAGGCATTCTTCGCCCCAAGGGTTGTTCGTGCTATGCGACTTGTTCCGCCAGAGAAGTTTCTAACTAAGCACTCTAAACCTTACAGCGCAGTGGACATTCCACTTCCGATCGGTTGGAAGCAAACCATAAGCGCGCCACACAACAAGCGGCCCAGGACTTGTTAGGCGAAACATGGTTTCGATAATGAATGAAGCCCTCGAATTAAAAGTCGGACAAAAAGTGTTCGAGGTCGGGACCGGGTGCGGCTGGCACACGGCAACAGTGGCTGAAATAGTTGCGCCCAGCGATGTCGCTAGAGAGAAAGGGGGACACGTCTTCGGTTGAAATTGTGGCGGAACTTGCTGAATCCGCGCGAAAGAATATCAAAGACGCTAGATTCGACGACCGTGTAAGGCTAGTTTATGGTGACGGCTCAATAGGTTACGTCGAAAAAGCACCATATGCTCGCATTCTTGCCACGGCTGCAGCTCCAAAGGTCCCTCAGCCTCTGTTCGAGCAGTTAAGCGCTGACGGTATCATTGTGCTACCCGTCGGTGGCGCAAGTTTGTTTCAGTCGCTGGTGCGCCTTAGGAAATTTGCCAACAGCCGAACTAAAAAGAGGATTTGGGAGGCATGGCCTTCGTGCCGTTAACTGGGTGCTTTGGTCACCGGTCTAAGATCATGCGATTTGAAGTTTTTCTTTGTACGCTTCCAAGTCTAGAAATCCATGACCGCTTATGTTCATGCAGATGACCTTTTCCTCGCCTCTCTTCTCTGCCTTCAACGCCTCATCTATGCCAGCCCGCACTGCATAACTGGATTCAGGCGCAATCAGCCAGCCTTCTGACTGTAGAAACAATCTCGCTGCTTCAAAAATTGCTTTCTCATTCAATGGATACGTTACTGCCTTAATGATCTTGTGGTCGCGAAGGACGCTTATGACTGGAGCCGCGGCGTGATAACGTAATCCGTCTGCCTTTATGGTCACCATGTCCTTCTTGTGACCTAGCGTGTACATTTTAAGCAGCGGCGTGTGCTCGGCCACATCCCCGAAATCGTAGCGATACTCACCTTTTACAAGGTTAGGGGCAGCTTCCGATTGGGAGGCTAGAAATTCACATCGACGCTTTTTCTGAAGAACTTCACCGATGAACGGTAGGGCTATTCCGCCAAAGTTGGATCCGCCACCGAAACAGCCTACAATCAGGTCAGGCGAGTCTTCCGCCAGCTCGAATTGCTTGATAGTTTCCAGCCCAATTATCGATTGTTGCATTAGAACGTGATTTAATACCGACCCAAGGCAGTAGACGGTCTTGTCGTGGGTTTCAGCGTACTCCAAGCCTTCTGATATGGCGATGCCGAGTGAACCTTGATGATCCGGGTCTTTAGCCAAAAATTCTCTGCCAAATTTCGTCTCCTTACTAGGCGATGCGTAGACTTCTGAGCCCATCAGCCTCATGAAAGTGCGACGGTCAGTCTTCCAATCGTACACGTTGCGAACCCAAAAAACTACGCATTTTAGGCCCATTAAGTTGGCTGCATAGGAAAGGGCGCTTCCCCACTGTCCAGCGCCTGTTTCAGTGACCAGTGTGTTGTTTCCTTCTTTGGCTGCGTAATAAGCTTGGGCTAATGCCGTGTTGACCTTGTGGGAGCCTGTCGGGGATAAGTCTTCGCGTTTGTAGTATAGTCTTACTTTTTTCAGTCCAAGTTTTTTTTCGAGTTTCCGTGCTCTGTAAAGTGGGCGAGGACGACCGGCTTGGATGTACAGTTCTCTTATTTCATCGGGGATCGGAATCCACCGCTCGGTGGACATCTCTTGCCCCAAGCATTCATGGACCATCGTCCTGCCGAGGAATTCCATGCGGGAGGGTCCGGTTTCTGGTTCTCTTGGCGGCGGTAGGGGTTCGGGCAGGTCTGGAACAATACTGTACCATTTTGTTGGCAATTCATCAACGGGTAGCGCTATTTGATTCTTCTCCATAGTCCCACGTTTCTTAAAGGACTTGTATAGTTAAAGGAGTTTCGAGTTAAAGATTTCTGTTTGTCAAAATTAGCTGAACCAGTGTTCCAGCGTTGTCCTTCCTTTCTGTTTTCCGATTCCTTTCTGCATTTTCTCTAGGGCTTTTCTGATGCGGTCTTCGGAGAAGTCTCTTTGTCTGCAGATAAAGTCCACCACGCCCTCAACGTCGGGTTCTTTCCACAAGAGCT
>DATHCB010000002.1:0-17487 GCA_035319765.1 Bathyarchaeia archaeon
TGAGTTCCAGAAAATTTCCTCTTCTAAACGTTCCGTCTGCTGTTATCAGCAGCTTGCTTTTGGAGTCATCCAGTCTACTTGCTAAGCCTTCAGCTCCAAAACCAGAGAAAACAATAACATGCAAAGCGCCAATCCTATGAGCAGCGAATATTGCAACGATGGCTTCAGGCACCATCGGCATATAAATTCCCACTCTGTCTCCCTTTTTGACACCAAGGTTCTTTAGCACTTGCGCAAACCTGTTTACTTCTCTGAACAAATCATGATAACTGAGTGTCCTTGCATTGCCAAACTCATCTTCCCAATAAAGTGCAACTTTGTCTTTTCTCCAAGATTTTTCGTGGACGTCAAGCAGGTAACTGTAGTTTGTTAAACCGCCAATAAAGAACCGATGTAAAGGTGGATCATACTCAAAGTACTTATCCCATGGTCTCTTCCAATAGAGTGCTCGTTTAGCAATTTCTCCAAAATACTCTTCTGGCATTCTAAGAGAATCAGCATATTCATCTGCATATTTCTGCCACACACCTGGGAACACGCAGTCTTTTGAAATTGAGCTTTTTTGCATAGAGGATCAAGAAAATTATGTAGTTTCAGACTTAAAAGATTAATTTGAAAGTGACAGTGGCATATAATGCTAAGCTTTATTACTATTCTCGGTTCAAGATATACAAGTGAGGGGAAAAAGTTTGACAAGTGTAAATATCAAAAGAGCAGCAGTTGTAGGATCAGGATCAATGGGTCACGGAATCGCTGAGCTTCTCGCAATGACCGGTTGCGAAGTTACAATGATCGATGTAAGCGACGAATTTCTTAAGAAAGGCATGGAGAAAATCAAATGGAGCTTAGACAAGTTCGTAGAGAAGAAAAGAATAAGGCGTGAGGACGCTGAAGCTGCACTTGCACTTGTAAGCGTCACGACTGACTATGAGCAAGGCGGCAAAGATGTGAACTTAGCCATTGAAGCAACTCCAGAAAACATCGAACTTAAGAAAAAGGTTTTCGCCACACTAGATTCGGTTACTCCGTCAAACGCCATACTCGCGTCTAACACATCAACACTAAGCATAACAGAGATGGGCAAGATGACCAAAAGACCAGACAAAGTAGCGGGGATGCACTTCTTCAACCCACCACAGCTAATGGCGCTAGTTGAAGTAATAAAAGGAGAGAACACCGATCAAGAAACAATAAACACGCTTGTGGAGCTAGCCAAAAAATTAGGAAAAACGCCGGTAGTCGTTCGAAAAGACATGGCTGGGTTCATAGTAAATAGAGTGCTGGGAGCAGTTTTCAATGAAGCCTTCTGGGCTTACAAACGTGGTGAAGCATCAAAAGAGGGAATAGATGCCTCGGTTAAATACACGGGCGGTTTTCCGATGGGATGGTTTGAACTGGCAGACTTCGTCGGATTAGATATTGCCTACGAGGTTGGAAATATATTGTATAAGGCGTACGGTGAACGCTTAAAACCATGTACAGAAGTGATTGAGCCGCTCGTAAAAGAAGGAAAGTTAGGACAAAAAACGGGTGTGGGGTTCTACGATTGGACGAAAGGCAGGCCTAGGATACCGTTCAACTTGCTGGATGAGTACGATGTCGATAGATCATGGGCGGTGGCAGTAAACGAGGCTGCATGGATCATTCACAACGATGTTGCAAACCCTGAAGACATTGACACAGGAATGAAATTAGGCACCTATTGGCCGTCAGGACCATGTGAATACGCAGACAGAACAGGAATAGACAACATACTCAAGAAACTAAAGGAGCTGTATTCTAAGTATCAAATGGAAATGTATAAACCGTGCCCGGTAATTGAGGATTACGTCGCCAAGGGTTGGACCGGAAAGAAAGCAGGACGGGGGTTCTACAAGTGAAATTTGAATTAACGGAAGAACAAATGGGAATTGTAAATGCTGTCAAAGAGTTTTGTGCAAAGGAGTTTAAACCAGAATTTGCATTGGAACTTGACAGGAAAGAAGAGTTTCCGTTAGAATTGTATAGGCAAGCGGCGAAACTTGGCTTTACAAGTTTGTCCTTTCCACAAGAATACGGTGGCCAAGGGTACGGGCTGCTTGAAACGTGTTTGGTCATCGAGGAATTGTGCAGAGCAGATTCGTCACTAGGCGTAGCCATCTCGAGCGGAAACTTCGGCAGCGAATTATTAGTAGTCTATGGCACAAAAGAACAGAAAGAAAAGTATTTGCCTCCAATATGCAAGGGTGAATACCTGTCATCTGGAGCATTCACCGAACCAAACGTAAGCGGAAGTGATATAACCCGTGTGGAAACCACCGCTACGAAATACGGAAACGAATGGTGGATAAACGGTACGAAAACTTTTATCACAAACGCTACAACCGCTGAATTCATGGTTGTCCTTACGCAGACTGATACAAAGGTAAGGCCCACGTACAGGGGAGAAACCTTGTTCGTGGTCGACAGAAATGTTCAAGGACTTGAAACCACGAAGTTACACGATAAGATGGGAATCAGGTGCTCGGTGACAGGTGAAGTCAGATTTGATAATGTCAAAGTGACCGATTGGAACGTTGTCGGCGAACTAAACAGAGGATTTTATCGCACGATGGAATTCTTCGACAAAACCCGTGTGGGCGTCGCAGCCCAGGCTGTAGGCATGGCACAAGGAGCATGGGAGATAGCCTTCAAATACGCAAAACAAAGGGAGGCTTTCGGGCAGCCTATAATACAGCATGAACTTATAGGCGCTGGATTGGCCGAGGCCATGACTAAAATTGAAGCAGCCAGGTGGTTGACTTATAGAGCTGCTTGGCTCGTTGACGCGGGCAAAATGGATCCCATGGCGACGGCGATGGCGAAGCATTATGCAGCTGAAGTTGCAATGGAAGTCACAAGCTTTGCGATCCAAGTCTTAGGCGGTTACGGCTATCTCGGTGACTATCGGGTTGAAAAATACCACAGAGATGCAAAAATAACCGAAATCTACGAAGGAACATCGGAAGTTCAGAAACTAACCGTCCTCAAGTACCTGTTGAGGAAATTCTAGCAAAAGCAGCACGGAAAACCATATAGGCATATAACAATGACTTAGAGACGGGGATGTTTATTGAGTAAAGAGTATGAGACAGTTAAAATGGAAAGAGAAGAAAACACCCTGTGGATTATACTAAACAGACCACACCGATTAAACACCTTCAACGAAGTTCTGATGGAAGAATTGGCAGACGCTTTAGATACAGCTGAAAAAGACCCTTCTGTCAAGTGCCTTGTAGTGACTGGTGAAGGTGACAGATCCTTCAGCGCAGGCTTAGACTTAACAATGGTTCCAAAGGCAACACCTGTGAAAGCGGAGGAAGTCTCAAGAGCTGGCCAGAAACTTTTCGGAAGAATAGAAGAGATTCCTAAGCCTGTAATAGCTGCTATTAACGGTTTCGCACTCGGAGGAGGATTGGAACTAGCTTTGGCGTGCGACTTTAGGATAGCAGCTGAACACGCGGAACTTGGAAGCACCGAGATAAATATAGGTATAATACCGGGATGGGGCGGGACCCAAAGATTGGTCAGAAATGTGGGCCTAACAAAAGCCAAAGAAATGGTAATGTTGGGGGACATGCTAAAGGCTGACGAAGCGTTAGAAATAGGACTGGTCAACAAGGTAGTGCACTACGACAAACTTAAAGAAGAAACTGCAGCATTAGCAAAAAGGCTTGGTGAAAAACCACCGGTAGCCATGAAGTATGCTAAGCACGTTTTAAACTTCGGGTCGCAAGTGCCGCTTGATGTTGGATTACGGCTGGAGTCAAGTCTGCTAGCGCTATTGTTCTCTACAGAAGACTTCAGAGAAGGCTTGGAAGCTTTCATGTCTAAAAGGAAAGCTGAGTTTAAAGGAAAATAAATTATCCTCTTCTCTCAATCTATGATCCTCAAAAGTACTGAAAAAAATGATGTGGTGAATATGAGAAAGGTAGCGATTATAGGTGTTGGGAATTCAAAATTTGGCAATAGGAGTGACGTCAATGTGGCAGAGCTGGCTTTTGAAGCCGTCCAGCCCTCTCTCGTTGATGCAGGCATAAGTGCTAAAGAAGTCGAGTTTGTAGCTTTAGGGTCCGTCGGAGCTGGAGCATGGTATGAAGAACTTCTTCCCGCGGTTGTTGTCAGCGAGTACTGTGGACTGACAAAGGCAGGTTTAACGCGATGCGAAGCCGCATGTGCAAGCGGAAGCGCCGCGTTTCAAACAGCCTATGCAACAGTAGCCAGTGGTCAAGCTGAAATTGCTATGGCAGTGGGCGCTGAAAAGATGAGGGAAATTGATTCTCCGACTGCCATGGAGTGGATCGGAAGGGCCGGATACTACTTGTGGGAGTTCCATAATTTTGGGATAACGTTTCCTGGATACTACGCGTTGCACGCTAATGCTCACATGGCTAAGTATGGAACAACTGAAGAAGATTTGGCGTTGGTGGCTGTTAAGGCTCACAAGTATGGTTCGATGAATCCGAAAGCTCACTTGCAGAACAGGATAACGGTTGACGACGTGTTGTCATCTATGGTCATAGCTTCTCCGTTGAAACTTTACGATTGTTGCCCGCTGACCGACGGTTCTGCCTCCGTAATTCTTGCATCAGAAGAAAAAGCTAAGGAACTAAAAATCGAAACGCCAGTATGGGTGGCAGGCATAGGCTATTCCTCGGGGACCGCAAACCTCACCAAGAGAGCTAATTTCGTCGGACTCGAAGCAAGCGTTTTAGCTTCACAAAGAGCTTACAAGGCTGCCGGAGTAACGGCAGATCAGATTGAAGTTGCAGAGGTGCATGACTGTTTCACAATAGCAGAAATCATGGCTTACGAAGACATTGGGCTGTGCCGTAAGGGAGAAGGCGTTAAACTCTTACGAGAAGGGCAAACGGAGATCGGCGGAAAGATACCTGTAAATGTGGATGGAGGACTTAAGGCAAAGGGACATCCAGTGGGAACGACTGGATGCTCGATGATTTACGAATTAACTAGGCAGTTAAGGGAAGAAGTTGAAAAACCCAGACAGGTGCCATTGAAAAACTACATTGCACTCGCCCACAACGTAGGTGGAACAGGACATTATTGTTACGTTACTATACTTCGGAGGTGATGAGGATGTCTTCGATGCCCTCAATAAAATCTAGAGAAATAACAATCGGGCCGGAAATTCCGATAAGCAAAACCTTGAAGTTTTGGGAAGGCTTAAGACAAGGAAAAATCTATGCGACCAAGTGTGAAAACTGCGGGAAACTAAATTTTCCTCCTGCTGCTGAGTGCCCAGAGTGCCTATCAAATCAAGTAGAGTGGATTGAGCTTGGCAATGAAGCAGAAGTTGAAACATTTACGCATATAGTTGTAAGGCCAACTACTTTCCAGCAGTATAAGCCGTATACTGTCGCGATTGGAAGGGTAAAAGAAGGAGTAAGAGTGCTTGCTTGGCTAAACGGACTGAAACTCTCGGAAATCAAAATAGGAATGAAAGTCAAACTCGTGGCTGGAGTTACGCCTGAAGGAAACCCAACTTACGAGTTTTTTCCGCTTGAACCCTGAGGAAACGTCCTTTACTAGCTTACTCCCACTTTTTTATCCATTTGATTGTTTGGGTGATCAACTCGTTTTCTTTCCCGTTGTAGATATGGTTCGCTCCTGGTATTATCAGAAAGTCTTTCGGTTCATGGGCGGACAGGAATAGTTGGCGTGCCTCGTCCACGTCGACGATAACATCCTTATCACCTACCACAACAAGAAGAGGCAAATTTTCTGATTTTGAAACTTCTTCGCATGCATTGAGCTTCATAAGTTTTTCTCTAACATACTTAGGACGCAAACTAATTCCATACACTTCCAGATCAAAAAATTTGGAAACATCAAGAACTTCGTCGATCAAAGAGAAGAATTGGAAAAAGTAAAGACCCAGCGTTCCTCGTGTATTCCTGATGAACTTTTTTACGTTACGCATCTGGTTTGGGGGAGTAGACCACAAAACGAGTCCGTTAACGCGCTTTTCATTTTGAACCGCGTAAACCGAAACTACGCCGCCCAGGCTATGTCCCACAATAAAGATTTTGTTTCCCTGAACTTCCTTCATTGAAGCCAAGTAATTCAAAGCGCATTTAACGTCGTGCTGTTCTGCAAAACCATAGTCAAATTTCCCAGTGCTTTTCCCAACACCGCGGAAATCGAAAACAAACGAAACAAAACCGTTTTTGCAGGCGGTCTTGGCTAATTCGCCGTAGATTTTTAGATAATGAAAGCCCTGCGAGTCCATGCCGTGACAGATAAGAACCGCTGGTGCCGGAACAACATCAGGGATATATATTTCACCGTAAAGCGTTGCATCTTCGCATTTAATCCATACTTCTTCGGCTTTTACCATACTTCATCAGCGGAAAATGTTATAACTTGAAACATCTACTAATATTTAAATAGGGGGCGCTAAAATGTCTGCCAAGAGAAGGAAGGCTAAAACGGAAGCACCTGAAAAGCCGTGGTTCAAATTTTGGCCTGAAGGAGTCCCTAAACACATTGAGTACCCGAGAGTTCCGCTTTCTGACTTAATGAAAAATGCCGCCGAAAGTCATCCTAACCACACAGCAATAGTTTACTTCGATAAAGGCATAACTTATAAGGAATTGAATGTGGCTACGGACAAGTTTGCAAATGCACTGGCTAACCTAAGCATCAAAAAGGGGGACAAGGTTGCAATATTTCTTCCGAACATCCCTCAGTTTATCATCTCGTATTACGGCATAATTCGAATCGGGGCTATCGAGACAGCTATAAGTCCGTTGTACAAGGAACGCGAGGTTGAACACCAGCTAGTCGATTCTGAAGCAGAGACGATAGTTGTTTTGGATGCACTTTACCCAATCTTGGAGAAAGTCCAAGCCCGAACCAAGGTAAAAAACGTGATTGTGACAAGTCTTAAGGATTATATGCCATCCACTACGGCGTTTTTCGGTTCCCTGTTGAAGAGAATTCCTTCCCACAAGGTTGAGCGTAAACCAAACGTGTACTTCTTTCAAGATTTGCTTAGCAAATATGAGGCTCATCCACCGGCTGTTGAGATTGACCCAGAAGTAGATTTGGCGGCTCTCCAATATACTGGGGGGACCACTGGAATTTCAAAGGGAGCAATGCTGACGCACATGAATTTTGTATCTAACGCAGTAGCCTGCGCTGCGTGGCTGAGAGGCGTAACAGGTAAAGAAAGTTTTCTGACGGTTTTGCCTTTGTTCCACATTTACGGAATGACAACCGGTATGAATGCTCCAATATATTTGGCTGGAAGAATGGTTTTGCTTCCACGCTTTGATGCCGAAGGCACCTTTCAAGCCATTCAAAAATACAAGGTTTCGATTTTTTGCGGAGCACCGACCATGTACTCAATGCTTTTGTCGCATCCAACTCTAGCCAAGCATGACCTTTCATCTGTCCGTTTCTGCATATCAGGTTCGGCGCCGCTTCCACCAGAAGTTCAGAAGAAATGGATGGAAGTAACAGGCGGCGTTCTCGTTGAAGGCTACGGATTGACGGAATCATCTCCGGTTACTCACTGCAATCCACTCGACAAATCGATGAAAACGGTGAAGGTGGGCTCAATAGGCTTACCGTGGCCTGACACAGACGCGAAGATTATGGACCAGAACACTGGAGAAAAAGAACTTGGGATTGGCAAGAATGGAGAGCTTTTTGTCAAGGGTCCGCAAGTCATGAAGGGTTATTGGAAAATGGATGAAGAAAATGCAGATGTTCTTCGAGCTGGATGGCTCCGCACGGGCGACGTTGGGAAGATGGATGAAGATGGGTACTTTTACATCACTGACAGAAAAAAGGATCTGATCAAATACAAGGGTTACAGTGTTTATCCTAGAGAGATTGAGGACGTGCTTTTTGAACACCCAGCAGTGAAGTTATGCGCGGTTGTTGGTAAGCCCGACCCCGTTGCAATAGAGGTTCCAAAAGCTTTCGTCGTTTTAAAAGAAGGCAAGACCGCAACTGAGGAGGAAATCAAGACATTCGTTAACAGTAAATTGGCACCGTACAAGGCAATTAGAGAAGTGGAATTCAGAACCGAGCTACCTATGACTTTGGTTGGCAAAGTGCTAAAAAGAGTTCTCCAAGATGAAGAAAAACAGAAAGCGAAAAAAACTTAGTTCACAAATTCCCCTCTTTTCATTTTTCAATTGGCCATTTCAAGAGTGATTTTGCCTATCCTACTGCCTTGCTGTGCTGCGCAAATCATAAATCATCGAAGACCTACCTAAATAGCGATCCTCTGAAAGGATGCGGTTAAATGAACTTGAAGGAGAAAACGGCAAACAACGTACATGAAGCCTTCGTAGGAGAAGCTAAAGCTCAACAAAGGCTTCTGATGTATGCCAAGAAAGCAGAGCAAGAAGACTTACCCCAGATAGCGCAACTATTCAGAGCCGTTGCCGCTTCTGAGGGCATCCATGCTCGTCGAAATTTTGCGCTGCTGGAAGCAGTTGCTGACACGCAGACAAATTTGGAACAGGCGTTTCAATCTGAAACCGCGGTCAACGGGATCTATTACCCCAAAATGCTTCGCGAAGCCGAAGAAGATGGCGAAGAAGCCGCCGCCATGGTGTTCGAACAGGCTCGGGATGTAGAAGCCGAGCATGCCAAGCTTTACAAAAGAGCACTCGATGACATGATAGCGCAGCGCTCCACGCAGTATTACGTCTGCACGGTTTGTGGCTATATTGTTGAACGTGACCGGCCAGAAACTTGCCCCGTTTGCGGAGCACCCAAGACCTCGTTCGAAATCCCGGGCTGACAGACCAATATCTGAAATCCGGGAAAAATCGAAAATTTTATGCATAAAACTGGAATTAAATATTCGACTTAAAAATCGAATAAGCGCGAGCATTATTCCTTTTTTAGCATCCTGTGAAAGTTTAAATCTGAATGGAAGAGAAATGGTTTAACATGACAAAAAGATTTACCAGCATAAGATTACTCCCAATCTCATATGCGGTTCACGCGTGTTATGTCCGAATCGTCACAAGACAAGAAAAAGGAGTCAAATAAAATGGGACTAGAAGCATTCTTCAAACCAAAATCCGTCGCCGTAATAGGCGCCGCAAGAGAGCCTAGAAAGTTCGGACACGTGATCTTCAAAAACTTCGCCAGATCAGAATTCAAAGGCAAAACCTACCCAGTAAATCCAAAAGCAGAAAACATTCTCGGCTTCAAAGTTTACCCAAACCTAAAGGAGATACCAGACGAAGTGGACCTGGCAGTAATAGCCCTTCCAGCGCCTAAGGTATCCAGTGCAATCGACGACTGTTTATCCAAAAAGGTCAAGGCGGCAGTCATAATTTCTGGCGGATTCAAGGAAACCGGTGAAAAAGGAGAAAAGCTCGAAAATGAAATAAAAAAGAAAATCACAGCAAGCAACCTCAGAATCATCGGTCCAAACTGCATCGGAATCTACGATCCTACGAGTCACGTGGATACTTTGTTCTTGCCGACGTACAGGCTGACACGACCAAAACTAGGTGCCACCGCCTTCATAACACAAAGCGGTGCATTTGGAGCCGCAATCCTGGACTGGGCCTCATCTCAAGACATCGGCATAAGCAAATTTATCAGCATAGGCAACAAAATTGATGTCGACGAGGTCGATTTGCTGAACTATCTCGCCGAGGATTCGCTTACGACCTGCGTTACTCTCTATGTTGAAAGCATAGAACGAGGAAGAGAATTCCTAAAAGTTGCTTCAAAGATCGTTGAGAGAAAACCATTAGTGGTGCTAAAGGGAGGAATCACTCCGGAGGGGGCAAACGCGGCTCTTTCTCATACCGGGTCGATGGCAGGGGCTGCGAACGTCTACAGAGGCGTTTTTGAACAAGTCGGGGCAGTACAGGCACAAAATGTCGATGAACTATTTGATTACGCAAGAGTTTTAGCTTATCAGCCTATGCCAAAAGCCCAAACTGATTTGGCAATCGTGACTAACGGTGGAGGATTCGGGGTTATAAGCACCGATGAAGCATCAAGACTAGGCATCAAATTAGCAAGCTTCAATAGCGAAACCGCCAAGACCTTGAAGGAAAATCTGCCATACTACGCTATACCACGCAACCCTTTAGACTTGGTTGGGGACGCTGACGCGGAACGTTACCGAATGGCTTTAAACGCCGTTGCATCAGACCCAAACGTCGGAGTTTTGTTGGTGATTGTGCTTCCACAAACGTCCTACATACAGTCGGACGTTGTAGACGCAATAACGGAATGTCAAGTGACTTACAGGAAGCCAATAGTCGTTTGCGCAATAGGTGGAGACTTCACTCGGGTAATGGCAAAAATGCTAGAGGAGGAACACATCCCCACTTACGTGACGCCTGAAAGGGCGATTGACGCGATAAATGCGCTATTGATGCACAGAAAAGTGCAAGAAGACAAGAAAAAGAAACAGCGAATACAGGCGACAAAGTGATCGCAAGACTTGGCAGATCTTCATTAGGACGCCCGCCCGGACAAAAACAGGCGAGATTCCCAGAGCAATCAAACGTGGAAACCGGAAGTTCAAGAAAACCTCGTAAAAATGTTTTAAGAAACCTCTGCAGATAATAATCCAACGAATGCAATATGATGAAAGGAATCCGTTTTCACGGTCGAGGAGGCGAAGGAGTTGTGATCGCGGCTGAACTTCTAGCCGCAGCTGCCTTCAAAGAGGGTAAAGGAGTCCAGTCTTTCCCGTTCTTCGGAGGAGAAAGGCGTGGAGCGCCAGTCACAGCTTTTGTCAGAGTCTCCGACCGACCGATTCGTCTTCGAGGCCCTCTTTATAGCCCAAATTACGTAGTTGTTTTAAGCCCATTCTTACCTGGGGTAGATGTTGCTGACGGGCTGAAAAAAACTGGACTGCTCTTAATCAACGGTCAAGGAAGACGAAAAAGAGCCGAGTACGAAGGATGTCGAGTTGTAAAAGTCGACGCGACGAAAATAGCCCTGAAGCTGGGCTTAGTGATCGCTGGATTCGCCGTGGTTAACACTATAATGGTCGGTGCCTTGGCCAGAGCCACGAGAATTGTTACCATCGAATCTGTTCAAGCAGCGATAAGAGAACGATGGCCTGACGATACGGGAGAAAAAAACGCTGAAGCGGCTATTCTCGGCTACCTTCTTTTAAGGGGGGTTGACAAAACTGCCTAGAAAAACACGCCAAAAGTCAGTGCCTATTCCGAGAACAGCAATTTCAACGCCGCCTGAAGAAGGCTTGACCGCAACCGGTAGTTGGCGTGTATACCGCCCCGTGATGAACCGGAAGAAATGCACGAAATGTCTCGTTTGCTGGCTGTTTTGTCCCGAAGGTGCTGTAACGCTAACGAAGAAAACTGAACCGAAAATCGACCTCAAGTATTGTAAAGGCTGCGGAATATGCGCTGAAGAATGCCCAACGAAGTCGATAACCATGAGATTTGAAGGAGAAATGAAAAGCGATGAAAAAAACCTTCATGACAGGTAACTACGCGGCAGCATACGCAGTAAAGCTCGCGGACGTAAAGATGGTTGCTGCGTACCCAATCACTCCGCAGACAAGTGTGGTCGAAAAAATATCCGAGTTCGTCGCCAGCGGCGAAATGCAGGCGGAATACATCAAAGTAGAATCCGAACACAGCGCGATGTCCTGCTGCATCGGCGCATCCGTCGCAGGGGTAAGGACATTCACGGCCACGTCGTCCCAGGGATTGCTGTATATGCATGAAATGCTCCACTGGGCATCGGGAAGCAGGCTGCCCATCGTGATGGTCAACGTAAACCGGGCGTTGGCGCCTCCATGGACAATATGGACAGATCAAAATGACTCCATATCTCAGAGAGACACAGGATGGATGCAGTTTTACTGTGAAGACAACCAAGACATCCTTGACACGCTGCTTCAAGCTTACAAAATCGCCGAAGACCAGAGAGTTCTTCTACCCGCAATGGTGTGCTACGACGGCTTCGAACTGTCACACACCTCGATGCCTGTCGAAGTGCCCGACAAGAGAGACGTTGATTCCTTCCTTCCGCCGTACAACACCGCCAACGCCTTGATCGACTTAGAGCATCCGACCACCGTTGGCAGCTTGGTTAACCCTGACCTGTACATGGAGTTTCGTTTTCTAATTCAGGAAGCAATGGAGAACGCAAAACATGTGGCCGAAGAAGTAGCAGAAGACTATTCTTGGAGATTCAACCGAAATTATTCAGGCCAAGTTGAATGCTATAAGTGCAAGGGGGCAGAAGTCGTAATTGTATCTATGGGAGCGTTAAGCAGCGAAGTCAAGGAAGCAGTTGACAGGTTAAGGAAAGAGAAATTGGCGGTGGGCGCGGTCAAGATCAAGCTTTTCAGACCCTTTCCCAAAGAAAAAATCAGAGAATTCGGCAGTAGGCTCAAAGCCTTTGTGATTGTAGACCGAGACATATCTTTCGGCATGGAAGGAGCGCTTTTCACTGAAGTCAAAAGCAGCTTATACTCATTGGATGAGAAACCTAAGGTGCTAGGCTTTGTAGCCGGTTTAGGAGGAAGAGACATCAGGGTGAGAGACATCGTTAAAATGGTTAGAAAAGCATACGACGCCGTGGCAAACTCAAAGAAATTTCCTGACGAAGAATGGATAGGCCTAAGAGGTGAAAAGCCGTGAGCTGGATAAAGCAGCTTCCAAAGGAGACCCCACTTCAATCGGGAACCACTTCATGCGTGGGTTGCGGAGCAGTCCTAAGCTTAAGGTTGGCGTTGAGGGTATTGGGCGAACGCACAATCATCGTGATTCCGGCAAGTTGTTCAGCCATAGTCCAAGGTGGGTATCCCGACACATCGTTCAAAATTCCGGTAGTTGACTCAGCTTTCGCCTCTGGCGCTGCTGTCGCGTCAGGCATTGTGTCGGCCCTCAGAATCAGGGGAGTTGAAAACGTAAACGTTGTCGTCTGGGCAGGTGATGGGGGAACCGCTGACATAGGATTGCAAGTGCTCTCTGGAGCCGCCAACCGGCAGGAAAACATGATTTACATGTGCTACGATAACGAAGGCTACATGAACACAGGCGTGCAGGAAAGCGGAACAACTCCATTCGGAGCATGGACAACCAACGCTCCCAAAGGAAAAATACTCTTCAAGAAAGACATTCCGCTGATTATGATGGAACACGACGTACCCTACATAGCCACTGTGAACGTTTCGTATCCACAGGATTTCATAGCCAAACTCAAAAAAGCGCAAAGCTGCCGCGGATTCAGGTACATTCACGTGTACAGTCCTTGCCCTCCAGGCTGGAGAGTCTCAGCCAATCAGACCACAAGAATAGGCAGACTCGCGGTCGAAACAGGCATCTGGCCTCTCTTGGAAATTGAAAATGGAAAGCTTAGACTCACCGGTCCAAGCCAGCGAATTCTCGAAGAGGGAAAAAGAACACCGATAGAAGCTTATCTGAAGGCTCAAGAGAGATTCAGAAAAATAACCCCTGAAAACATCAAAAGCCTGGAAGAATGGATAGAACATTCGTGGAAGAGGTACTCTGCCCTTCAAAAATGCACAGGCTAATCGCGCTCTGGTTTATCCCCAAATTATTATATTAACGCACACGCGCTTTATTTCAATAGGAGGCATATTATGGCACGTAACATTAAACTTTTAGTCTTTCCAGTAAGGGACGTGGAAAAAGCTAAAGCATTTTATGGCAAGTTTCTAGACACAGAACCGTACGTCACAAGCGCCTACTACGTGGGTTATAAGGTTGGTGAAATGGAAGTCGGTTTAGACCCTAACTCTAGTTTAGGGCCTATTGCTTATACCGATGTAAAGGATATTAGGAGTAGCCTTCGAGCAATGACCGAGGTCGGTGCCGAGATCGTCCAAGATGTTAAAGACGTTGGCGGGGGGATGTTGATTGCAAAGGTTAAAGACGCCGACGGTAATGTTGTTGGGCTCAGACAACAATCAAAGTAGCTATCAACTACAAACTAGATCAATCTAGTGGCACACAGCCATGAGAACTCTTACATGATTCTGCGCAGTGAAGCAGCTCAAAACATCCCTTGAATATCAGGCGCTGTTTGTTACCGAAAGACCGCTTGTCTGCCCTGTCACAAGTCTTATAAGTAAATATCCACTATGAAAAAAATGAACCCTGAGGTTGACTTCAGTGAAGTGGCAAATCAGTTCGATTTCAGGCGTCTTGGTCATAGTATTGTACTGTGTATTCACTTTTTCATCCTGGGCATTATACCCGACTATGTACAGTCCTGTCACGAACTGGCTAAGCGACCTTGGAAACTCAAACTACAATCCGAAAGGTGCGATTCTGTACAACCTCGGCTGCATCTTAACGGGGATAGCTCTATTCCCGTTTTTCATTGGACTTTACAAGTGGTACAGCGAACAGAGACAGTTTAGAACACGGCTTCTGGCTGTGCAGACGATCGGATGCTTATCAGCTTTTTCGCTGATAATGATTGGCGTTTTCTCGGAAAACGCAGGTTGGCTTCATGACATGTGGTCTGACGTTTTCTTCGTTCTGAACCTGATTGTTCTGGTGCTGATAGGAGTTTTTCTGTATCCTCACCCACGATACATCAAAGCAATCTCGTATTATGCGTTTATTGTTGCCGCCATAAACTTGGCGTTCCTCGTTTTGCCTAGCACTCCTCTGCTGGAATGGTTCACCGTGTTCACGGCGCTTGGATATGTCGGTCTAATATCCTACAACATGATTAAGAAACTGTGATGCGTTAGACAACGCTACCTTCAAACGCCGTCTTTTGCTCTGTCTTTTCAATTTCTAAACTGGCGATGTACTCGCGATCTTTAGGTGGATTCTTGTCTCTGCCTTCTTCGAACAAGATTTTGGTTTTGCAACCGAAGTGTTCAGCCGCAAGCTGCAAGTGATAAATCGCGATACCCATGTTGACAGGGAAAAAACTCCCGCCGATGATGTTTCTAAAAAAGCCAGATTTGGAAGAGTAGGCATGGATCAAATTCTTATCGCCCGAAAAGTACCAATTCTGCAGGTTTACTGCTGATGGAGCTAAACGGGCAGGTTCCAGCAATTCATCAGCCCCCTCAATATTCGTTATCTCCGTGAGAGGTTTCCTCTTAAACTGCGAAACGGTGGTTCGATGTAGCGTTTCCTTTGGATTTCCGAAGGACATCAAAATGATGTAATCAAGACTTGAAGAGTCTGTTACTTCTTTAACGGGCCGAGGAATCCCTAGCCAGCAGCTGCCTAAGTCAGTGGCTGAAAAATGAAGATCCATTTGCTGCAGCATGAAACCCACATTAGTCTTGTAGGCGTCCTTTGCCTCGGAGAACGCGGCGATAAAATGGGGCGCCTTGTTCCTAACTTTCCTAGTTACCTGATCCGGCGCAATGATTTTGAATTCCGTCTTGATTCCCGCGCACATCGGTTTTAAAGCGCGCAAATTCTCCCAGACCTCTTCGAGACGACTTTGATCAACTGGAGCTGAATCATAATTCCTGATTGATTTTCTCTTGAAAATCGCTTCGTACTGATCGTTCTCATTCATTTTCTCACAATTCGAGTATTCACATTTTGAATTGACCGCTAGTAAAAGCTTTCTCTACGAATGTGCCCGCCGCGCGATTTCAATTTCCACTCTAAAGGCAAAGTGGATCTGCTGTTCGAGAACAATGAGCGATCATGCATCAGGCTTGAACTTAACAGAACTAGGTTTACATGGTCCGAACCTAAGAGTTTGGAACTGAAGATGGGGCTGCCCGGATTTGAACCGGAGTCTATAGAGCCCAAGTCTACAAGCCTAGACCAAGCTAGCCGACAGCCCCTCGCATTTTCCTGATTAAGGCTATTTTCAGGCTTTAATAGGTCACCATTAATCTCTTGACCTACTTGACCATCTACAGCATTTTCAGTAGGCAGAGAGATAGGTTGTGCTTTTAATAAAGTTTTCAGAGACTCCATGCTTTGAGGATGATACTCAAACTTGGGTTTGCCATCTACCTTGCCCACATAGTGTCTAGCCCTGCCATAAGTTAACTCACCATTGTTTCTAAAGAATAATTGAATCATAGAAACTTTACCGCAAACTTGGCATTCTGCCTTGATGCATCTAAACTTCAAATCATCACACTCCATTGGTTTTGGTCCCCCAGAGTGGTCAACTTAGGATATAAAGACCATTAAGAACTAATTTTGGAGCGTGGAGTTAGTCAAGAAACTTTGACTAAGGTTAGTCAAGAAAACTTTACGAATAGGTTTTTATCTCAAAATCTTCACTCAGATAAATCGATGAATAAACTTACAAAAGTGGCATTAGTAATTGTAATTATTGCTATCATATTGAGCTTAGTCTACGTACAATTAGAGATACAAAGCATACATTCTGTCCTTTACCCAGCATCACCATCCACTCCAAAACCAACCTTGCCCACACAAACTTCATTATCTCAACCCACACCTTCTCCTACAACAACTTCTCAACCTACTACAATCCCAAATCAGCAGAAGAATAAAGATATCAGTGTAACGTCACAACTTCTTGCCAATCGGCAATATGGTGCAGACTATGACGTTTTTGAAGTAAACATCACCAATATTAGCACTTCAGCCATAACAATAACAGAGGCGTTTTTTGCAAATACCCCATCCAACCTTAATGTCAATTTGGAGAGTGGATACGGTGTTAGCACAACCTTGTTAACTAACCAAACAATAATTTTTTCCTCTATTGGATTGCCTCCTTCAAACTACATTACAATTTACTACCAGATGAATGATGAGAACCTAGCCTTCAACTATGTTATTTGACTCGACCTAAACTCAATTAATCGTGTCATTGCATCAATCCATACTCTCTTTTGCTGTATTGGTTAAGCTAGAAAGCAATAGCCAAAGACTGAGATGCCCTAAATACACTCTATCTGTAGAATGTGCTTTATTTGCGCTAACTGTCCTAGCTAGCCTCAATTAAAAAACTCTATAAACGCAGTAGATTGCCCAAATCTATAGTCTCCATCTGTTGCTGGCTGTGGGGTGCACGCTTACTTGTATAGCCCTAAGTGAAGAATTTCTCAGAGAAGACTTTAGCCTTTACCTTTATCCTTCTCTCTTCCCAAGATCAAGGTGCACTCTGAGCCATAAAAACTTGGCACTATCCGTTGACCATTTTATCATTCCTATAGACTAATACTCTACAAACCTTATGGTGATTTGTTGACCTCTTAGAAAAAGTAGTTAAAAACTTAGCCATTATTAAAATGAATGAGGGTCATGCCAGCTAGCGCCCACAAGGCTTATAAGAGCCCTTTCTTCTTGTAAGAAGGCTTAAAGTAGCTTAAAAAGCTGTTTAGAGCCAGTCGAAAGGCTAAGAATCCAATCTGACTGCATTTAGGGTCTAGAACTAGAGAATCTAGCTCCAGTAGACGCTAGAACTAGACAAAAATCATTTGTGTAAACTCTGAACAAAAAGACAGAGATAATCTAGAGCAGGCGATTTAACAAC
>DATHCB010000003.1:0-25203 GCA_035319765.1 Bathyarchaeia archaeon
AGATTCGTCCAACGGACACGGACGTGCCTGGCGTGTTTCTGGCCGGTGCTTGTCAGGGCTTGAAAGATATTCCCTATAGCGTAGCGCAAGGCAGCGGAGCTGCCGCTCAGGCCGCAGCAATTCTGAGCCAAAAGGCATGGATCGTTGAGCCGTCCGTTGCACATGTCAACGAGGATGCATGCAGTGGTTGTAGAGTATGCGAATCTGCCTGCGGTTACCGTGCGATTAACGTTGAAAATCTGAATGGAAAAGACTTGGCAAAAGTGACCGATGGTCTGTGCAGGGGTTGCGGCATTTGTGCTTCCGCATGTCCCTGTGATGCGATAACTATGCCGAATTACACGGATAGGCAGATCGCAGGTCAGATTGAGGCTGTTCTAGAAACAGGTGCAAAGCGATGACTGTACTGTCCACGATTGAGCAAGAGAAGCTAAGGATCGGCGTCTTCATATGCTACTGCGGTCTCAATATCGGCGGAGTTGTAGACGTCGAGGATGTCGCAAATTACGCTCGCACCTTGCCTGACGTGGCGTACGTGAAGACGAATCGTTACACATGTGCTGATCCTGGCCAGGAAGAGATTAGGAAGGGGATTAGGGAGCATAATCTGAATCGTGTTGTAGTTGCGGCTTGTTCCCCAAGGATGCATGAACCCACCTTTCGCAGAACAGTTTCTGATGTAGGCCTGAACCGTTTTCTTTTCGAGATGGCTAATATTCGTGAGTTCTCGTCTTGGTGCCATCCTAGCACGCCTAAAGAAGCGACTGAAAAGGCCAAAGAGATCGTGAAGATGGCGGTTGCAAAAGTAAGGCTGCTAAGGCCGCTCGACGTCATCGAGGTGCCTGTGGTCAGCAAGGCTCTCGTGCTGGGCGCTGGCGTCGCTGGTTCAAGCGCGGCGTTGGATCTAGCTGAGATGGGTTACCACGTTTACTTGGTTGAACGGTCGGAAATCATAGGCGGCCACATGGCCCAGTTGGGCAAGACCTTCCCCGTTTTTGAATGCTCTAACTGCCCTCAGCAGATTCACTGTCCAAGGTTTTCTTGTGTCGCTACTAGGATAGGTGCCGTTGCAGTTCATCCGAATATCGACCTGTATAGTTATTCTGACGTTAAGGAAGTTGCGGGCTTAATCGGCGATTACAAGGTGAAGGTGGTCAGGAAACCTCGTTTTGTAGATGCAGATAAGTGTACAAGCTGCGGTGTTTGCTCTGAGTGTTGTCCTGTATCTGTGCCCAACAAGTTTGATTGCGGTGTGCGGACGCGGAAAGCCATTTACACGCCCTTTAAGAATGCCACGCCCTCGGTCTATGTAATTGATAAGGAAACCTGTCTTCACTTCAATGATGGAAGCTGCAGCAAATGCAAAGAGGTCTGTCCGGCTGGCGCCGTAAACTTTGATCAGCAGCCAGAAGAAATCAAGTTTGAAGTGGGCACCATCATAACCGCTACGGGATTTGAGATTTACGAGCCGCGTGACTTGGAAAACTATGGTTTTGGCAAATACAAGAATGTTGTCACTGCGTTGCAACTCGAGCGTATCTTGGACACCGGAACACAGCTTGTCGGTGAGGTTATCAGGCCTTCAGACGGTGCGCGGCCTCATAGTTTGACCTACATTCAATGCGTGGGTTCAAGGGACGTGAACAAGTTTGAGTATTGCTCTGGTTTTTGTTGTATGCTAACTTTGAAGAGCGCCGTTTTTCTGAAGGAAAAGTATGGCGACAAAATGCAGATTAACGTGTTTTTCACGGACATGCGTTCTAACAAGAAGGGTGATGAAGAGCTTTATCAGGAAGCGCAATCGTTGGGCATAAACTTCATTCGGGTAAAGCTTGCCAACAAGAGAATCGTTGAAGACCCGGAAACCAAGGGCTTAACGGTCTATGGTGAGAAAGAGAACGGCGAGAAAGTCGAAGTTAAAACGGACATGGCTGTCTTGGCGACTGCTGTAATCCCCAGTGAGGGCGCTGGCGAAGTGGCGAGGCATTTCAACATAAGCCGCGGCACTGATGGCTTTTTCATGGAGAGTCACCCGAAGCTTAAGCCGATAGACACTCCTGCGGACGGAGTCTTTGTTGCTGGCGGCTGCCAAGGTGCCAAGGACGTGCCCTACAGCGTTTCTCAAGGAATGGGCGCCGCTGCGAGAGCTGCTACCATCCTTTCCAAACCCATGTGGAAGATCGAACCCATCGTAGCTGTGGTTGATCCTGCAAAATGTCGTAATACGAAAGTGAAGTGCGGCATTTGTGCACAAAGGTGTCCTTACGGATCTATACGGGCTGAAGAAGGCAAACCGGCCGAGATTATTTCGGCTATGTGCCATGGTTGTGGAACGTGCGTGGCCGAATGTCCGGCAGACGCGATCCAGCAGATGCATTTCACCGACGCACAAGTCATGGCACAGATTCGAGCCGCACTGGAAACCAATGCTGAGAACAAGATTTTGGGTTTCCTGTGCAACTGGTGTAGTTATGCAGGCGCAGATCTTGCTGGGACAAGCAGGTTTGAGTATCCGCCGAGTCTTAGGGCAATCCGCGTGATGTGCAGTGGCAGGGTGGATCGCGATTTTGTTATGGAAGCTTTTAGGCAGGGCGCTGGTATGGTGCTTGTCGGCGCGTGTCATTTACCATACGATTGCCATTACATCACGGGCAACTACAAGATGAAAGCGAGAATGGATGCTTTAGCACCTATGTTGCAGAAGTTAGGGATGAGTCCAGAAAGGTTTCAGGTGGAATACGTTTCAGCGGCTGAGGGCGTGAAATTCGCCGAAGTAATCAAACAAATGGATGAACAAATGAAGGCCTTAGGTGAAGAGAAAATCAAAGCAGAAAATGCAAAGTTGAAGCCGCTCCTAGAAAACATGCTCTCAAAAAAGAAATCCTGACACATTTTCTAAGCAAATGACAGCCGAACCGAAACAGAACAGATCCATGGTTGAATCGTCTAGAGGATATCTATAAAAGGTTAGGATTTTTTTGCTGCAGCTATCAGAACAGTTGACAATCTTTGATTGTAAGACGTGAATTGTCATTTGCAAGCTTTTTCTACTGCATTTTTCAGGAGTTCTACGATCTTCTTCGTTGCCTTAGTGAGTTCAGGCGATAGTTTCTCGCTCAACTCGATGGCCTTTGGTTGGACGCCCAAGAGCGCGACTTTCGCGTTTGTGTCCTTCTGAAGAATCTCGGCGAGAAAGGAAAGAGGTATAGCGTGAGTAAATACAGCGGCGCCTCCAATTTTATGGGTTTGGAACAGTTTCGCTTTTCCGGGTTCTGCTCTGAAATGCGCGGCGTCAACGAATAAAACATGTGACGGTCTCGACTGCTCAATCTCTTCCGTGAAGCTTTCGGGTGTTGTTTCACCTTCGATCAGCTTTACATTTGGGGGCACTTTTCCTTCCAATTCTTTCAGAACGTGTAGTCCCAATGCATCGTCTCCTCTTAAGGGATTGCCGATGCCTACGATCACG
Organism: Bathyarchaeia archaeon; assembly: GCA_035319765.1. Taxonomy (GTDB): domain Archaea; phylum Thermoproteota; class Bathyarchaeia; order Bathyarchaeales; family SOJC01; genus DATHCB01. The sequence continues at coordinate 3,470 of DATHCB010000003.1, forward strand.
AGTTTTCTACAGTGCTTCAGCCATTTTTCTAATTCGCCGCTTAATGACATTCTGTTCGTAGACCTTCTATCTGTTGATTTTATCGTTCGAAAATATTTAGATGTTAGATATGAGATTGATAATAACGGATTCGATCAGTGGTCCAACTGGCCTTGGTCAAGAGATCTGTTGACAGCAATCTGGGTCAATAGGCTTCTTCCTCGCTGTCCTGAAGCGTATCATTTTGCTAATAAGTAGCGGTGCGGGAAAGGATGGAAGGAAAAAAGTCGTGGGAAGGAAACTATCGCGTCATTCTCAACACGTTGGAGGGGAGAGTTTTTCATCTTCCCGCACCGACTTGGAAAATGGAGAAGTATGTTGTTAAATGATTTGACGTAAGAGACACCAAATGATTCTTAAGGAGACCTTTAACATTGTTTGGGTGACAAGAATGTTCTCATCAGTCGATGCGCTTCCTGCGCCTTTCCAACAAGTACTCGGTCCATGGTATGGCAGTCTTAACGATCCGGGTGCAACTCAACAGGCAATCCTTCTGAAGCTGTTGAAAGCATACGAAAAAACAGAGTATGGACAAACCCACGCTGCCGCTAGAATGCAAACCATTCTAGACTTTCGGTCCAACTTTCCAAGAATGAGCTACAAGGATCTGAAACCTTACCTAGAAGAGGTTAAGAGAGGCAAGTATACCGCCATTTTGCCTGAACCGCCTGTTTGCTGGGTAATGACTCGCGGCTCCACTGGAGTCGCCAAGGTGTTCCCGACAACTCAGACACATCTTCAGCAAATCCTCCAGTGCGGAGCACGGGCGCTCCTGAACTACGCCGTCAAGAAAAACGATTGGGAAATCTTAACTGGACGAATTCTGAACCTCAACTTCCCTTCAGCGGTAACTAGCGTTGATATAGCTGGACAGAAAACAACTTTTGGCTACAGCTCGGGCACCTATGCGAGGCTTAATCCTGCCCTGAATGAAGTTAGCCTCGTGCCAAAGCAGGAGGAGATTGATGCCCTCGGCGGTGGAATTAAAAGGAAAGATTGGGAGGCGCGGTTTGATCTGGTCTACGAGAAAGCGTTAGACCAAGACGTGGTGGCTACCATGGGTGTTGCGCCTGTGATTCTCTCTTTTGCCCGCTACGTAGGGCGCAAGTATGGCCGTAGACCTAGGGATTTGTGGAAGCTTCACGCGCTTTTCCTTACGAGCGTTGCGAAGATACATTTCCGTTATGGACCTTTGCTTCGTTCCTATTTTGGTGACGTGCCCATCGTAGAGATCTACAGCGCCACAGAAGGCGTGTTTGCCCAGCAACTTGACGACTTTCCCTACGTAGTCCCAAATTACGACGCCTATTTCCTTGAGGCTGAAACAAGAGAAGGCGCGAAGATGCTATACGAGCTCGAGCGAGGAGAGTGGGGACGGATACTAATTTCTTCTAGCCTTTTTCCGCGTTACGATATCGGCGACCTAATTGAAGCAATGGGAAATAATTATTTCAGGGTTTTTGGAAGAAACAAGCCCCTAACGGTTCTGGAGCATGTGCTGTACCGAGGGTTGTTTGGTTGGTTTCTCTAAGGAGACGGCGGAGGGCTTCTGCGCCTGGCTGAGGTTGCCATAACGCCGTAGACTATGATCACAATTCCAACCAGTATGAGGAAAATAGGCCCCCAAGGAATAGATACGTTATAGAAGATGGCTAGAAAGACAACTATGCCTAGAGTAATCAGCAGTATTCCAGCAATTATCGCGCTAGCAAAGCCGATTCCTCTCTTCTCGTGCTTCTCGTATTTCTCAGGTACTTGCTTCTCTTGTTTCTCTTGCTTCTCTTGTTTTTCATGTTTCTCGCCCTTCTCGTGTTTCTCGTAACGTTCGGGCTGAGACTGGGCTTGCAGGACCTTCGGTTTCTCTTTTACTGGTTCCTCGCCTCTTGCCATAGGGAGTGTTTTCAGCAAAGTAGCCATCATAATATGCTATTTTGTAGTAATACTATTTAAAGCCTTAAACAGTGCAGCAGCTCCTATAACAAGTGGAAACTGGCAGCCTACACCCAAAAAATCTGTTCAGGGACTATTTTTCCCAGCCGAAGCCGCTATTCCCAAACAGATTGTGGTGGACGAACGTTTCTATGTCACGACGCACCCTCAAATGTCGCGCTGGCTTTGAGATAGGATACCCCATACGAGCTGCAAAGGCGATCTTCATGTGCTCGGGAACGTGGAGAATTCGTTTCACCTCTTTCTCAACATCGTCTCCGCTGAAAACGCTCAGTACGTGAACGCTGATCCCTAGCGACTGGGCCATAAGCCACATGTTTTCCATTACGCAGCCTAGGCTAATGAACCCTAGAACATCCCCTTCAGAAGCAGGGGCGCGTTTCCTTGAGTCGTAGATCACGATTAGCAGCAATGGACTGCCATTGATTCTCTCTCTTAGAGGTCTGGGCATGCTTTCACGAACGGCTTTCTCTATTTTGGCAGGGTCTCTCCAATCTAGCGGGAAATTGGTGCAGAGTATCCCAACTCTTTTCTGAAGCAATTCCTCTTCCGAGAACGATAGCTGCAGATAGTTCTCGCGGATGAACGTTGCGGACACACGGGACTTGATGTTTCCAATCTTCTCGAGGATCTTCTTGTCGTCAATGAGGAGAATTTGGAAGTTCTGCATGTTGTGAGCTGTCGGTGCCCAACGTGCCGCTTCAAGAATCTGCCTTAGGGCTTCTTGGGGCACTCGATGATTCGGATCAAAGGGGACTCTCGCCGAGTGCCTTTGCTGAATAATCTCCAAGACATCAGTCATGACAATCATCTCTCAACTTCGAAAAACTTAATGACTTTGTCTTCCCTTACGCGAATTTTTGCATATAAATCTAGCGCGTATGTTTTGTGGCGCACACCATACATTCCGAGACTCCAATTTACTAAGATGTCACTTGGAGAATGTTATCGAAAAGAGTTTTTTAGTGTTTTGTCGCTAGTACACTTTGAACATGTCAGAACGATGGCGGTCCAATAACCTTCGAACTGGTCTCATTTTTTATAAGCATAGTGCTTTCATTTTGGCGATCGAGGGTTATTTTTTCGCAATTAACTACCTAGCAATACACTGGCCAATAATTTTCCTTTTCGTGGGAATCTTGTTAGTTATTTTGCGTCTTGTCTAGTCTAGGCACGCACACTTTGTCAGCGCGCGCGCTAAAATCCGAGAAATGCTCCAGGAGATGGCACTCCTCGAGAAGTGCCGTCTTAGTGTCACGGAAAACTGTAATGGCGTCACAGAAAACTGTAGCGGGCAATAGAGACTTAATCAGTCTTCTTTCTTAGAGAACGTGGTGAGGTCGTCGAGTCTCAAACCCAAAACGGGCTAAGTCTCCAAACTTTCCAATCTTCTGTTGATGGCTGATGTTGGCTCACGTGTTGACGTCTGGGCATATGTTGTGTCACGTGTTGGTTTTCTTCTTAGCAACGACCACACTACTAGCCAGCCCAAGGCCAGGCCTAAAACAGCAGCTGTAGCATATCCAACATAAGTCATATATGCGGGCGGAGCATTGACGGTCTTAACCGTGACCGTAGCTTCTGCTGTGTTCCCGGCCAAGTCTGTGGCGACAATTCTTATCGTGTGGTTGCCGTCCGCAAATTTGGTAGTGTCCCAACGGTATATCTGATTTGGATAGATTCTCGTTTGCATGTTGTCGATTATGAGAAGCAGAGTGGCTATTTGGCTGTTGTCGGTGGCAGTGTAGGTTATGTTTACTATGCCCGCCAGTGATGTGCCATTTTTCGACGGTGAATTTATCGAGACAGTAGGTGGAGTGTTGTCGACAGTTACTGAGATCGTAGCGATTAACTGGTTTCCCGCTTTATCATAGATCACTAACGAAATTGTGTGAGTGCCGTCTGAGTATTTAGTTGTATCCCATGCTGCGGTGTGCATTCCTGATGTAGTCCAATTATATGGAGGCATGTTGATACCGTCGATGTACAGTTTCATCTGTTCTAGGTTGACGTCGTATCCATAGCATGTTACGTTCACCGTTCCCCTCACGTAAGTCCCATTTAGGGGTGATTGCACTTCTCCCAAAGGTGACGTGTTATCTACTATAACCGTAACTTCATCGGCTGCTAGGTTTCCTGCTTTGTCCAAAACCGAGAGGGTCAGTGTGTGACTTCCGTCGCTCAAGACATTCGTATTCCAAGCGTAAGAGGTGACCAGTTTGACATTAGCTAGGAATTGTCCATCTAATAGCAGAGTGGCATTTTCGAGATTTGAATCAGAGAATGTGAAGTTCACGTTCACTGTTCCTTTGACATAGCTATTGCTTGCAGGGCATGTTATGTGCGCTGTTGGCTTGGTGTTGTCGATTGAAATGTTAATTGATGTTTCAGCTTTGTTTCCTGCCCAGTCATAGGCTACAAGTGTCAAAGAGTAGTTTCCGTCTGGGAGTCCTGCAGTATTAAATGGTTGGGACGTGTTTCCTGTTACGTTGAACGTAAGAGCGTCTCCAATCATTAAGGATGCGTTCTTAAGTGCAGGGTCCTGCGCCGTGAAGGTGATTGTGATGTTCCCTCGGACAAAGGTATTGTTTAGCGGAGAAGTGATGCTGACGGTTGGCGGCATGTTATCAACCATGACAGTAATAGTTGTGCTTGCGTTATTCCCAACAATGTCATATCCAGTTAAGGTCAATTGATAAGCACCATAAGGCTCTAATGTCGTATTCCAAGAATATGTGTGTACGCCACTAGTGTTGAATGTTGCTACTTTGTTGGCGTCTATGTATAATTCTGTATAGTCAAAATGTGCGTCATAGCCAGAGACGTTTATTGTTACAACCTTTCTGACGTAGCTGTTGTTTGCTGGCGAGAGAATTGCTATCGTGGGTGGCATAAGATCCACATTTATCGTGACTTGGAGACTCGCGCTGTTTCCAGCATTGTCATAAGCGATAATCATTATGGCGTTAGTCCCTTCGATTAAGTTATGAATGATGTAAGAATGGATTTCAGTCTGAATTGTCGTGTTTGAAGCAATTAGCTCATTCGTAATGTTTGTTATAAATTGGCCATTTCGGTATACGGAGTACCCGCTGATCCCGCTTTGGTTGTCTGTTGCTGTCCAATTTAAGGCTATGGAGGTTGTCTTGATCACTGTTCCATTTGCTGGCGCGATAAGGAGCATCTGCGGTGGGGTGGTGTCCTTTTCACAAAGCCAGGCTATCATGTTAATGGCGAGTCGTAGGTTGTCCACCTCCCCAATACCGATGTTGCTTAGACTGTATTGGTCGGCAAAGCCCATAACCCTGCCACCCTTAAACCAAGTCACCGCAAGCATAATATCATTGTAATTGTCTCTCACGAGCGCTTGGGCGCTGCCATTTAGATTCATCATAACCACTGGGTCGAATAAGTAGACTTGACTAACTCCTTGTGTAACTTCGTGGGGAGTTATAGCTGTGGTAAGGCCACCCACTCCTCCATATGTCCAACTGATGCCTGCAGAAGCTGTAAGGCCACCGTAGATAGCAGGCAGGGCAGGGAAGCCACCGATTACTAGTAGGCCGCCGCCCTTGTCAACGAACTCTTCAATTGCGCTAAGCTCCGCGTTAGAGTATGACATTTGTGCTGCGATTGTGACAAACGCATCATATCCCTGTAAAACGGCTGGGGTTATGCCTTCTGTACTGTTGCTGTAAACGTTTACGGCATATCCTTCGTTTTGCAGATTAGTAATCCAAGTACTGTAAAGACCAATACTGTTTGTGCCGTGCGTTTGATCGAAGAGAACGTATCCTTTCAAAGCTTGAACCTTGACCATAACGGTTGCTGTGTTGTCAGACGTTATGTTTTCGCCGGGTACGGGTTGGGCATACACGGTTACATTGTATGTTCCTCTGATTGTGGGCCTCCAAAGGTAGCTCATCGTAATGGAATTGTTGACGGCTAACTCGGGTATCGAGAGTGACTTGACAATTGTTCCATTGATTATCAAATGCGACTGTACATTCGTTTCATTACTCGCTCCGTAATTAAACACGGTTGCATTAAGCATAGAGGAATTTCCAAGCCAAACAAGGTTTGGCGCCTGCAGCGCCGCTCGCAATTCGTGAGTGGGCGTATAGCCCGTGGGGATGTTCGTTCCATTGAGAATGATTATATCATGAATTGAGCCTGAAGCGGCGTCACCCTTTATCCACAGTCCGTCTGTTTTGTCGTACCAATACGTGTAATTCATTCCGGTTTCGTTGTAGACCTGGCTAAGCTTCCAACAGTTGACAAGTTTGGTGCCTATTAATAGCGTTTCGCTTCCTGTCACTGTCGCTGGACCGAAAAGCACGTTCACTTGCGAACCTAGCGTGATATTGGTTTCTATCATTCCTGGGAACCACTCATTCTCCCAAACTCCGCTTTCGCAGATTCTATTAAAGATGTTAACGACTGACCATTCATTTAGTTCAAGTATCAAGCCCGATTCGTTTAGCATGATTTGAATGGTAACATTCATTTCGTACGGGGAGATGTATTGTGAATAATTTAACTGTACTTCGTCGAGCAAAAATGTCTGACCGGTGCTATTGTCGAATTCATACTCCGTATAGCGTGCCCACTGTCCCTTCTGGGGGCTAATTAAAGGAAGCATAACGTTGACCAGCAGTGTTGCTTTATTGTTAGTAACGTCAGTCTCTCCGGGAACAGGAAGCGCGTATGCTGTTACGTTGTAAACGCCTTCCATAGTTTGACTCCATAACAGGTCTATAGTGTAGTTATTTCCTGATTGCAAAAGCTGTATCACCTGAGACAACGTTTTATTGAAATTGATTGTCTTGTCAACTAAGGACAAGGAAAAGTTCACGTCGGTTTCGTTTTGTACGCCCTCGTTAATCACAGTGGCGTTCAACAAGACGGTGCTGTTCGGAAAGACAAATGCTGGTGCCTGCAGCGAAGCTACGAGATCGTGCTGCGGTTTTTGATATTTCGACCATGTTATGGCGTTGTAAAGTATCTGCAAGTTAAACTTGTAGTAGGCGGGAATAGCTTCAAGCCAAGGAGAAATATAAACCAGCCCACGATAGACAATGATTGCGCTTTCGTTAAAGTATCCCATGGCGATATAAGTGCCGCCTGCAAGTTCATTTGAAGACCAAATGCCGTCAGGAGGAACCGCTGTTCCTACTTGAGGCATGGTGTAGGGGTTAGGAACGCCTGCGAACAGTGGGTGTGACGAGTTAAGCAGTTCCAACAAGTCAGTCGGGCCTTCGCCCCAGTCGGACGACGTCGCATTCATTCCTAGCAATGCAGCCAGCTTTAAATTGTTGGGAACCGCGAAATAGAATGTTCCAGCAGTGACGATGAGTCCATGCCCTTCGTGGACATATTGCGAGATCGCAGCTATCTCCGCATCAGTGTATTCCCACGCATAAGCGCAACTGATAATTAGTACGTCAGCGCCCGTCGCCTTCAAATCGTCATAAGTTATGTTTTCTATGTCGAGCGTGCTATAGTCGATGAGGATAGGTTTAGTGCCAAAACTTCTCCAATTACTGTTTAACTCATCCCATGCATCTGTCACCAGTTGTGTTCCAGCCGAGCGAAGTACGAAGACTTTCAAAGGAACGCCTACATAGACATAGCCTTGAGCCACATTGTTAGCGATGTTTGTTTCGTTAACCACTGGCGGAACGTACACCGTGACATTATAGTCTCCAACGATTGCAGGAGTCCATGTAAGGCTCAAATCTGTCGAAGCCTCGCTTGTTATATTAATAAAGCTCGATTGAACGAGGCTCCCGTTTGCCAGCAGTTCTACCCGTACGTTGGTCTCGTTGCTGCTTCCATAATCGACTATGGTAGCGTTTATTATTCCGGTTGTGCCCGGCTCGATATATGTGGGTCTTTCGCAGCCTAGGATAGCAATGTCATGAGCTGGAAAAGGTGCCTGAACAGCTCCACTTGCGTTCACCCTCCCATATCCGTAATAAATGTCAAACCCTGGTGCGCCCAAATCTACGGCTGTTTCCCTCAGGCGAAGTCTCAATGCGTCCCTGCTCATCTTTGGAAATTCGCTCCAGACAAGTGCAGCGACGCCTGCAACTTGTGGGCAAGCCATCGATGTGCCACTAAGGTAACTATAATTCATGGTAATAATTCCTTCATTGCTCAACGTCACAGGGTACGTTGGCGTCGTGGAGTATATGTCGACTCCCGGGGCAGCAAGTTCGACCCAGTCGCCGTAGCTACTGAAGTACGCGAGTTGATCGGAGGAGTCGGTTGCTGTCACTGCGATGACGTCAGGGTATGCAGCCGGATAAGATTTCTGCGAAGAACCAGAGTTTCCGGCGGCTGCAACTAGCAATACACCGTGGTCGTAGGCATATTCCAACGCGTCCTCAAGCACTGTGCTCGGAGAGCTTCCACCCCAACTCATGCTGATGATGTTCGCTCCTGCGTCAGTAGCGTTAATGATAGCGTTCGCGAGGTTGAAATCATAGCCATAGCCGTCAGCGTCTAGGCCTTTTTCCGCCATTATCCTGACTTGGGCAAGACCAGCTATACCTAACCCGTTGTTTATCACAGCGCCGATTATGCCTGCACAATGGGTGCCGTGGCCATTGTCGTCTAAAACGTCTGAGTTATTGCTTACCCAGTTGTAGCCTAATGGTACGTAGTTCGCTTTGAGATCAGGATGGTTATAGTCGATTCCTGTATCTATCACGCAGACGAGCACCGTTTTACTGCCAGTCGTTGTGTTCCATGCGTAGTCCGCCTGAATTTTTTGTGGTCCCCACTGTAGATCCCAGTATGTGTCGTTTGGGACCATAAATGCTTGGTATATGGAACTGGGCTCTACGTATGTGCTCAAACCGTCTTGTTTTACGTCGGTTTCAAATGAGATCATTGACTGTTGAGGAACATCGACCACGACGGTATTAACTTTGCCTCCCATCGAAACCTTATTGACTATTTTTCCGTCGTCAGTAAGAGCCAATTGTTCCACCTTGGCGTATGCCCCCCACATATCGGAGAGCCCGACATTTACCAACGTGGAATTAGTACCCCAGTCGCCGAGGCTTGCATTGGTTTGATTTTCTGGGTTGAGGTCCCAAGGGCTTGTGTATGTGTCGTTCGTAGAGTTTATGGCACCGCTTGGCGTTTCGTTAAAATTAACATTCTTTAGCAAGGCGGCCGCCGTGTTTTCAGTTTGCGGTGAATTATTAACAAAGGCGGACACGCTTGTTGCATTGATCGCTGTTGCCGTGATATTGGTTAGAAGGAGAATCAATAAAATTCCAGTTATCACCCTAAGCTTCATTACTTTCTCCTCCAGGATAAGGAAGACGCGCGGACTTATTTGAAGCTTGCCTTTGGAAGAATGTAAGGTAAAACGTTTAACACTATCTGCCTATCGTGACTTTCAAAGTGATTGAGACGGTCTTTCGCCTAACGGCATATAGCTAAAAGGCACTCTCAGATACCTGTGTACCATCATAACGGGGCGCGTTCCTCTGGACTATGGATAGCTAGGGCTAGATTGTACCACTACTCTTGGATTCTAAGAATCGGTATAGTATTTTGAATGTATTGTCCGTGCTCAGTTAGGGTAGAACATTTGTTCTAGCAAAACGTAAGTGCTCGTTGCGCCATTACTTACGGCAGAAGAGGTGGGACTCGGTTTGAAGAGAATGGTTTTTGGAATCATGCTTATAATAATGTTCTCAATCGGCGTTCTAACAGAAGCGTTTAACGCGCGATTCATATCATCTGCTTCAGCGATTAATCAAGCTTCATCGATTCCCTCAACTTCTGTTTTCCTGACTCCATATAGAATAGATGGAATCGAAGGACAGAACGTAACCGTCTATGCCAACATCACCGACGTAACGGGTCTTCTGACTTATCAGATCGGACTATTTTGGTCGAACGCCACCGTTGCTGAATGCACATCCGTCACAAACGGTAGCGTTTTGAACAAAATTCCTGCCGATGATTACATCGTGGTTCCGGGCACGATTAACAACACTCTTGGTAAAATAACCTCTCCTTACGCGTGGAGTGGGTTGGGTTCGCAGTACAATATGAACGGAAGCGGAACATTAGCCGTGTTCACTTTCAAGATGTTGCAAACCGGATACGCCGATGTACACGTCAATAACGTGATCCTGTATTACAAGGACGGGGTGACTATCATTCCTTTTAACACGGTGGACTACTTCACGGCTGTCCGCGGCGGAAAACAATACATAGTCAGAATAGAAGGCAACCCCAGCGAATCATCCTCAAACTATGCCGGTTTCTATGAAGAAAGTGTTACTCAAATGAACTCTACCACGGTGGGTGGTGTGTCGGGCTTGACAGGAAACATGACTTTCGCTATAAACGGCACTTCCGCGGACAATGGAGCCTTCGGCTATTTCAACGCTACAATTCCATACAACCTGATGAACTGTGGCGGCAATAATACTGACTGGATCGTCGAACTGAACACGGGAATTGGCCCCGTTCTCCAGCCGGCTAGAATCGTTTCTTCAGGCAACGGAACCACGACGACGATATCCCTATCCAGTGCAAACTTTTACCCTCCAGGGATATCCGCGACCTCAATAGTCAACATATACAGCACCAACATAGCCGCTGGCGTCCCTACACAATCAGCGACCATCTACATCAACCCTGACGGAAGCATAACTCCCTCGACGGCCAGCATAGCGACTGTCAACGAGGTCACCTACACTTTCACGGGCAACAACTACGCGTCTATAGTCGTAGAAAGAAGTAACATAATCATAAACGGAGAGGGCTACACGCTTCAAGCCTCGAATGGAACCGGATTCTCTTTAACAGACGTGAGCAACGTGACCATAGAAAACACTACAATCACAAATGGCTATTATGGCATCTATCTTAACTCTTCTTCTGGCAACGTTTTATCTGGCAACAACGTCATAGCAAACAACTATTGTGGCATTTGCCTTGAAGATTCTTGTGACAATAATACCCTGTTCGACAACAACGTAGCAAACAACGGATATGGCGCTACCTTCGGCTATGGCATTTATCTCGGCTACTCTTCTGATAACAATGTTTTGTCTCGAAACGAAATCACGGCAAACAATTGGCTGGCCATCGACATCTGGTCGTCTTCTGATAACAATACCATATTGGGCAACAACGTCACAGCAAATTCCAACGGTATTGGACTTGGCTCTTCTTCTTCCGGCAACGCTCTCTCTCACAACGATATCGCAGCAAATAGCGGGGTCGGTATTGCTATTTCTGCTTCTTCTAATAACGTTCTATTTGGCAACAACCTCACCGCAAACAGCGATATTGACGTTAATATTGGGGAATCTTTTGGTAACGTTTTGTATGCCAACGTCATAGCATACAGCCCATTTGGCATTTGGCTCTCTTCTTCCAGCAACAACACCTTATATCACAACAACTTCGTTGGAAACACTTACCAAGTGGACAGTAGCGGCTTACAAAACATTTGGGATAAAGGCTATCCTTCTGGCGGAAACTACTGGAGTGACTATCAAACAAGATATCCGAACGCCAGTCAAATAGATAATTCTGGCATCTGGAACATGCCTTATGTTATCGATTCCAACAACATAGACCATTACCCGCTTATGAAGCCATACGTCCTGACTGTCCCTTCGGTCAGTATCTCGCCAAGTTCAGTTGTCTTGGATGTTGACCAATCCCAGCTGTTCACCTTGAGCGTTTCTGGTGACACTTCGCCCTACACGTACCAGTGGTACACGGATAATGTTGCAGTTTCAGGCGCCACGAATTCAACTTGGATCTACACACCAGATACCAACGGATCGCACACTATTTTCGTGACAATCAAAGATGCCACTGGAATTCAGGCGAAATCAAACAACGCGACTGTCAAAGTCAACGAAATGCTCTCAGTCAACGTTTCGCCCGAGTCTATCACGCTGGATGCGGGTCAATCTTACACCTTCAACGCAACTGTCCTTGGCGGCACTTCGCCCTACATCTATCAGTGGTACCTGAATGGCACCTTAGTCTCGGACGCCATCAATTCCTCATGGACTTACGGGTTTACTTCTGCGGGTTCCACCTGGATTTACGTCAGAGTGACAGACTCCGCAACCCCAACAGCCAACATCGTTACATCCAACAACAACGCAACCGTCACCATAAACACAGCGCCTTCTACGGCTGTTTCGCCCGATTCATCGACCTTGGACGTTAATCAATCCCAGACCTTTACCTTGACTGTCAAAGGGGGAACATCGCCTTTTACATACCAATGGTATCTCAATGGAGTGCAAGTTTCAGGCGCCAACTCTTCATCTTGGATTTTCAGTCCAGCTTCTTCAGGATCTTACAAGATTTGTGCTAATGTCACAGACGCTACTCGCGTCAGAGTAAAATCTAACACTGCACTGGTCACTGTCAATTCAGTGCCCTCCCTGAAGATCTCGCCCATGTTCAGTACTCTGGATGTTGGTCAGAATCAGACTTTCACCGCTACAGTCTCAGGCGGCACTTCGCCATACAGCTACCAGTGGTACCTTGACGGCGTCTTGATTTCAGGCGTTACTGGTTCCACCTGGAATTATAGCTCCTCCGCACCCGGTTTGCACAAGATTTACGTTAATGTGACTGATGGCGTCGGCGTTAGTGCTAATTCAAGTATCGCGAGCGTGACTGTAAACTCCATCCTCTCTGTGTCTATCGCGCCAGACTCTGTTACTTCGGATCTCGGTCAATCCCTGACGTTCCAGTCAATCGTCTCAGGCGGCACTTCGCCATACTCTTACCAGTGGTACCTGAACGGCACTTTGGTTTTGCATGCCACGTCTCCTTCATGGACTTTCACTCCGCCTTTAGGCTATTACACAATTTACGTCAACGTGACTGACAACGTTGGAGTACAGGTAATGTCTACTACCGCGTCAGCCACTGTCAATAGTGCACTTACTGCAAGTGTTTCGCCTACTTCAGTTACCTTGGACGTTCGTCAGTCACGGACCTTCACAGTTACCGTTTCTGGCGGCACTTCGCCATGCACTTATCAGTGGTACTTGAACAACACAGCCATCCTAGCCGCAACCGGTTCTTCGTGGACTTTTACGCCTTCCGCTTCAGCTTCTTACTCAGTCTATGTCAAAATCACAGACGCGGCAAACGCTGTTGTAGGGAGCAACACTTCGGTCACTGTCAATGCCCTTCCCTTCGTTAACGTCGGCACAGCTGCAACTGCTGCGATCATCATCGTGATCATCGTAGTTGTCATGGCGGCGATTTCCCTGACCATTCTGAGTAGAAGAGAACGCGCGCGGTCCAAACGCGCTCCATAGTCGATATGCGTAACTGGCACTCCTTATGTGTCGCGCGTTCCTCTCGAAAGGCTGAGAAGAACGCCTTAAAGGCATTAAGGCATGATGGTTATATGATATTTGAATGATCACACATTATTGTGTGGTTAGATCCCACACTTAGAACGTTACTGGTCTATTCCTAGAACTTTCTCTTCAGTTCTTTCAATGAAGGTAAGGCCTTAGCGCGCGGTTTTGAATCTGAGAGGTGGTGCGGCCGCCGAGATTTGAACCCGGGTCGCCGGCTTGGGAGGCCGATGTCCTAGACCAAGCTAGACTACGGCCGCTACAAAGTGGACTACGGACATCTATCCTCAATCTGCTAATAAATCTTAGATCCAGAGGACTTTCAGAGAGTTCCCTAAAGGACATATCTGCTAAACTCAGGTTCTTAGCTAATAATGTAGACTTGAATAATTCTGAAGCAGTAAACAGGTTCATTAGCAGTTTAGGATCTTCTGGAGCATACAAACACAATTTAGTCAAAGTCTATGGCTACTATGTGAGAGGCTATAATCTAGAGTGGAATAGACCTAGATACAGGTTCGAGAGGAATCCAATTAGGATACCTTCAGAACAAGAAGTCAATAGCATTATTGAGAACAGTTCCAAACGCTACTCCGTAATCTTTACTCTGTTGAAAGAGACTGGAGCCATGCCTTATGAATTGTCCAAAGTCCAAGTGGAAGACGTTGATCTTGATAGAGGCTTGCTAAGTGTCAGAGGGTTTAAAGGTCATACCTCAAGAACGTTCAAACTGAAGTCTGATACGCTCTCTAAACTCAACTGGTACATTAGACAATATTGCAATAACAAGGCTCTATTCCCTAGGTCTGACTGTATAGGCAAAACATGGAGAAGGACCAGAGATTATGTTGCTAAACAAATACCCTCTGTCAAGGCTATTCACTTGTACCATCTACGTCATCTATTTGCTTCCTCATTCTATCACAGGCACAGAGATCCTATTCTGCTTATGACTATGATGGGACACAAGAAGCTTGAAAGAGTGATGACTTATGTTCAGTTGCTAGGATCTCAGGAAGAGTGTGAATGGACTTGTAAAACTGCCAGGACTGTAGATGAATGTAAGGCTCTGATAGAATCTGGATTTGAGTATGTGAGTGACTGTGACGGGTACAAGCTCTTCAGAAAGCGAAAGTAGATCCAATCCCTTCCTCTTTTTTCTATCGTTGTGACCTGGTTGATCTGTCTTTAATGCCTTTGAAATAATGCCTATAATGCCTCTGCTCATGTTCCTATGGCTTATTTTGGATTATTGGAATCATCCAATAAGCATTATCAGCAATAATGGCGCGCGGGAGTATTTGTTTAGAAAATGATCTATTTTCTCTTTCTTGGGTAACATTTAAAGTGATTCTGTTATGAAGTCCTATAAAACTGGATGGAAAAGATAGACCAAAGGTGAATTAGGTGTTTGAAAATCTCAGAAGGGGCAGAAGGGGACTTGAAAGAGCTATATTTGATGGATTATATGGATTTGTATTAATTGCTGTCATTTCAGCGTTCATAAAAGCTCTTGAAGCTTTTACCTATCAATATGCTATTGTCTTCGTAATTCTATTTTACTTAATTGAAGTAATCCTTTCTATTAGTGGCATGCTGGATGTTTTAAAAATGAAATATTGGGGATCTGTCTATCTTGTATTCTGGTTACTCGGTATGGGAATAATGTATGCTGTCAATGTGGTTGATATTTTGACTTTCATATTCTACCTCATATGTGGAATAACACTTTTAGTTTTTAGATTCCTTAAAAAGATTGAAAAATTAAGAATAGACGAGTAAGGCTCTAAGTGTAGGATCTAACTACACAACAATGTGTAATGCTCCAAATATCCACTTCAAAACCACTTTTCTTAATCGGTAGAGAGTACCATTCTTGAAAAGGCTTATAGCAGAACTAACGAAGTAATCCGAATAGGAAAGTAGGATGACGGAGAAGAAGGAGATCTCACAAAGATCAGTTCTAGTTCTGAACATTGTCGGTATGATGATTGCGCTAGTCAACGCCGCATGTGTGTGGCTCATAACAACTCATTTTGAAATCCTCTCAACGGTTTCTCTCTTCTCTAATGTTAGAACCTTATTGTTAATTAGCTTCCTACTCGTGGCACTTCCAATAGCGGCTCTGGGAGAATACTGGTTGAGTAAGACCAATAAACGAAAGTTCCTTTGGAAGAGTGTGGTTCTAATTGTAGGGATCTTTGGTCTATTCATACTAGTAACAACGGTTCTCATCACCGTTTTCGATGAGTTGCTTTCAGGGCTGTTTTGGATATGGCAAATGCCCTTGGTCGTCGCCTCCGGTCTAATCGGTTTGTTCACAGTGATTGTCGCAATAAGAAATGAGCACATAAAAAAATGGGAGAAAGACTTTGGCTGGTAAATTTGGCTCCACTCTCTTTCTGAAAAGGCTTATAGCAGAACCAAAAGAACAGATAGGAATTGTCAATAGGTAAAGCCTAAGATGGCAGGACGAGAAAACCCTGTTGAAGCGTTTGTTACTTTATTCCTTGTAATAATCTTAGGTTATGTTTTCTTTACTATTTTAGCCCCATTATCTCTGCTCTATGCAGTAATCTTTCTTTTAGTTGTGTTTGCGTTTGTTGCTGGAATTCTATACCAAATATTCAGAAGGTAATATGTTGTCAAAGAGGAAGAAGAGAGAAATAAGAACAACGGCAACAATTACTTGGTTCGGAATAGTATTTGGTGCATTCATTGCTCTACTAATTGGAGTTCCAGACAAGACAGATAAATTGTTTAGCATTCTCGCATTAGTCTTATTTGGATATATCGTATATACCGAGTGGATTAAGTCCTTATAGGAGAACCAAGAGAACTAATCTAAGCTAAGTTCTTGTTTGCAGTTTGGACATTTCCAGTTATTTCTACATGTGCAGACTAGACAGAACTTGGACTTGCAACCTGGGCACTCATAGATAAAGGCAGTTTCTCCCTTGCAGACAGAACATTCATTGAAGACTTTCCCTTCTACCATAGTCACACAACTCCTTCTCTACAGCTTGCTTGGAGGTATCTTGTGGTCCACTCCTTTGGAAACCCGATTAAAGCAAGGTTACTTCATCAATAGCAGGATATGAACCACAAGCAAACAGACCCTAGACCGGGTCTCCTCTTAAGACCTGTGAAGAAACAAACACTCAGAAATTGGAGAGTTGAGTGAAAATGATTCACTTATCTTTCTGAAAGGCTTATAGCAGAATCAGAAGACCTAGTCAGACACTAAGAAGTTATAAATTTCTTGATTAATTCGGCTATCTCCTCAGCAAAGGGAGTCAGGCTTAAGACCAATAAAGCTGCACCCCAATCAACAATGTTTTGGTCATTCTTGAAAGAACCAGAAAAGGTTAGTCCCATACCAATTGAAAGGAATACTACACACAAGATTATCTTTTCTCTAAGATACTCAACTTTCATATGAGTTTTTCATATATTGACGAATCCTAATTAGTGTTCTTCCATAGAATAGAAAATCTGATGCAGAACCAAAAGGAATTAGGGCTAATCCAGTTGCAGCTTGTCCTTAAGTGCAACGATGTTAGGCAATATGCTTGATAACTGTTCAACTTGGTCTTTACTCAAGACGAATTCCTTGCCTATCTCTCTGGTTTCAATGAACAACCTTGAGAGATCTGATAATCTGCTTCCATGAAGTCTGATTTTTTGCACATCTCCATAACATACTTCAAAATTCTCTTTATTTCTTTGAAGCAACTCGTCCAATGTAACTATGCCGACAAGATCGTCTTCGTTTTGCTTTCTTCCTGTTTTATGGTTCTTTCGTATTGCAGAGATGAGAGAATGCCTTAAATTCAGCCTATAAGAATTCCTAAGGACCCAGACCATTCTCTTATCAGTTATGTACAAGTCAAAGTTCATGACCATAGTATATCTTGAGTAAGCAGGGGTTCCATATATTGTGCTTTCTCTCCATCTTTCAGTTTGAGTGAATCTATAGATAATGTTCCTTACAACAGCAATCTGGCGTTCTGAATTCTGCACAAGCAAACATAAACTTAGAATGTGATTTAAGATTTCCTAGCTGATGTCATTCTTGAAAAGGCTTATAGCAGAGTTAAAAGAAGGAATTAATTGGAAAAGTGGAGAGTTATATTGAGACTTAGAAAGCTAATTACATTAACGATGATTGTTGTTGGAATTGTCCTAATAGCATCAGGAGCACTTGCAGCCACATACCATTACCCTTACTACTTTCCCATTTCCCTTATTGGATTTAGCGGAGTTCCAGCAAAGCCTAAGGGATATATTTACCCTTACACCCTAGTCGGGTTAGTTCTTGGTATATTGGGATTAGTCATGCTGATTATTGGACCCCTACTTTTAAAGTATGACATCCGTATTGTAAAACTTGAAAAATGACGTGATATTCCATTTTCAAGAAGGCTTATAGCAGAACCAAAGGAACTAGTCAAGATGATGTGTAGGAAAATGAAATGAAGGCATTACAGTTATGGTGGTGGGTTTGTATGCCATGCTTGCTTTTTTTCAGTATGGCTGTTGGTCCCATTTGTACAGAGATCTTGCATGTGCAACTTTGGTTAACGTGTTTGACAGGAGTCCTCCCTACTGTTTTTGGAGGAGCAGGAACCATGTATCTCTATAGGACAAAAGACCAAAGCAATTAGATAGAAAACACGAATTCGAATCGGTAGAAGAAGGAAAATAGAGGATTATTTTCTCTTTCTGAAAAGTCTTATAGAAGAACTAATAGAACTGATAACATAGGGATTCTAAATGACTGAACAGAAACCAGAGAAGAAGGTTGTTGGTAGAACTATAGCAATTGCATTAGGAATTATTTGTCTCGTTCTGGTGATTGGTTTAGTCGGAGCAATTGCCGACTATACATCAATGGTGAGCAGTAGAGATAATACTATATCATCTCAGAATTCCCATATAGCAACTAACAACAACACGATTTCTTCGTTAAACTCCCAAGTCTTGAATCTTACGGAAATAGTCAACGTTCAGCAAAACGAGGGTTGGTTTGCCTATGAGGATGTAACCCAGCCAGCAAACTCCTCAACCAACTTGACTTTCCTAGCAAACTATACTGGATATGTTGCTGTTTGGATAGCACAATTGTCAACCCCTAATACTTACGTTCGTGTAATTTACTCCGCAAATACCATTTATGGGAAGCTTAATTACGATAATCAAATACCAGTTAGCGTTAGAAACACGACCGTGCTTTTCCCAATCTTGCCTGCAAGCATAGAAATCAGAGTGGGCAACACAGGCACATATTTAAATGAACCAGCAACCGAACTCATTGCAATAACATTCTATTACTAAGCCTAGCATCAACTTCAAAGATGCCTTTCTCTTTCGTTAAAGTCTATTTTCTCTTTCTTCTGAAGAAATAAACTTTGTACCTTAACTGTGAACCTTTCCTTTCTTGAAGCCTCAATAAACTGGAATATCGAATTGAGAAATATCTGTTAATAATACTCCTAATACCGCTGTATTATGTTTCATGTGAAACATCGGTTTGTTGAAACATAAAGATTATATACGAAATGTCACTTAACAAGTTACGAATGATGGAAGGGAGGGTAGGGGATTCTCTTTGGAAGACTCTCTCCTTCCTCTAGCCTCTATCTTTCTCTTCCTGACAATAGAAGAAAACAACCTTTGATATAGATTATGGAGCAATCTTCCATGTTTAGATGAATCGGCACTACTTTTTCTATAGAAGTTTCTTCCAGAAATCCTATAGTCAGGCAAGACCGTTGATACATTTGATGATGCTTTGCCTATCTTCATGAAGGAAGAAAGAGAAAGACTATTTGAAGAGCTTAGGTACCTTCAGACAGACATGCATCACCGAGGGGAAGGAACATGGATAGTTAATTCAATTCTGATAACTGGTTCTTTGATCGTTGCCTTTCAAGCCAAGAGTGAGATTTTCCCCCCACCAATAGCTTCTCTTACTCTGATCCTGCTTTCATTCATCCTCAGTGGGACTACTGATGTGATTGACGAAAAATACTTTGCCAGAATTGACGAGATAGAAAAAGAGCTTGGATTGGCTCTCCCATTTCATTCTAAAATTGAAGGCAAATGGTGGTATATTCTCAGAAAAGATTCAAAGTATTTACTTTTCTTAAGCCTATCAGCTATTTACTTTTTCTTGGCTTACCCGAAGGAACTTATCTTATCCTGGATTATCTTCTTAACGGGTCTTCTCATTCTCGCCTTCAAAGAAGAAAGGGCATTCACAAAGAGAGAAATTCGAAAATCCAAACAATAGAATCTCTCGCCTCACTTTTTCCAGATTATTGAGCTTCCAGTGTTCTTTCTTTCAGTCATTTGAAGCTTGGACTCCAATAGGTTTTCAGATAGACCAAGCCTTATATCCTTCTTCTGTCTGGTCCAGCTTGGAGAAATCCAAATGGAAAACGAAAAGGAAAACCATCACAGCCAAGAAGCAATTTCTGAAAAGTCTAATTGGGAAGCCGATGTCCTAGACCAAGCTAGACTACGGTCGCTCGCGAATAGACTGGAGCAAAGTATCTTTAACCAGCTAATTAATCTTCGATATCGAGTACCATTAGAGAATACCGTTAGGGCTTGCCTGTTTCGGCGCTTGCAGGGCTAATCCATTTATGCTGTCCTTGATTATCTCTTCGACCTTGTTAGGGAGTGGAAGGACTGGGTTGAACACGATTTCATTGTCACTCATAACCATCTCCACGAGTCTAGGGAGAGCACTCTTTACGCTCTCGGGTGTCACTCCCAGCCCGACCAAATTTGCGGGGCCGTCCACCTTCGCATAGAGTTCTATTAACATTCTTAGACTTGAGCTGTATCCGTTCTTGCGGGCCAGATCAGCGTATTTTCTTTTCACTATTTCGTCGGTTGAGTTGTAGCGAATGACATAGGGGAGGTAAAGCGCCACTGAGATTCCGTGCGGAAATCCGTATTCCGCACCGATAGTGTGACCGAGGCCATGCACCAAGCCCAGTCCAGAAGCGCTGAAAGCTGCGCCGGCCATTGTTGCTGCCAGTTGCATTTTCGACCTCGCTTCCACGTTGGAGCCATCTGAGTAAGCCAAAGGCAGATTCTGGAACACGAGTTCCACTGCCTTTTCAGCTAGGGCGTCAGTGAAGTCTGAGGCTCCTGTGCTGACGTAGGCTTCGAACGAATGCACTAACGCATCTAGCCCTGTGTTTCTGGTCACCTTCGGCGGCATCGATATAGTGAGTCCCGGCTCAAGATACGTGCCCCAAGGGACAAGCTCGTAGCTGCCCATAGCTACCTTGATCCTTCGGTTTTCGTGATGCCTCGTCAGCACCACGCCAAAACTTGCGTCGCTGCCCGTGCCGCTCGTCGTTGGCACACAGATTAGCTTGGACTTGGAGCCTAGTCCGTAGTGAGTTAAAGGGTTCATGGTTGCTAGTTCTACGGTTGGAGATTCGAACCTGAAGTAAAGAGCCTTTGCAGCGTCTATTACGCTACCGCCGCCGACTGCCAAGAAGATCTCGGGGCTAAATCTCTTGACACGTGAAACCTTTGACTCGAGGTAATCAAACGTTGGTTCCTCAGGTACGTCGTCAACGTAAGAGAGGCTAAAATTGACCAGTGCTGAGTCCAGCCGCGAATGGGCGAATCCATACACGGTATGGTCCGTTACAACGAGGATCCTTTTTACGCCTAAATTGGCCACTTCTTCTGCGAGATCGTCTAGGGCGCCTTCGCCGAAGACAATCAGTCTAGGCAGGTATACCTTAAACAATCTCAGTCGGCACTTCTTGGGCTGCTTTAACCATGGCAATTGCAGCAGCGGTGTATTTCAGCAGCCGTACTAGGTCTCCCTTGACTCTGAGCTGGCCTGTTAGCATTGCCTGAGTCGGGTTCAGCTTTCCGGTTATAACTTTCGTCCATATGCTGTACTTGCCTGACAGCTTGTAGGGGGCATCATTAGCTTCCGGGTTTTCCACCCATTCGTACGAAAGACACTTGCCGTCATGCAGATCGAGAATGAAAGCGGCACTTTTGCTTCCGAGTTTCGTCGCGAGAGACTCTGGTAGTTCATTGATGACGAACATTATTCCCCATTGCCATCCTTTTCCCGTCTTGGCGTACTCCTCGCTCTGGTTAAGCGCCTCCATGTAACTCGTTACCCACTCCTTGCTGGGGAACGGCTTCCTTGTTATCGAAGCATCACTCATTACAAAGTCACCTTCTTATGTCTCCTGTTCAGCTCCTCCCATAACTAAGGATTTCGAAATTTCGTTGAAGACGCCCTCCTTGTTGATGTACACGTGTTTGAGTTCCGTGTACTCGTTCAATGCGTCTTCGCCTAATTCCCTGCCG
>DATHCB010000004.1:0-2896 GCA_035319765.1 Bathyarchaeia archaeon
AAGGACTAAAAGGACTCCTGCTTAATGGCCTCTTCATAGTAGAGAGAAACGTGGCCCCGATCTTGTAGATGAGTCCATGGAACACTAAGCATATATGCACCTTGTGCGATGTTGTTCTGGACTTGGAAAAATGCCTTCGACATACGACGTGATAATCGTTGGCGCAGGTCCAGCCGGCATTTTCTCAGCGCTTGAACTTGCAGAAAACACAAGGCTTAGTATTTTAATGTTAGATAAAGGACCGGACATTGATCAGCGAAAGTGCCCTTCAAGCCGGGGTCTTGGGTGTACGAATTGTATTCCTTGCAACGTCTTGAGCGGTTGGGGGGGAGCTGGGGCGTTTAGTGATGGTAAGCTGACGCTTTCTACTGAGGTGGGTGGCTGGCTCACAGATTACTTTACCAAGGAAAGATTGGCTAAGCTGGTTGATTACGTTGATGGTGTTTATCGTAAGTTCGGTGCGCCAAATAACTTGTACGGAGTCGATGAGGAAAAGATTGGAGACATAGCACATAAGGCGGCCCTCGCTGGGTTGAAGCTTGTGGAGCAGAAGGTTCGTCACATGGGCACTGAGAAGTGTGCGCAGACGTTACGCAAAATGCGGAGTGATCTGGAGAGCCGGGTCGAGTTTCAGAAGAGAAAAGAAGTAAAAGGACTAATCGTGGAGGATAAATCGGCCAAAGGCGTTGAGAGCGTAGATGGGGAGCGGTTCTTTGGCAAATATGTTATTGTTGCGCCTGGCAGAAGTGGGGCGGAGTGGTTGAAGAGTGAGGTACAGGGGTTGGGCTTGAAGACTCTAAACAACCCTGTTGATGTGGGTGTGAGGGTAGAAGTTGAAGCTTCTGTGTTGGAGCCTTTGACTAAGGTTTTGTATGAGCCTAAGCTTGTGTATTTCAGTCGCGGGTTTGACGATCAGGTCCGGACTTTTTGTGTGGCACCGTATGGCGAAGTTATTACGGAATCATATAATGGCGTGTTGACTGTGAATGGGCAGAGTTACTCTGAGCGTCGGACAGGGAATACTAATTTTGCTATTCTTGTGAGCACCAGGTTCACCGAACCCTTTCGTGAGCCCATCGCATATGGTAAGTACATTGCCCGCTTGACCAATTTGCTGAGTGGCGGAGTGATTATTCAGCGTTTGAATGATTTGCAAGTGGGCAGGCGTAGTACCGAAGAACGTATCGCTCGAAGCGTGACTGTGCCGACGTTAAAGAATGCTACGCCCGGTGATCTGAGCTTTGTGCTCCCATACCGCTATCTGGCCGATATTCGGGAAATGTTGGAGGCTTTAGACAGGCTTGTGCCCGGAGTTAATGGCAAGGACACTTTGCTGTACGGGGTTGAGGTAAAGTTTTACAGCACCAGACTTGAGTTGAGTGATTCATTAGAGTCACGCATAGGGAATTTGTTTACCATCGGTGACGGTGCAGGGATTTCGCGAGGCTTAGTCCAGGCGTCAGCTTCAGGCGTCATCGCTGCAAGGGAAATAATGAAGCGCGAGAAAAAGTTAGGATAGTACCCGGTTTCGGGGACTCTTTCGAAAAGGATCGCGTTAGGCATCCATGGGTTTGTGCGTGCATAGAGTTAAATCGGCGTAATTAGAAGACTACTGACCATGGGAATTGTTTACGCTTGTGTAGCGCCGCACGGTTCTGAGGTTATTCCTGAGCTTGCTGGAGATAATTTAAGAGCGTTCGGTCAAACGATGAGGGGCATGGAAGACTTAGCTGAACAAATGAAGAAATATAATCCTCACACGATTGTAATCGCTACTCCTCATGGCTTAAGACTCGACCACACCATAGGCGTTGTCACCACGGAATATTCTGAGGGAAGTCTGAGAGAGAAAGGAAAGACAGTCAGGGCTCGCTTCAAGTGCAACCGCCAGCTCGCACAGAAAATTCTTCAAGAAGCAAGAAAAACTTGGCTGCCAGTTGTGGGAGTGAATTATGGCACGAGCGAGGGACCAGCCTCTTGTATGCAAATGGATTGGGGCACGCTGATACCGCTGTGGTTTTTTGGGGCACGAGAAAGAAAGAAGCCTAGAATAGTCATCGTAACACCCTCAAGAGAAATCCCATTGACACAAATGGTCGACTTCGGCAAGATCATCGCAGAAGCTGCTGAAGCATCCGCAAGAAGAGTCGCATTCGTCGCCAGCGCAGATCAAGGGCATGCTCATGATAAAAAGGGACCGTACGGCTTTAACCCTGCATCCAAAGAGTACGACGAGTTAGTCGTAAAAGCCGTGAAAGAAAACAACCTAAAGCAGCTTCTAACACTAGACCCAAAATTCGTTGAAGATGCAAAACCTGACAGCCTTTGGCAAATGGCCATTCTTGCTGGACTGTTGGAAAAAGTCAGCATGAAAGGAAGATTCGTTTCTTATCAGGCACCTACTTATTTCGGGTTGCTCTGCGCCAGTTTCGAAAGAATAAGGACTTGATTCGTCCGATTTCTTTTTCGTTCTCTGTTTTATTCATGCTTTTCATCCTCGAAGATCTAGCAGTGATCACCGCTAATAACGTCTTCATTTTTCATTACATCCAAATCCCAAACTCAAACGCATGTGCCAATAGCGTGCGTAGAATTAAGACTGGTCGAAGAAACATTGTTGGTTTTTTTGGTAGAATTGTCGAGTCGTTTGCATTGACATAAGAGTTAAAAGATAGACAAGTCTCTACAGTGATTGGAGAGGAGTATGAAAGTTGAACAATAAATCCTCAATAGTTAGCATTATTCTCATCGCTATAATGTGTGGTTTTATTCTGCCAATGCAAGTTAAGGCTTTTCAAACGCCGGTTCCTCCATACGGTCCTAGCGACCAGTCGTACAATTATTACGGTCCCGCGGCTAACGAGTTGATAATGAAGTTCTACTCGAGCGACACAGC
>DATHCB010000005.1:0-27895 GCA_035319765.1 Bathyarchaeia archaeon
GGCAGATCTGCCACTGAAATTTTGCCGGCAAATAAGTCGCGCTCGATATCGAACCTGATTATGACATGGAGGGAATAAGTGACCTCGTCTGCCTCTATTCGGATCTTTGAAGGCCTAACTACATTGACTGCACGAACAAAATCGTCCAACCCAACACTAGACAGAGTGCTTCCAGTCAGACGTTTCAACTCCGGCAGGTAATAGCTCCAGAATTCTGACGAACGCCCGAAAATGTTCTCCACAAACCGTGATTGCGACTCGTGGAAACCAGAGGAGCACCCACTCCCAATCGGCTGGAACATCCAGCCTTGAGGTAAGTTCTGTTCATACATGGCATGACCAGCCTCATGTAATAACGAGAACAGCGAGGACACAAAATTATCTTCGTAGTAGTGCGTCGTGATCCGCACATCATCATAGTATCCGTTGGTGAATGGGTGTTCCGTTTCATCAACTCTTCCCCCGGCGTTGGGGGATTCAACGTCATACCCCACGACCTTTGCCAAGGAATTAGAGATTTTCTCTTGAATGGCAACGGGAACCTTGCGGGAAAGAAGTGATTTATCGGGTTGTTTAGGCGCGGTAGTGCACTTCTTGATTATCGGGACTAGTCCCGATCTCAGCTCGTCAAAGAGTCTACTGATCGTTTCAGAACTGATAGAAGGTTCGTAATAATCAATGAGTGCATCATATGGTGTCGCCGTTCCCTTTACAGTCATCAAAATCTCGGCGGCTTTGCTCTTCAACTCGAACAGTTTCTCTAGCTCGGGTTTGAACATGGAGTAGTCTTTTGCGGCTTTGGCTGTTTTCCAAATGTTAACCGCGACTGCTGCCTGCTTCGCTATACTTACGACAAGTTCTTCGGGCAGTTTTGTCATTTCATCGTATCGCTTTTTCACCAAGTGCACGTTTCTTTTTTCCATTGGCGAGAGGTCGTCGTAGTTTGGATTGAGCGTGATCTTTTCTAGTAACTCTCCAATCTCCGGATCGGTGCTCATTTTATGCTCAAGTTGGCTTAACATTCCTAGTTGTTGGCTTCTCAAGTTGACCGCTTTCGGAGGCATTTTAGTTTCCATATCCCATTCTGCGAGAGCGTTTATTGACATCAGAAGTATGGTCTCTTTAGATTTCTGCAGAAGCTTGTTATAGTGTTTACCCAGGTCGTCAATTCTTACTGCCATTAGGCCCACCATAGTGATGCGGCAGAAATAGCTAAGTACAAAAATCAGATTAATAAACCGATTGCAACATCATTCTCCATAGCCCTCGTATACAATAGCATCAACGGAATTAACCGCTTCCCTTGATTTTTGACATCGCTAGCCATTGTAGCAAGACTTATGTTTGGGGTTTGCGTTAGGCTCAAATAATTACAAAGAGGGGTAAAATGGCCAAGCTCACGATTGCCAAAATTTTGGAAACTGCCACAGAGATAGAGGAACAGTCTTATGCATTATACATGACAGCTCAAAAAAAGGCTCAGCGTCCATCGTCTCAAGAATTCTTGAAGGAACTTGCCCAAGAAGAAGAGAAACATAAGAAGAAATTGTTGACTGTCATTAAAAACAAGAAAAAACTGACTCAATTGGGCATGCGAGGGAACAAATTCGAAGATCTTAAAATAGTAGACTTCATGGAGGACACACCTCTCTCAGCTGACGCCGATTACGCGACCATACTAGTGTACGCGGCGAAAAGAGAGAAAAGCACCTACGAATATTACAGCTATCTGGCCACAGGACTTGAAGGCACTGACATAGGCAAACTCTTCCTCAAGCTGGCACAAGAAGAACTGGCCCACAAGAATAAGCTCGAAATAGAATATGACGAGAACGTTCTGAAGGACAATTAAATTCAGTCGAGTTCCTTTTGCGGGGCTATTGTTTGGAAAGCTCGGCAGTTATTCTTGCGGGAGGCTTTTCTACGCGTTTTGGTCAGGACAAGGCTTTACTCCAGCTTGGAAATCAGCCACTTATTCTTCATGTGTTGAACCGAGTTAGCAGTGTTGTCGACGAGGAAATAGTTGTTGCGAGCACTGAAATAGCGAGAAGCCAGCTTCAGAAGGTGGTTGCACATAGAGCGAGCGTCTTGGTTGACGAGATAAAAATCCAGACGCCGCTAGCGGGCGCTTATACGGGGTTCAACCATGCAAGAAATGAGTACAGTCTGCTACTATCTTGCGATACACCTTTTGTCAACACAGAGATCGTACAGTTTCTACTCGAAACCTGCGTCAATAGAACTGCTTCAATTCCAAGATGGCCACAGGGCCATATAGAGCCCTTACAGGCCGCTTATCACACCAAATCTGCCCTCGCTGCGGCGAAAATCGCTTTGGATAAGGGAAAACTAGACATGAACTCAATGATAGGACGCATGCGAGAGGTTAGATACATCTCTACGCTAGTGCTAAAACAACTAGACCCGAAACTCGTAACTTTCTTTAACATCAACACGCAGGCAAACCTAAGAAGCGCAGAGTCACTCTTAAAAAGAAGCCAATACGAACTCGCTGTAAAGGGCGCTCGCGAAGAGTTTCCTTTTAATGATCGTTTACCTGAAGAGGGTTCATCGAATGATTGATGAGATTCAAATAATCCCGATAAAGGGGTTGCCTCTGATAAAAAAGGGCGATAAGTTGGCTGAATTGATATCTAATGCTGCGGACCGACAAGGTACGCCTATTCAAAGTGGTGACGTAATAGTAATAACTCACGTAATGATCTCGAAAGCAGAGGGTTCCGTCGTAAATCTTGACGAAATCGAGGCTTCAGAGTTTGCAAAAACAATAGCTAAAGAGATGGGGAAAGACCCGGCCATCGTAGAAGTGGTTTTGAGAGAGTCAAAGAGCATCATACGCATGGGAAACAACAGTATAATAACCGAAACAAAGCATGGATTCTTCTGCGCAAATTCGGGAGTGGATAGGTCGAATGTTTTAGGAGAGCGAAACGTCGCATTGTTGCCTAAGAATCCGGATAAATCTGCAGCAAGGGTAAGGAGAAGGATCAAAGCTTTAACTGGCAACGATGTGGCTGTCATAGTTTCGGACACCAACGGTCGCCCTTTGCGTGACGGCGAAATCAATGTCGCGATAGGAGTCGCGGGATTCAGGCCGATTCGTGATAGGCGTGGTGACAAGGACCTCTACGGCTATACGTTGCGCATAAAACGCACGGCCATCGCGGACGAACTCGCCTCGGCTGCTGAACTCGTGATTGGTCAGGCGAACGAGGGAATTCCGGTTGCTATTGTTAGAGGATATTCTTACCCAAAATCTGAGGACGGAAAGGCGACGGAACTGATAAGACCGAAAGAAAAAGAATTCTTTATTTAGCATGATTTTGTGCTCACTATCTTGGCATATGGATCCGCTGGCTTTAGGGGAAACTTGCACTTTTTTCCGTCATAAGTTATAACTCTGTGTTTATCTTTTGTGAAAACTCCGATGGGTTCCACCACTATTCCTAGCTCTGAGAGAGACTTGATTACTTCATTCTTTGCTCTCGGTGAGACTGCGGCGAGAAGCGTTCCGGTTGATGAGGCAGACATAACTTGTCTTCTTGAAAGGTGAAAGTGCTTTTTCATTAGTTGGAGCTCTCGGGTTATTGGAAGCTTGGAAAAATCTATCCTGAATCCGAGACTTGAGGCATCTGCGATTTCGTTTAACGCCATTAAGAAACCGCCTTCAGTCGCATCGTGCATTGCAGAAACCCCTCCAATCTTAGTGAGTAAGAGGGCTTCTGTGACGCATGTTTGCATCTTGATTTGAGCCGTAAGGGTTGATGCTCTTTTGCTGCCGAAAAGTTTCTCCGCCAGTAGCCTATTGGTTAGGGCGAAGTTTACGAGGGTTTCTAGACCGATGGGCTTTACGCATATTATGTAGTCATGTGGTTTGGCACCCGCTGGCGTGATCAGTTTGTTCTTTTGAACGAATCCGTACGCTGTGCACGTTCCCACGATGGTGGCCAATTCGTCGTAGGTTCCCGTATGGCCAGTAATTATGTCTGTGTCCAATTCGTTCGCAGTCTCGCATGCTTGTTGCATTATTTTTTTGAAGACGTTTGTAGGGGTGCCAGGCGGACCAAGCACGTTAATCGCAGCATATTCCGGCCTGGCTCCAAACACGGACACGTCTGAGGCTGCATATTGGATGAGGAACCAGCCAAACCATTCTAGTGGCACTCCTATGCACGGATCGGTCGTAATCACCATGCAAATATCATCTGTTACTTGATGCACTCCGGAATCGAAACCAACATTGGGGGGAAAAATCACTTTCCGGGATGGTTTGATGCAATGAAGTATGGTCTTGAGCTCTGCAGTCGGAAGCTTTCCCATTTTTCTTGAATCCTATATGTAAATGTCAAGACTCTTGCTTTTCTGCAGAATACCGATGACCACCGCACATATTGTGATGCTAGGCACCATGTAAGTTCCGTTGTATATTATAGAGTACCATACAGGGCTAAGACCAGGCGGCGTGTAACTAGCAAAGTAAACTACCCCCGAGACGAAGTGAGATATGAAACGACCAGCTCCACCGACGACAACGCCGACAACTGGACCAACAGCTCTGATGTTACGAAAGAAGCCTGCAAGTCCAAGGCATGCGAAAGCCAACGGGTAATCAAGAATGAATTGTATTGGATTGACAACGAAAGGTTCGATTGCAAGGTCGACCACGCCGAGAACTGCGCCAGCGAATATGCCGATTTTTGGTCCCCTTCGTAGCGCAAGCCAAAATATAGGCACCATGCCGAGGTTGATTGTTCCTCCTTGAGGCATCTCGAAGTAGAAACGGCTGACCAAGGCTAACGCCCCTGCCATTGACACAAATACTATTATTTCTGCCAGAATTTTGGTTGAGAACAAATTATTATTGGGTTGCTCAATTGGTGGCTTAATTTGTGTTTTCAATTTCTTCCCTCCGCCAGTATTACCTGGTTCAGGTTCTAAGGGTCGACAGCAATTAGCCGTCCTCTCAGCCGGGTTCTTTCCCAGCTCCCCGAGAATCGTGACTTTAGCGGAGTTCCAATATATTAACCTTAACTTTCAGCAATGATGTGAGGCTGCCATTTTGTCATGAAAATAACTTTATAATCAGCGCCTAGATGCGTATTCCTCCGTCTTAGAAAGTAGTTTGTCCAAATCTGCGCTGGTATGGGCCTTGCTTAAGGCACCTAATTTGCCTGGAAGAAAGAACACCCCATTGGTCATAAGGCTCATGTAGTAATCGTCGCGTCTTCGCTTGTCAGCCCGAGAAGCTATGCGAACGTCTCTTATTCTCTCGCCAGTAAAATGGGTTTGGAAAAGAGAGCCCTCACCAGTAATCTGTACTTGTATGTTTCGGTCCTCGAAAATCTCTTTTAGCTGCTGTCTGAGTTTTGTGCATATCTTATTAAGCTGGCGAATGACTGAGCCGTCCTCTAACTGCTTGAGCATTGTTAAGCCTGCTGTTGTAGTAATGGGGTTTGCGCAGAAAGTTCCGCCATGGAAACAGAGCTGCGGACGCTCGAATTTCGTTGCGTCGAGTCTTTCCATTATTTCGCGTTTACCAGCAATTCCGCCTATAGGAAAGCCTCCACCCAAGATTTTCCCTAAAATCGTCAAATCTGGAATCACGTTGAAATACTCTTGTGCACCCCCCGGCGACAGCCTAAACCCTGTTATGACTTCGTCAAAAATCAGTAATGCGTCTTTTTCGCGAGATAGCTCTTTCAGCTCTTCCAGAAACTCCTTTTCCGCCGGTATTCCCCCTCCGGAGCCCAGGACGGGTTCTAGGATGAAAGCCGCGATCTTCTGGTTCTTTGTTTTTTTTCTTGTCGCGTCGATATCGTTGAAAGGTGCGACCATCGTGTTCATTAATGCTTCTTCAGGTATACCGCTCGTTTCAGGGAGGTTCAGTGGAGGCTTGACTGCCACTTGTAAGGCATCGTAGCCGCCGTGCCAGCACCCTTCAAACTTTACGACCTTGCTCTTGCCTGTGAAGGCTCTTGCCAGTCGCGTTGCGTACATGGAAGCTTCGGTGCCAGAATTGGTAAAGCGAATCATTTGAGCGCTCGGGAGCATCTTTACAACCTGTTTTGCCAAGGCTATTTCTAGTTCGTGGCAAACTCCGAGATGGATTCCTCTTTCCAGTTGATTCCTCACCGCCTTTCTTATTGGCGCTGGATTGTGACCCAGGATGTGGGTATAATGTCCCATCCAGAAGTCAATGTACTCATTCCCGTCAACGTCAATGATTTTGCTTCCGCGTGCATGATTCACGTAGAAGGGGTAAGGCTCAAAAAAGCGGATGAAATATGAAACGCCCGCGGGCAGAACCTTCTTTGCTCTTTCATAGAGTCTCTTTGATTTGGACGTTATCGATTCATAACTCTTAAGCAAACTCAAACGACCTCTCAGATTAGCCCAGACTATAAGAGCGAAACCATATTAGTCTTGGTACAAAGCCAGTCTTGGCAACAATAAGGAATAATATGAATAATATGAGTCTAATACAAAATGACGATCGAAAGCGAATTGATCCTTTCCGTGCTGAAATTGTCAAAAAAAGGGACCGTTCAAAAAAATCTAGTTGCAAAAGATGCACACTCATCAACTGCAGTCACTGAGGAACTCCTAAAGACTCTCAGTCAAAAAGGCTTTATTAAATTGAAAGGAAGCTTTCTCGAAGTTGCACCAAGCCAAAGGCTTCAGCTTGTAATCGAAGCCATTAAGCAAGGTGTCGACATTGAGCATGCAAGCAAGTTTCTTGATTGGAAAGAATTCGAAAAAATGGCTGCGGAAGCCTTCGAAATCAACGGTTACGTAGTAAACCGAAACTTTCGTTTCAAAGCTGGTGCCAAGCGTTGGGAGATGGATCTTATAGCCCGCAAACGGCCTTTAATGGTTTGTGTCGACTGCAAACATTGGCAACACGGATGGAGCAGGGCTTCAGTTATCAGAACCACTGAAGCACAGGTTGGAAGAACCAAAGCTCTCACAGACTCGCTGCAAAGCCTCACCGTCAAGCTAGAACTGAATGATTGGGATCGAGTGACGCTAATGCCCGTCATGCTCTCGCTCATCCCGGGGCCGTTCAAATTTCACGACGATACCCCTATCGTGCCGATTCTTCAACTGCAAAGCTTTATAGGTGAACTGCCCGCCCAAGTCAATTTCTTGACGCATTTCTCAACAATCGTAAAGCAAAAAGATTTGAAGTTAACAGAATTTCAGCAATTTCCCAGACTTAAAAGAGACCAAAGGGACATGATTGACAAATGGCTGCTAAGAAAAGAGACTTTTCAAGAAGACTGACCATGGTTTGTATCTAAAAAATGTAAACTCAGTGCCCTGCTTTTAACTTCGCAAAGAATCAAGGGATTTCTGAGAAACGATTAAATTCTCTGCAATGCGAAATTGAATCGGTGGTCCCTTGCAAGCTTTAGTTGTCATTGGACGCAGTTACGACGCTAACAACAAGGAGCTTTTTTTGACCTGCAGGAAGATCGTTGGCAGAACTTTCTTGGCGCACGCATCTGACCTCTCCGCCTATGTGTCGCCCAATGGTTCTAAGTTTTGGATCGGCTACCGTGAAATGCACAATGTTGACATATGCTTTTTTCGTTCCTTTGGAGCTGGCCGCTACGAACAGGTAGTGAAACGGTTTGGATTAATGAAGCACATGGAAAATAATGGAACAATCGTAGTTAACTCAACCGAGGCTCTGCTAAGGGTTCGTGACAAGTATTCAATGGTAACTGCACTTGCAAAGACCGGTTTGCCGATTCCTGAAACTTTGGTCACGGAAAGCGCACATTGGGCTTATCGCAAGACGAAGACCCTTGGGCAGACGGTTTACAAGCCTATCAGTGGATCTCTTGGCTTTGGTGCAATGAAGTTCAAGGATGCGGACATTGCATTCAACGCTTACAAGACCTTGGAAGCGCTCGGCTTACCGCTCTACATACAGGAGTATCTGGAAAACGCAAAACGAGATATTCGCGCCTTCGTTATTGGCGAAAGAGTCGTCGCGTCGATCTCTAGGGTTGCGTCAAAAGGAAACTGGAAAGCTAATATCGCCTTGGGCAGCAAGCCTAAACTATTAAGATTGTCAAGGCAGCTAGAGGAGATGGCACTTAAGGCATCGAGAGCTTTAGGGCTAATTTATGCTGGGGTGGACATCCTTGAAACAAGAAACGGTCCGGTTTTGATAGAGGTGAATGGCTCACCGAGTTGGCAGGGAGTCAAGGACGCCTCAGGTGTAGAAATTGCAGGGCTCCTGGTCAAGCATGTTTTGAGCTTGATAAAGCGTTAGCAATTCGACAGGACATAAAACACGGTTACTGGACGAGCACTCCGACAATTTTCATGTTTGCCAACGTCTCTTCTCCGTGTGGTGCTTCACTCATTTCTGCAGTGAGATCTTTTCCAGCGATGTGCAAACCTTGATGGTCACCATCCAACCATAGTGGGCTATCAGTGACGTCGTAAACTTTGCCTTTGAAAGCTACGTAAGCGGGTCTTCCCTCACGTCCATCATACTGCTTTAGGTCTTCCAGGGTGAACGTTCTTTCAGTGGCTCCCATAGATAGCACTTCGCACGTCAAAGTAACGTTCTAAGTTATTTTAGATTTGCGGATGTCTTAAGTTAGATCGATTTGTGCTCTTTGGAGTTTTCCGGAGTAGTCAACGTATACAGTCTTAATTTCAGAGAATTCATTTATCCCTTCGATCCCTCCTTCTCTTGCGCCCGTACCCGTATGTTTTATTCCTCCAAAAGGCAGATGTACTTCAGAGCCTATTGTGCTGGAATTGATGTACGTAAGCCCAGCCTCAATCCTAGTTATCGCCTCAAAAGCTCTGCTTACGTCGTTTGTGTATATTGCCGAACTTAGACCGTACTCTATTGAATTAATTGTTTCGATGGCCTCGTCAAAGTCCTTCACTGGAATGAGCGAAATGATGGGACCGAATATCTCTTCCTGAGCAATCCTCATATCGACCGAGCAGTCAGTGAACAGAGTTGGTTCAAAGAAAAAACCGTTTATTTTTGGCGTTTTTCCACCTATCAAGAGTGTTGCACCTTCGTCTTTGCCTATTTCAGCATATCTTGCGCTCTTTTCTTGGGCTGCCTTGTTTACTAACGGTCCTACATCAGTGTCTGGTTTCAATCCTTCTCCAAGCTTAAGCTTCCTAACTCGGTTGACTAGCATTGTTTCGAATTTTTGCTTGATTTTTTCATGAACTATAACTCTTGAGGCTGCTGTGCATCGTTGTCCAGTAGTTCCATACCCGCCCCAGATCACTCCGTCCAAGGCGAGATCCAGGTTCGCGTCATCCATGACTATTATTCCGTTCTTTCCACCCAGTTCCAAGCCGACTCTTTTTAGGCCTGCTTCTCTCAAAATGTGTGCACCAGTATCCTTATGCCCCGTGAAGGAAACTGCCCTAACTTTCTCATGCTTCACAAGGGTCATGCCTGCAGCGTCGCCTGGACCTGTGACCATGTTTAAAACACCTTTGGGAAGGCCTGCCTTTTCTAGCGTTTGCACGAATCTGGTTGCGCAGAGTGGCGTGTCTGAAGATGGCTTGAATACCACAGTGTTGCCACAGATTAGTGCTGCCATTATTTTCCATGCGGGAATAGCCATAGGAAAGTTCCAAGGTGTGATTAATCCACACACGCCAATGGGCGTTCTTATCGTCATGGCGAATTTTTTCCTCAATTCCGAGGGCGCAGTGTTTCCAAATAGTCTCCTGCCCTCGCCTGCCATGTATTCGGTGATGTCAATTGCTTCTTGAACATCGCCCTTGGATTCGACCAGTACCTTGCCCATTTCCATGGTCATTTCGCGCGCCAAGGTTTCCTTGTTTTGACGCAACAATTGCGCAGCCATTAGAAGAATTGAGCCTCTCTTCGGAGCAGGAGTTTGACTCCAATTTTGGAACGCCTTTTCAGCTGCGCTCACGGCTCTGCTTATGTCTTCTTCGTTGCCTTTTTGGAAAAATCCTAGAATCTGTTTTGGCTTGGCTGGATTATCGCTGGGAAAAGTTTCGCCAGAGGACGATTGTGCCCATTCGCCGTCTATATAAAGCTTAAAATTTCTGGTGCTACTCATGATTGCCTATTATGCGACGAATTAGTTTTTATAACGTTTTCATTTGCTCGCCGTGGTATTTTGCTTCTGGGCTAGAAGGATGAGTCTTGATGATTCTGCGTCGTAGTTTTCGGCCTTATAGTTACCATATACGGTCTTGGGTGCGAGTCCTACTGACGACAACATTTGCCGCACGTCCTCCAACACGTAGAGCCTCAATTCGTGCCTAAGCACCAGTTTTTCACCGCCGTCTTTAGGCGTCACGAACCAGAGACTAGTCACCTTCATCTTGTCCTTGTCCAGGGTGCGTTTTTCCTCCATGGTGAAGATGCCAAAATCAGCGGTGTCGCTTTCCTCGAACACTTTGAGCAGGTGGTCTCTATTAACTAGGTCGAGAAGGAAACCGCCATCTGCCTTCAATGTCCTGGAGATTTCACTCAAGCTTTTGAGGTCGTCCTTTTCAGACGGCAAATAGCCGAAGCTGGTGAACATGTTTATGATGCTCGCGAAAACTTCGTTTCTAAAGGGCAGGTTCTGCATCTCACATTGGACTATAGGAAAGCTGGCACCCTCTTTTTGCATTTTGTTCTTGGCTATTCGCAGGAGGTTCCTCGATAAGTCCGCGCCTACGATTTGCCAGCCTTTTCTTGCTAGCAAGATATCATGGCGTCCAGTGCCACAGCAGAGGTCAAGCATCACGCCGTTGTTGTCAATGACTTTATCAATGAAGTCGACTTCTTTCTCTGTGGGATGCGTTGCAGTTAGGATGTCCCAGTAATCGCCCATCTTGTCGAAGACAAGGCCGGGCAGCTCCTCCCTTGTTCTAGCTTTTTTCTCGCCTGTTTCAAAGTCGAAATTGCCTTTATCCCTCTTAACTATACGCTCTTGGTCCGCCAAGACACCTTGCTGCCAATCTTCCCACTTTAATTCTTTGAAGATCCATCTTTTGCCTAGATGTGCAGCTAAGATGGCGTGCTTTTGCTGATTGGGAAGCGGAATCAGTTCATTCAAGAATCGGAAAAGCTTGTCGGTTTGCTGCTTCGGAAAGTAAGCATAATAACCTGCATTTTTCACTTCAAAAGCGTACACATGTTCGTTTCTTCTAGCGATGATATCAGGCAACGGGTGAAGACTAGGGTTGCTCACAGGCACGCGCACAGCGTGGTAGTTGCTTTTCTCAAGAAGTTTGACTAGAGCGCCTTCGCTATAGAAACCACGCCTGCGCCACTTGCGCAAATCGCCGGTGCTAACCCTGCTCATTGTAGGCGCCGCAATCATATTCGGGCGAGCGCCTAATTAAAAGTTAATTCTACGACACACATATTTGTAGCTAAATACCTAGGCCTTTTCCTGCAAAAACACCTACTCGTGAATGTTGATTCTGGAAAACTATGGAAAACAAATGAAGTTTCGTTGATGCTTTTGTATACATAAAATCTAACCTCAGGCGTGACTCCCATTAGACAGATTCCGCTCTAGCGTATGGCGCCATGCTCCATTTCTTTTCTTGACTCTATGGTTGGCCGAGAAGGCCATTTTCCTGTTGAGCAGCGATTTCCTTCTTTCATTTCCAGTGGTTTTCCTCGAAGCCTTCTTTCCAATCACTTTTCGTCCCACTCTATTCGTGATATTTGACGTTGAAAAACTGTGCGCGTCAGTCATCTAATTGTCAGGTTTGAAGGACTTCTTAAAGACGCTTCGAACGCCTGAAATAAGTTAGTGTTTTGCAGCGGAGAAGATATCCTGCATGCCACTAGTGGCATATCTGTACACTCGCGCACAGTTTGCGCGTATTGCGCGTTTCTGCATTTTTTCGGCTGTTTCGTGTAATGTATGGAGATTTTCGTCAGTATATTTTAATGAGGCCACCATAATCAGGGGTACCGCTACACTTTTATGTAAACTGCATCAAACGTATGCAGAGTGATGCAGAGTTGAGCACCGAACTTAATGCCGAGAAGACGTCAAATTTGACCAGCATTCGCGTGACAAAAGAAACCGTTGCCTTGTTGAAGGAACGAGGCAAGAAGGGTGAGAGCTACGACGTTATCATTCGTAGGCTCTTGGAGAAGCGGCGACGATAGAGTGAGAAAGCTTGGGCTTTAAAGACTGGAACCCATGGAAAGTCATAGCGCTTGGTGTCCTATTGTGCCTCATAGGCGGGGTTGGCATGAGCTGGAGAATCAACTTGGGTTTCGTTATGTTCTTTGCATTAGGGATTTATGCGACACTCTTAGGTATCCACTATTCCATCCTAAGGAGAAGAGAGTTAGGACGCTAGTTTCGATTATCGCTTAACGTAAATGAGCGTTTCATTCCTCAAAGAATTTGTTTCTTCTTTAAGCTTTTCAAGCTCTCTGCGTAGATTCATTAGTTCTATGAACAAGAAGACATTACCGTACTTTGAGAATTGGTTGACCTTTTCTTCGAGCGTCTGTTTGCTAATCCTGTCGCCGACCTTCTCAAACACTTCTTCCAGTAAGAGCTTTTTGCAGTTCATTTTTATCGTCATAGGTGTTCGCCTGGTGCGTTGCATAAGAGTTATGAAACTGGAATTCGTCTTCTGAATTAACATTTGGAGTCGGCCGTTGCTGGCATCACCAGTTTTTTCTGGTTGTGAAAGAGAGTCTGCCGGGGTTTGTTTTAGGCTTTTCTTATATGCATGCATCTGTTTGTACTAATTAGTATAGGCTAGAACCGGCAAATCTGCTGCACTCTGAAATTAAGTTGGGACGACCGGGTGGCATTGGTGATCTAAGTAAACTTAACGATTTCGCATGTCACCAGTCGCCCGCCAGAAAATCGTATACAAAAGCATCAACGGAGCTTCCGATTTTTAGCAATGTTTAAGCCAAGAACTCGAGTTAGCAGTGCGATAGTGGGAAAATGAGTCAGGCAAGATCTAGGGTTGGCAGAACAATTTTCGCTAGGCTGGACGAGAACGAGGATTTGCTAAATGCAATAAAAGAAATAGCAGAACGGAACAAGGTTCGAGCTGGGTTTTTCGTTTTACTAGGCACGGTGAAGAAGGCAGTCTTAGGCTTCTACAAGGATGCCAACTATAAGCCGATTCAGCTCTCCGAACCTTTAGAGATCATATGCTGCATCGGCAACGTTTCTGTAAGAGAAGACGGAGAGCTCGTGGTTCATGCGCACATCGCGGTCGGAAACGAGGAGGGCCACGTATTCGGTGGTCACGTCTTGTCTGGATGCATTATTGGAGTCACTGGCGAGCTGACACTTGTTGAAACGCCCGATGCCAAATTGAAGAGAGTTTTCAAGGAAAAACTGAATTTGTATCTTTGGTCCTTAGGGGAATAGGGTCTTCTCAAGCCTTATGCCGTCCCCTCCACGAGAATAATAATCTTTGAGAACCTCGACTTCCCTATATCCGAGTTTCTGGTAAAGTTTCCTGGCTGCCACGTTGTCGTCGCGCACCTCGAGGTAGCTAGTCTCGATGCCAGAGTTCTGGAATTCTTTTTCAACTTTTTGCAACAGTTTGGTCGCGATGCCTTTTCTTCTGTACTTGGGAACGACGTCAATGGTGACTATGTGCCCGAGTTTCATTTCTCCATAATCATCTACCAAGCCGATCACAAATCCTGCGACTTCTTCTTTCTCATTAGCTAATAGGCTCACGCTGCTGGGTGTCTTTAGCAAGGACATGATCAGCCTTCTTGAGAATGCCTCCGTCCTGAAACATTCGTGCTCGATTTTGGACAAGGTTCTAATATCAGCAGTCGAGGCTTGTTGGATAACTATGGCCAATAGGACTCACACTTTCATTTGAAGAGCTTGCCAAAATTTTCATAATAGACTTTTCGTTTCAGTTTCGTTGGGATCTGCGCCGCTTCAACTACTGCTGTCTGTGTTGGGTAACGATAATAGGGGGCGTCGGAACCGAACAGGACTCGGTTCGGGTCGACATCTACAGCCATTTCGATGAATTCTGGTATGGTGCCTGAGGTTTCTACGTAAACATTTGTCGTTTCCTTCATTACGCTTACGCAGCCTTCCTTTAAGTGTCCCAGTATTATCGGCAGCTTTGGATGTCTTTTTGCGATTGTCCCGATGAGTCCTGGTGCGGAGAAGCCGTCGCCTGTGTGGAAGAGTATGGGCAGGCTAAGTTCTGCCGTTTTCTGGAAGAATTTAGTGAAGAAGGGATGATCGGGGCGGAAGCATTCCACCATCGGATGAAGCTTGAGTCCTGTTAGCTCAAGTCTCTCCCTCATCCGTGTTAGCTCGTCTAAGGCATCCTTGCCCCTTCTCGGGTCTGTTCTACCGAAGCCTATAAGACGATTAGGGTACTTCTGCACGCACTGGGCTATGTAGTTGTTCATTTCAGGGTATCTGTCGCCAACGTTTGGGTTAGGGAAAACCACGGCTTTCTCAACGCCAAACTTGTCGAAAAGCTCGATCAATTCTTGAATGTGAATAGTTGGCCTGTCATATGGTTGCCACGGACCTGATTCGCCAAGATGCACGTGTGCGTCACAGATTTTCTCAACCAAAGGCTTCACCGGTTTGCTAAGACTTCATTTGCGTATTATCTAGAAAAACTTTTATTTTAAGCGCGACTCGTATGGGTAAACCCGAGGAGTTGAGCGAAAGATGGCAGAAAAGGAAGATCCGGTGAAGATTCACAGGGAAGGTACGGCGCTCGCTGATAAAGGCGAACAAAAGGAAGCTGCAGAGAAATTCATGCAGGCGTCAGAACTATATAATAAACTCGGCAATTTCTTCGATGCCTCATACATGCTGTACAAGGCTGCAGAGTGCAATTTTACGCTGAAAGAATACGAAACCGCACTGGAACGTTTTCAAAAATCTGCTGACATAGCCTTCGAGAAAGGGTTCGACCGGTTTGGGGTCAGCGCACTCGAATATGCAAGGGACTGTTATAAGGCACTGAAGAAGAAGAAAGAAGAAACGAAATTGGACAAGAAGATCAAGGAACTGAAAGCTAAACTCGCTGAATCCGCATAAGAAGTTGGGCTTCTTAACGAAAACCTTTATGTCAATGCTAAATGGAGAACTTTTTCTGGTCAAAGATTGTTGATCAAGTCAACCGAGTTTCGCATGCTCGTTGAGCTCTGCGAACAGCTGGAGGCCACAAAAAAGCGTCTTGTCATGGCCTATCTAGCTTCCACTTTTCTCAAACAGTTAAAACCTGAAGAAGTAGAGCCAGCAGTGTCCATGCTTCTCGGGCGAGCGTTTCCAAAGTGGGACCAACGTGATCTAGAGGTCAGCTGGGCAACTATTAGCGGTATTTTGGAACGCTTGACGAGTGCAGATTGGAGCGTTTTCAGAGACGCATTTAGCGCAACTGGCGATGTTGGCAGCGCTGCCAAGGCCCTTTTTGAAAGTAGTAAAGTAAGAAAACAGGCGACGCTCTTTGGGCAGAAGCCTCTGACTATTCTCGAGGTGCGGGAGACTTTGGAAGCAATAGCTGAAGTATCTGGCCAAGGCTCGAGGGAAAAGAAAGAACGTCTACTTGACGCGTTACTCGGTGCGGCCGGGCCGTTAGAAGTAAAGTATCTCGTCAAGATCTTGATTGGCGAAATGAGGACGGGATTCCATGAAGGTCTTGTGGAATTGACGGTGGCTAAAGCGTTTAACATACCAGTAGGGTTGGTTCAGCACGCGACGATGCTAACTGGCGACGTTGCTGAAGTGGCCTCCATAGCCAGAACCAGAGGCGCAGAAGGCTTGCGCGAGCTCGGGTTCCATCTTTTCAAGCCGATAAGGCCTATGCTGGCACAAACTGCCAAGGACGTGCAAGAGGCTTTGAGCGAACTGGGTGGCGAGGCGGCTCTTGAATATAAGTTGGATGGTGCACGCATTCAAATTCACAAATCCGACGCCGAAGTTAGAATTTTCAGCCGACGTCTTACTGATGTGACCGATAGCCTCCCCGAAATAACGGAGCAAATACAGAATGAAGTTAAAACTAATCAGGCAATTTTAGAAGGCGAAGTTATTGCCGTTGGAGAAAACGGCAACCCCATGCTTTTTCAGCACTTGATGCGGCGTTTTAGGCGAGTTCATGATATTGATGAGATGACGAAGGAGATTCCGGTCAAGCTCTACCTTTTTGACGTGATCTACATTGATGGAAAGAGCCTAGCCTCGACTTTGTACATGGATCGCAGAAAGAGGCTGGGCGAAATAGCAGGACGCATTCCACTAACCGAGCAGATTATAACGAGGAGCCCTTCAGAGGCGGAAAATTTTCTAAGGGAAGCTATGCGCAAAGGGCACGAAGGATTGATGGCAAAGAAACTAGACAGCCCTTATACTCCTGGGATACGCGGGAAAAGATGGCTCAAGATAAAGCCGACTCT
Organism: Bathyarchaeia archaeon; assembly: GCA_035319765.1. Lineage (GTDB taxonomy): Archaea > Thermoproteota > Bathyarchaeia > Bathyarchaeales > SOJC01 > DATHCB01. Next base: position 16,433 of record DATHCB010000005.1, read on the forward strand.
TGAACCTCTAGATCTTGTAATAGTTGCAGCAGAGTATGGCTATGGAAGGCGCCATGATTGGCTTTCAGATTACTATCTAGCGGCCAAGGACGAAAAAACCGGTAAATTTCTCCCTGTTGGTAAGACGTTCAAGGGGTTGACCGACGAGGAGATAATCAATGTGACGCAGCAATTGAAGAAGTTAACGATTCGAGATGAACATCGAAGAGTAACGGTTATTCCAAAGATCGTGGTCGAAGTTGCTTACAACGAGATTCAGAAAAGCCCAAAATATGAATGCGGTATGGCACTACGTTTTGCCCGAATCACTAGAGTAAGAGATGACAAGACACCCGAAGAGGCCGATTCCATTCAAAAAGTGCAAGAAATCTACCGAAAACAGTTTGAAAAGAAAGCAAACTACTGAAAAAAGGCTACTTGGAGTCTCCCGTAACGAAGGTTTCCGAACCTTAAATAGGATCAAAGAGACCACGCGGAGATTTATTTTGAACATCGCCTCGTATGTTGAAAGTGGACAGAAGCGACGTCCCGTTGAACATTGAAAAACTGATACAACGGCAAAGAGCCATTAGAAACTGCCGAAAATAGCACATCTACATCTCGAAAAAGGATCGAACATGGTCATTTATTATCAAAAATGTAGAAAACGGAGGGCGGAGATCTAAGAAAGTGAGGCATCTAAAGCAAAAATCTGCCGTGACTCTCAGCTTGACACATAGAACCGCTTACGTAAATAAGAAATGAGACAGAGAGACTAAGGTCTGAATGATTCGTCTTATCTGCCCTTTAAAAGACTAATCTCTCGCAACTTAGTTGCCACGAAAGACTTGCAGACACTATTCGCCCAGAATTTGCACAATTATCTTCCTCTGTCTAGGATGAACGTCAGTTTCGACGAAAGCCAGAGACTGCCAAGTACCAAAAGCAACACGCCCATCGACGATGGGTAAAGTCTTTTCCGAGGGCAGTAATACCGAACGAAGGTGTGCATAGGCGTTTGAGGGATGATGGTATTGCCTGTCACTGGGAGCCAACTGCTCCAGAAGAGATTTTATGTCCTCCACGAGTCCTGACTCCAACTCGGTTAGAATTATAACTCCGGTCGCATGAGGAGCGAACACTAGAGCCAACCCGTTTCTTATGCGGCTCCTTGTGACGGCTTCTTGAACCTTACTCGATAGATCGACAAACTCGATCTCGCCTTTGGTAGAGAAGGTTAATGTTTCCGTGACTACCTTCAATCTTCTTTTTCACCTTTGTCTTTTTCAATATTGCTCTCTGCAAAGATAAGTTCTACTAGCACAGTTGGTCGATGCTTTTGTATACGAGAGTTGCGAAAGAGTAAAACGGTCATATGTTTGTCGACATTCTAGGCTAATGGTGTCGTAAGGTGCCCCATCAAGTCGAGAAAGAAGCGCAAAGGCTTCTCAAGTCCACAGCTATGCCGCTGAGGGTGACTAGTGCGCGCTTTGGAAATACTAAGAGTGGAACATCTAATCGCGAACTACTTAAGGACTCAACTTCAGTGACCCGGGCAAGCACAGATGACCCGGAAAGACATGTTGCAGCGTTTTGACATGAAGGGAAAACGGAAGAATGAGTTCTTAATCCCCTGCAGAGGCTTGAGAAGCATGCACGGTCAGAATTGAAACACTTTAGCTGCTTGGCTGTCTTAGCAGATCCTCGGCTTGTTCAATCCATTTTGCGGTTGTCTTGCCAGATATGTGTAGCTTATCTGCCAAGTCTTCCGGAGAAAAGCGGGTCAAATCTTCGACGGATTTGATTTGCAAGGCGTTTAGTTGCGCTATCCTTTTTGGACCGATTCCCTTTATCTTCGTGAGTTCAGTAGGAGGTTTAATCGGTTCAGTTGGAGGTTGGATTGGTTCGGGCGGTAACTGTTGGACAGGCCTTTCTTCGGTCCTCTTCATGATGGGCTTTACGGTTTCGATCGGTTGGGTTGGTGGCGCGATTCCGTACTTTCGAGGGCGTGCGGCGTGCCCTGAGGCTAAGAAGAATAATCCAAATAATAGCAGCACGATCATAAAGGCAGTTGGAATCAGGGTTACCCCCCAAAATGGCATTATAAGGACAGCTAAGAGGAAGCAAATGATTCCGATGGCGTAGAAAATCACGTCAAATCTCAAGGGGATTACAGGCCTCGGAATAGATTTTGAAGTGAATACTTAAATAATTAACCCTTTGTTTTCAGGAGTTAACTATCCACTTTGAACCTTTGGGACCGTTTGTAAATGTGGATGCCGTTAAACTCGTCAAATTTGTTGTAGCCTGCTTCCGCTAGTTTCTGCGCTTCTTCTGCGATTGTTGCCGTGGCGGTTTCAAATTCGGAGTCGTCGAAGTTTATTTGGCCAACATACTTCATTCTGCTTTGGATCGCTTATTGACGCAGCATCCTCTTCACTATTAGCATGTTGCCGTTGCTGTAGTAAGCTATCTTAGTGCCGCCCCAATGCCAGAAACTGACGAATGAAGTCAAGTTTTGTTTGACTATAATCTTTGTCAATTTGTTGACAATGCTCGTTGAGAACATCAAAAGTCTTGATCAAAAAACTTCCAGAACCACAAGCGGCGTCTAAAACTTTTATTCTTTCGATACTGATGTTCCTTTCTGCAAGCAGTTTTCCTAAAGTATTCCTAACAATGTAGTCAACTATGTATGTTGGAGTGTAGTAAATTCCTTGCGCGCGCGCAGAGGCGAAGAATGAATAATGTGAGGGTAACCACGATGACGCCTGTCGCCTTGCGACGCGGGCGCTATTTATGCTTTGTGTGCTTTTGTTGCATACGACTTTTATATTCTATGCATCTCTAGGAAATCATTTGGTGCGGAGAGAGAATAGCCCTCCCATATGGGTGGCGAGAATGGCGCGATAGTTTCCTTTCTTACCATTATTCTTTCTCCGTGCCAAAATAAAAAATGACATGGAACAATCTTCTATAACAATCGTGACAGTGCTTAACACTTTGAACGGCGTAACAGGGCTTGTCTGTGGCGAGGGGGCGACAATGCTAGGGTAACAGCAATGACGCCTCGCCTCGATTCGGAAGCGCGCGCTAAAAAAAGGGGGCTTCGGGAGATTTCGCCTAGAGTTGACAGTTAAATAATTAACCCTTATCTTTCAGAGTTTAACATTGATGTTCGATCTTTTTTTCATCTTCTTAAAGGTGTACATGCGTCGTTGCGTTTGTCGAGCTTTGGGAAGCCACCTCTACCCGCTTTCTGATTTTTTTGCTCGGGTCGCAATGGCCAGTTAAACTGACAGTGTTGGAATTTCGTTCTTTCTATCGATCGAGATCGAGGTCCTCTTACGCAGGTGCGCCGCAGTTTCCGCAGAACTTTTGTCCAGCTGCAATATTTGCCCCACACTTAGCGCATATCCTGGCGGGTGGTGCTCCGGCTGGTGCGCCTTGTTGACGGAATGGAGGGGGGGTTGCGTATCCTGTTGAAAATGGTGTTTGGAATCTAGCTAAGTTGTCTCTTATTATGCCGTAGGCTTTTTCTGCCTCGGAGGTGGGCAGGTCGCTTAGCGTCATGGGCTCTCCTCCGAACCTGAGCGTGAACTTGATGGTTGAGCGCAGTATTCCTTTGTCTAGAACTACGTTTGAGATGTCTTGATAGTTGTAGTCGGTGTAATCCTTTTTCAATCCCAACGCGTGGGGGTGTCGCAGGATTATTCGTTCGCTCGTTATGACCACAGAGTCAATGTTAATCTTTGGATGGTAGATTTTCTGCTTAATGTACACCTCAATCGTCTCGTTAGGCCCAAGAATGCTCTTTAGATCATCAGGAGTTGCCATAATTATCAGCCAACAATAGAAGATCTTTCCGATATTTGCTTTTTGGCACTATCATCAGAGGTAGATCGATAACAAACGTCAGATTACGTCAAATCTTCGAAGTTCTCATCTACGTCGGAAGAAAGGAAGAAAGGGAGTAGATGTTACGGCTTGCGTATGCGAATGCTTAAATAATTTTTGCCAAAGCAATTGATCTGCCAGTGAACCTTATGGAAAAGAAGACGACCCAAATTATCATAGTTACGGGAGCGCCAGGGGTTGGGAAAACCTCAGTCAGCACGGTCTTGGCCGGCAAATTGCATGCTACGCATATTGATATTAGCGAACTGGTTCTGAAAGAAAACCTCGTTACCGGAAAGGATCAGGTACGTGGAACGTCCATCGCGGACATGGACAAGGTTGCGGAGCGTGTGAAGGAAATTGTGGCTCACAGCGAGTGCGATGTTGTTCTCGATGGGCATTACGCGGTGAACGTTGTGCCCAAAGATGGTGTGAAGCGGGTGTTTGTCCTTAGGCGTGATCCCGAAGAGCTTAAGCCTGTGATGGAGGCCCGTGGTTGGGGCGGCCTAAAGTTGTGGGAGAACCTAGCCTGCGAAATCCTAGACGTTTGCCTTAGCGACGCCGTCGAGGCTGTTGGTGCAGAAAAGGTTTGTGAGGTTGATGTAACTAGAAGAAGTGTGGAGGACGTCGTGGCGGAGATCGTAGAGGTGTTGGAAAATAAGCGTAAGTGTTTTGTGGGTGTTGTTGATTGGTTGACTTACTTGGAGATGCAGGGTCGTTTGGATGAGTTTTTAAAAGACTTTTGACTACTGGCTGCGTTTGATTATTTCTGATTTCGTGAGTAGGATTACGCCTCTGCGGTTGGCGTAGGCTTTTGCGTGGCCGCTGAATAGTTTGCTGATGACGATCGGTTTGGGAATGGAAACGTCCTCGGCGGCGTTGTCCATCTTTATTATCATGTTAACGCCAACTGTGCGGTTCCAGTCGCGTAGCCAAACGAGCCGTTTTTCTTGGGTCTTTTCTATCAGCAAGTCGAACGTGTGGGTTACGCCGCTGAACCCATCGAGGGTGGGGTTCTCCGTTATAGTGTAACCTTTTTGCTTGAAGTAGCCTGTGACAAGTTGCTTTAGGCTGAGTTGTGCAGCAGTCATTTATCTTCTATTCCTTTCTCGATATCCTCTTATTTCGGTGCGCTTAAAGGTTTTCGGAGCGCACAAACGACTTTGAGCTACTCGGTGTTCCTATGCAGTAGCTGCGGCAAACTCTTGATCGCCAAGACAGGGCAAAAGAGCAAAAGGTGCAACTACTGTGAATGCACAGTTGAGCTGTGGAAAGCCAAAAAAATCGCAAGCGCAGGTTCCGCGCGCGAAGCTTCGAAAATCATGCGAGAGCTCAAAATGCGACAGCAAAAGTGGAGATGCAAATGATAGCTGCAGCCAAAGGAGCACCTAGTTGGCCTGTGATTTTCAAGAGTTGTACCGTTATCTTGTTGAAGATTTTGTAATCCAGTTCTGTCTTAACCTTCAGAAGAGAGATTTCGTTGTGAAGACTGAAGATTTTTCAGCCAAGAGAAAAGGAAAACGAGAGTACCTTAATGATTCCTTGACTCGCACTTTGATTAAGAGCTTAAACGAATACTTCCAGACTAAAGTTGAGATTCCAAGAATCAGAGTCGGAAAGAGACAAGAAATAGAGACGTTAATCAATGAAGAGGCAATGCTCTTAGGCATGTATCTCAGAAACGAAAAGAAAGAATTGATTCCAAGGGTAAGAATAGCGCATAAGCGCGCGCTGACTCTTTTCAAATAATAATTTATAAGGACGATTGGATCGCCATCGATATGAGAGTTGACTTTCAATATGACTGCTGCTGAAAGACTTACGCTAATTCAGGTCAAAATTGAACGTGCGAAAGAGCATATCGCAACCCTTCATAAGGTAATTCAGGGCTTCTTTGATTCCAAGCCTTATCAAGTAAGCACCAAGCGCGATGCGAGTCGCAGACTAGTATATTATTTATCAAAAGTGCAACCGACGCCCATATGCATCGCGGTAATTGCGGGTGACGCCATTCAAAATCTCAGAACTGCCCTTGACCACATGGCTTGGCAATTATTTCTCATTGGAACTGGGGGAGCTATAAGTAATAAGCATATTTACTTTCCCATCGCAGATGACGCGACAGCGTATAACTCCAGACTCGAGAAATTAAGACAAAAAGGCGTGAGAACAGATGCCATAAGAGCGTTGAATGCCATCCAACCGTACAAAGGAGGAAAAGATGAAAAGCTCTGGGTTCTCAATGAGCTCAACAACAGAGACAAACATCGGCTACTAGTCACAGTCGGCTCCAGTTATCAAAGCATGAACATCGGAGCTTATGCGAGGAAGATGCTTATTAATGCCACTGGCGGTCAATTTCCAATTCCCAAAATTGATGACTATTTAAGACCTAATGAAAATCTTTTCCCTTTAAAAGTTGGCGACAAATTGTTCATAGATGCCGTTGACGCTCAAGAGAATAGCGAGTTGGATTTCCGATTCAACGTAGTACTCAACGAGCCTAGAGTTATAGAGGGTGCGCCATTAATAGATACATTAAATAATTTTTCCTATATTGTAAACAAAACTGTGTTACTATTTGAGCCATGTCTAACATAATTTGAAGATTATACACAACATACGCTTACGTGTGTGCGCATTTGCGTGCGAGTGCGTAAGTGTGTGTGGGGGTAAAGTTTTATCCCAACCCAACCCAAACGCACAATTCATAAACGCTAAGTAGTCGAAGAAGTAAATTGAACAGAAAAGGTAACTTGAATGAGTTATAAGCCAAGTAATAGAAAAAATCGAAAGTTTCATAGACGAAACTCTAAAAAGAGAAAATAGAGACTGGAAAATGCTCTCCTTCTATTCTAGTAACGTGTTGGGCAGTGTAGCCTTCTCTTGGAAACAGCACGCGCACATCTCCTCGACCTATTTTAGGCATTGCGAGCGTTTGCACCATATCAAGAATTGACAAAAGCAAATTAAAGAAAGCCAGAGTAAAATTCGCTATGCATTGCTCGCATTGCGGAGTGTGTTGCGAAAAGACTGAAATGATACTTTCTGATGCGGATGTTAAATGCGTAGAGGCAATTGGTTATGATAGGCAGAAGTTTGTGCATCAAGACAGGCACGGTTTTATCAGACTAAGAAATTATCATGGATTCTGCGTTTTTTACAATGTTGAAAGATGCCGTTGTATAATCTATAAGCACAGACCCTTAGGATGTCGCATCTATCCAGTGATATATAGCAAACAAGAAGGAATAATCGTGGATGACCTTTGTGCAATGATAAACACGGTCTCGAAAATCGAACTTAGGAGAAAGGGCAGAAAACTAATTAATCTTCTACAAAAAATAGACGCCGAGGCAACCTACAACAGGAATAAAACCAAGAATGTGAAGGTGTAGAATAATGGAGCAATCCAATCGCGCGCGCCAAAGCCTAGTGGGCGCTTCTTAGCGCATCCTAAAATATGTGTTTAGTATAAGTTCAGTAGGGGAGCGTTATGTCCATTAACGAGCTTGATCTTCTTCTCACTTACAAGTGCAACTTGGAGTGCGATCACTGCTTCGTCTTCGGCAGTCCGGACGCAACGGGAGTGATGAAAATCTCAGATATACGAGAAATATTGAACGAAGCAAGGATGATCGGGAGCATCAACTGGATATACGTTGAAGGCGGCGAACCTGTTCTTTACTATCCGATTCTCCTGTGGGGACTACGGGAAGCAAAGAAGCAGGGGTTCAAGACAGGGTTTATCACCAATGCTTATTGGGCAACATCTACCGAAGACGCAAAAGAATGGCTGAAACCCATCTTAGAAATAGGTACGTGCGACGCTGTAATAAGCGATGATATCTTTCACTACGGCAAAGAAGAAGAAAATCTCTCAAAATATGCTTTTCAAGCTGCTAAAGAACTAGGTGTACCAGTCAGTAACATTAGCATAGCGCAGCCAAGTGAATACATGGCTGGAAAAGAATGGAAGGGGAAGCCTGTCACAGAGGGAGCGGTCCTGTTTAAGGGAAGACCTGCTGAAAAACTCGTCGAGGGCCTGCCAAGAAAACCATGGCAGGAATATGACAAATGCTTGGATGAAGATTTCTCCAACCAAAAACGAGTGCACATAGACCCTTTCGGCTACGTTCACGTGCGTCAAGGCGTAACCATAGGAAACATGAAGGAGATTCCACTGCATCAACTATTCGAAACGTTTGATCCATACGCGCATCCAATTTGCGGGCCGATCCTGAAGGGAGGTCCGGCTGAACTCGTCAGAAAGTATCAGGTTGATCACGAGGAAAGCTACGTGGACGAGTGCCACCTCTGCTATTCAACAAGGCAGAAACTTAGAAAGACGTTTCCACAGATTCTCGCGCCTGACCAGATGTACGGAGTCACTGTTTAGGCCATGCGCTAAGTTGGTTTCCTAACGTGCGCGCTACCATTTTCCAGAGGGACCGATTGGAAAATCGTCTCCAAAAACCCGTCCGAAGAGTCCAACATGCGAATGCCTGTTATGCTTGGCAGGCATAATTGCAGTGTGCATATTTGCGCTAACGAAAAAGCAGGTGGAAATCAATCAATAGCGGCCATACTAGGTGTGCGATTATTATATAGCATGGCAACCAGTAACCTCTCTTCTATGTCAGAGAAGCTCGTTATGAAGTACTACTCTGAGCAACGTGTAAGAGAATGGAAGAGGCTTGCTATCGATCCTTACCATAAATTGGAATTTGACACGACCATGCACTTCGTAAAGAAGTACCTTCCCAAAACAAGGGGATTGGTGTTGGATGCTGGCGGCGGCCCTGGTCGATACGCGATTGAACTCTGCAAGCTCGGTTATGAAGTGATTCTGCTGGATCTGTCGCCTGAGATGCTTGAAGTCGCGGAACAGCAGATCAGAAAGTTTCGGGTTAAAGATGGAGTGACCCGAATCCTTCAAGGTTCTATTGACGATCTCTCGATGTTCGAGAACGAGACCTTCGATTGCGTAGTCTGTCTGGGTGGGCCTCTGTCGCACATCGTCGACCAAGCGCGAAGGGAGAGAGCAATCACTGAAATGAAGAGAGTGGCGAAGAAGGACTCTAACATCCTCGTATCAGTCATTGGAAGATTCGCAGTTCTGGTGACGGAGCTAGTTCGCCTCCCCAAGGAGATTGAGCTTGACATCTTTCCGAGAATAAGAGACACCGGAGACTACTTCGGTGGATACGGGTTCGCCCCATGTCACTTTTATACTCCCGAAGAACTGAAGAAATCGTTTGAGAAAAAACGAATCAGAGTCTTGGAAATGGTAGGTCTAGAAGGACTGGCAAGCGGTCATCATAGAGAAACAAACAGACTGGCTAGAAAGCAGCCAAAGGCCTGGAAGGAATGGTGGAAGACACACCTGAAGACTTGTACAGATCAGGTAAGCGTAGGAATTAGCGAGCATTTCATGATTATATGCAGAAAGTAGCGCTCGTTTTCACTCGTTTGTAGGCCTCGTCGGACACGGTTTCGGGCGCACCTTTTCAGGAGGGGTCTTCGCGCGCGCTCGTAAGCGGAGGGGACAAAGCTTTACCATTTTTCTTCTTCTTCAACAACTACGACTACAAACTTACTACTCATTCGCTCACTCATCTACCTCTCTCTCACGGGGACAGACAGACACACAAACAGACACGGACAAACAGACGACAATAGGAGTTCAGTAAAGCCTTATTTATTAGTAGAAATCACAATGCTCGGTTAGGGAATTGCGGCGCGCTCGTGCATAGGTGAAATGAGGCGTTCTTTATTATGAGTCAATTGAAGCCGAAAGATCTAAAACTTCTTGCAGAGTTGCTCAAAGATAGCCATAGAAGCGATAGAGAGATAGCGAAGACCTTACGAGTATCCCAACCCACGATCACTCGAAAAAGAAAAGATGTTGAAAAGCGCCTAATTGATGGATATACTGTGATACCAAAATGGAGAGAGCTTGGTTTTGAAATCGTCGCTATCAATTTTGTAAAGCATCACGTTAAATTTGCTAAGGCTGAAGAAAGAGAAGAAGCTTACAGAAGAGTTAAAGAGTGGATGATGAAACAACCAAATGTTATCCTAGCCATCGAAGGACAAGGAATGGGATATGACGGCGTCTTTGTTTCATTCCACAAGAACTATTCAGAATTCGCAGAGTTCATAAAAGAACACAACAGCGCGTTTTCAGACGTATTGCTCGACACTCAAAGCTTCATTTCAAGCATTAGCCCAGCAACTACTAGAAAACCGTTCCATTTGAAGTACTTGGCGTCTCTGTTTTAAGGCTTTCGAATGAAGCGACCCGTCCTCAAATCTCCGTATCTGCCAAAGTTCCTGCTTCGAATCAAAAGACCATTCCTTGTGTTACCAGAAAATGTTTGACCACAAAGAGGAGAGAAACTAGGGTAGACTACCATTGTCGCTATATGATTTCCATACGGCATAAATCAGAATTAGAGTCACCACAAGAATGGCGGCTAACGCAAAAAGAGGGCTGTCAGGATAAATAACCCCAACAAATAAAACAAGAAATATGATATAAGATACAAGTTCGACTATCGTTTCGATGACCCTTTGATTTTCCGACTTTGGACCCATATTGAGAAGTTGGAGCTTTTTTCGGCACTAAGGCTTTGCTAACATGACCATGTAAAACCGAGAAAGCGCTCCAAATTTCTAGAAAATCAGAACCACATACGTATTTCGGAGAGTGCATGCAGGTAGTGAAGATACTGACCTGCATACCAATAGTCAAGGACAGTTCAAAAGCCGAACCATCCTTACATTGTTCTCCAATTAAACTAGAATTGAACTTGAGATAATAGGATTTTGTTTTCCAACTCTGGATTCGTCATACTTACACAAAATAGCCAAGTCTTTGACGATTGTCACTCAGACCTGAAAAGCCTAGACTTTAACAAAAAGAGACAGTGAAAGTCGTCTTTAGCAAGTAAAGAACAAAAGATTCGCTTCATCCATACTATTCCTAAAGCGCGAGAAATATGCTCACTGAGCTATTCCGATTCTAGGAACCCCACGCGCTTTCTTTTAATTTATAGGATATCCACCCATAGCATAGCTTCTTCATCAATTGAAGTACGCTTTTTATCCGAAAATTGGACCTTAACTCAAAAAGATTTCTACTGCGAGTCTGATTAAAGATCGTCTTTGGTCTAGAGCTCCTTCTGTATAGCCTTTACGTGCTTCTTTCCCTGCGCTACGCATTCCATCATTTCCTCGTTGAAGTCGAACCATTTTACCAACCCTGCTGCCCACTCAGGATTGCTCTGAAAAATTACGCGTACGTAGGGTAGGATTTCCTTGGCAGCCACCCGTGTGGAAACATGCATACGGCGCTTGATTCTAGCGCCGATCTCATTCTCCATTGCCCTTTCAGCCCTAGAACGGGAGAGCATCCTGAGCTTTTCAGGAAACTTGAATGGTACCCAACCCACGCTCCCGGTTCTTTCACGTGCCATGGCCACTCCAGCAGTCATGATGTCGATGACGTACCGGCTTAGCTTCCAATCTTGCGTTCGCGCTATTCGACCTCTGTACAAGTCCGCCTTGGCCAGGGCGTCCATG
>DATHCB010000006.1:0-4412 GCA_035319765.1 Bathyarchaeia archaeon
CTGACAGTTTCGGCCACAGCCTCTGGAGATTTCGACACTCCCGTGAATGGCAGCGTGCCTAATCATCGACGCTTGAGCACGATTCGTTTTTTCCTCATTTCGTATCACACGCGGAAGCGATTCGCCATTGACGGCTTTCCTAAAAACCTTAGCAATAGCTCTTTCATTTTGACCGATAAACACGCAGTCTACGCCGAGGCTCTCTGCCACTTTCTTGCGCTCGAGCTGCCACGCACCAAAACCACCCACGATCACCCTAGGCTTGTACGTTCTTATGCTTCGATGCTTCACGACTGACCTGAACTCGATGGCGTTCATGGACTCGCCTCCGCCTACGATCGAAGAATAAGTCTTACTCACGTACCCCATCCCAGTCGGGTCCATAGACGATATGCCCACCGCTTTGGTGCTAGAACCTACAAAAGTGTCCAAATCGAAGGGGTGAACCACAGCTACTTCGGACGCGTCAAAACCATTTTTGAGCAGAACGGCCTCAACCTTTCTCAAACCGTACGGAGCACAGAGGGCCCGTCCTTCGTCATCACGTTCCACTGGCGGGTACAATTTCCTCCTAAGAAGCCATAACGGCAGGGGGCCTTTAGCGAATCCAGTCACAAACGCGATGAAGGGATTGTCATAGAAATCACTCATCTCAGTGGCCGAAGCCGTCAATACCACTTTCACGCCTGATCTGCTCGCCATGTTTCCTTCACTCTAGAGATTGCAAAAAGCACGTCTTAAAGACCTTTAACGATTGCTGTCCAGACGGCACGCGTTTGCTTGGAAAAATGACCAAATCTAGAGGTATCCTTAGATGCAGCGTGCTATTCTGCTTGGAAGGCCTTTCCGCATCTTGGGCACGTGATGCTGCGCTTCTCGGTTCCTTTGCTGTAGATGATGAGATGACCGCAGGAAGGGCACTTGATGGACCGTCTTTTGTCGTTTTGTGGTTCCGTTCTTGCCGCCGGCTCCGTCCTAGCGGCTGGTTCTGTCCGGGCTGCCGGCTCGGTTCTTGCTGCCGGCTCCGTCCTAGGGGCTGGTTCCGTTCTAGGCTCAGGCTCCCATTTACTCGCTCGAACCTTGCTCGTCAACTGACTCATTCCACTGTGCGACTTCAAAACGCCTGCCCTTTTATATTTTCCTCAAGTCGGCGAACGCTACACGTTTCGGGCTGACGCGCATATCGACCACAAGCTTAATGCTCTAATGTCGTAACTCTCGTATGACGTGAATCAAATGGGCATGGGACAAGGTTCAAAGAAAAAGCCGATGACCAAGAAGGAAAGAAAAGAAAAAAGAAAAAAGCGCAAAGAAAAGCATTGAAGCAGCTAATAACTTCGCAAACTCAAGGGTGGGATCTGAACCCACACGAAGGATAGGCGACTCTCCCCCTGTTTCTTAACCAGAAGTCCAGTCGATCAAAAGCCTTTAAGAGCTCTCGCTTGGCATTACTGCTAGGGATAAGCACTGCTCCGAGGAGATTGGTGCATGCCTTCAAAATTGAAGAGAAAGAATATTCAAAAGAAGAAAAAACACGCCGCTAAAACTGGGCAATAAATGCGAATTCACAACTGGTGCCACGCCAGCTTCTATCCTACATCTGCTAAGTGGTCACCGAACGTAACCGATTCAAAAAAAGGGAGAACGGAAAAACAGCAACGACAGGCTTGCAAAGGCGACGCGGATAACTCTCAGAAAGAACTTTCACCAGAGACTTGTAGGGACGTCCCCCCAACTCTTCCTTTTCTCTTAAAGCGCACGTTTATAAAGAGTGTTTACGTATCGGCTACGCTATAAGAAGTGGTGTCTTATGCCGAAGACTCAAGCTACAATAAGCATCGAGAACGTTGTTGCTTCCGCCACTTTAAACCAGCAAGTGGATTTGAACGCCGTCGTGAAGGGCTTTCCCGGCGTTGAGTATCGTCCAGAGCAGTTTCCGGGCTTAGTGTTTAGGATTAAGAAACCGAAAACGGCCACGCTGATTTTCCATTCTGGAAAAATGGTCTGCACAGGAGCAAGATCGGAAAAGGAAGCGCACAGGGCTGTCATGAACGTGGTTAGAGAGATGAAAAACGCGGGAATAATCATCCTCCGAAAACCCGAGGTAAAGATTCAGAACATAGTTGCCTCAGCGAGCCTAGGCGGAACAATAGACCTGGAGTTGGCAACGGGGAAACTCGGAAGAACCATGTACGAGCCAGAGCAGTTCCCGGGACTGATCTACAGGATGAACGAGCCAAAAGTGGTGATTCTGCTATTCGCAACCGGAAAACTAGTCTGCACCGGGGCAAGAAAAGAACAGGACGTCCAGGACGCGGTGCACAAGCTTCACGCGAGCCTGGAGGAACAAAACCTAATATTCTACGAATAAAACTCGAGTTTGCGCCTATCTAGGACTCTTCTTTCTCTTCCGGCGCCTCGGCTTTCGCCTTTAGTTTGGGAATCAGCTTCTTCGCCCAGTCTGTCTTGGTAGAGTAAGCCTCACGCAACTCTGGAGAAGTGATGGGTTTCCATTTCTGAGCCTCCGCGAGCATTTGACTCTTGGACCTACTCTTGGAACCACCAGCCTTGCCAATCTTGCTTTCTTCTTTGGACCTTTGTTCTTTGGGCTTTTGTTCTCCGGACCTTTTTTCTTTCGACTTTTCTCTCTTCTTCGGCTTATGGCGTTCGGATTCCATATTCGATTCCTCGCTAGTTCAAGTTTAACTGGCTGTGTCTTGTTTCGTGTTCTATTTGTTCCTAGGGTATCGTTAAGGTGATCTCCATCATCGAAACGTTTCTAGGTCTGCTTTCTCCTTCTCTGGGTGGCATTTCTTCTGTTCCTATGATGATTTTGCCTACGTTCAGGTCTTTCATGAACCTGTGTCTGGCTATCTCGACGGCGTCGACGGCAGTGGTGATTGATTGTCCTCTCGCCTTCAGGGTGATTTCTTTAGTGTTTGAACCGCTGAAACCCGTGACGATGGCCATAGCATAATTCATCGAGAGCTTTTTGCCCACGAATATTACGTTTGGTTCTCTAGACAAAACTCAACATCCTCCATGCATTTGGTGACAGCCATAGTAAGCAACCTTGCTTTTAAACTCTATTTGCATTCTCCCATAACTCCTATGGGTGGGCAATCAACCGTTGAAGGATTTATCCCAGACTTGCAGAAATCTCTGGCTAAACAACTACGCCACGCCTTCAATTAGACATAGAAGATTGTTACATAAGGCATAAGAAGGAAAGGCTCGATTCTAGTTTCAGGAAAAGAAACGTAGAGGCTGAAGAGAAGGAGTTTTCAAAAAATTAATCCTCTACCGTTTCTCTCCATCATCGTTCTTAGACAGTAATGTTTAGCTTTATAATCTTATCCATAGCGCACGCACATGACTTTATAAGAGTCGAAGCGCTATTGCGGGTGAAGAGTTTTCTCTTATCCCCTAGGACGATCCTATCGAATAACTGAATCTTTTCCAAGAAACTTAAAGTGAGGTAAAAAAAACAAATGTGTAGCGTAAGAGCCAACATCGTGGCCAACTGCAGAAGATGCAAAGCAAACACGCGCTTGCACTGTATTTACAGGAAGAAAACAAAGGCCAAAACGTACGTGAGCAGCAAGAAGAAAACAGGAGCCTAACACGAGTGGGCAAAAGAAAAGTCGTCAGCGAAGACGACATAGGAAGAGTCCCCTTACCATCCGGCAACGACGTATTGGGAGTAGCCGTCAAACTGCTCGGCTTCGACAGAATAATGGTAAAATGCCAAGATGGACACGAACGACTATGTCGAATTCGAGGAAAGATGAAGAGGAGAGTCTGGATCCGTGTGGGAGACATCGTGCTCGTTTCTCCATGGGACTTTCAATCAGACACCCGAGGCGACATCTTCGGCAGGTACAAGAAAAACCAGACAAGCTGGCTCAGAAATCAAGGATACCTCACCATGCAAATATAAACGGGAAAGTACTAGGTTCAACCTGTGCGACAGGAAAAGTCGCGAGAGCCGTCACCATTTAATCGAGTTTATAAGCCGGGCAGAACAGTATGAGATGGCAGAGTTTTGTCTTTAACCGGTAGGAATATACTTCATTGCATGCTACCATAATTAGGGTTCATGAGAGAGTGCGATGAATCTTGCGAAGCAAACTGTCGATCGGTGAATATCTTGCCTGTCTTTCGGTGAAGTACGAAGTTGAACCAGACAAGCTTTTCAGTGCGCTAATCCTTGCATCGGAACGTGGACAATCCACGTGCGGAAGCCTATCAATCGCTTGTCGCGGCAAACTACGGGATAGAGCGGTTCTCTTGATAATGAATGGTTCAAAAGTCGTTGGACAGTTTCCTATTTCAAGAGGATTCTTCCTAGAACGAAAAAACCTAGCTGAAATCAGCAAAAGAGCTGATATGCTTCGCGTCCACGTCCACCG
>DATHCB010000007.1:0-12396 GCA_035319765.1 Bathyarchaeia archaeon
GTTCTTGAGCCAAGTCTAGAGCTTTGGTTCTCCGACGTTTTTCAAACCATTTGTAACTTCTTTTTTCCAAAATTTCACATCTCCCTCAACATTCTCTTGTAAGTATTAATATTTTTTTGCTGGTTTCTATTGCAATCACCTTAGCAGTATTTTTTGACCTGTTGCGATATAATAGATGCTTTCCCCTACATACGTAGCGTGGTCTGCAATCCTCTCTAGGTATTTAACCACTAGTGCAGTGGACACTATGCACTTCGTACCAGGAGGAGCCTTGGACAGCTTATCTAAATAATCAGAATATATTA
The DNA here is from genome assembly GCA_035319765.1 of Bathyarchaeia archaeon. Classification (GTDB taxonomy): domain Archaea; phylum Thermoproteota; class Bathyarchaeia; order Bathyarchaeales; family SOJC01; genus DATHCB01. Next base: position 306 of record DATHCB010000007.1, read on the forward strand.
CATCAACTTCATTTTCAGTGGTTGCAAGCGATTTTGCCATTTCTCCGTCATTGCTTCTTAGGGCTTCTACGCTTGTGTGGACCATGAGAACGGCTTTCTCAGACATCTTTTCCATCAAGTCTCGAGAGTACGCGCATTTTTGTGAAGCGCCAAATCTTTGTTGAGTTAGAGTTATGTCCAGTGCATATCTCCCGTATCTTTCAAAGTCATAGGCGATTTTCATGTAAGAGTTTATTATTCTCAAGTCAGAGGCAACTGGTTGATATTTGACCATCAATTCAAAAGCTTTGTCTTCCACGCTCACAGTCATCGCGAGTAAGGCTTCTGAAAGCTCTCTGATCTCTTCACTAACCTCTGTGTCGTTCATGAAACCCGTCACAGCAATTCTGATGGTCTTTTCGGCCATATCGCCCATCCTGAGCAAAATGGTCGTCAGCTGCTCTAGACCTCTATCCAGCAATCTGCTCATGTGTTTTCACCTAACCAAACTTTCCAGTCAGATATTTTTCTGTCAGTTCACTTTTTGGGCTCTCAAACACGCCTGTTGTATCTCCGAACTCCACAAGCTCGCCCAAATACATGAATGCAGTGAAGTCCGAAATGCGTGCGGCTTGTTGCATATTATGCGTCACAATCACTATCATATAATCCTGTTTAAGCGACATAATTGATTCTTCAATTTTCGCGGTAGCAACTGGGTCAAGAGCCGAGCAGGGCTCGTCCATAAGAATTACTTCTGGCTCAACCGCCAGGGCTCGCGCTATGCATAGTCTCTGCTGTTGCCCCCCAGACAGGTTGACTCCAGGCTTCTTGAGATCGTCTTTGACTTCGTCCCAAAGGAAAGCCATCCTAAGGCTTCTTTCTGCTACGCTGTCGAGCTTCTCTTTATTTCTCACGCCGCCGAGTTTCAAGCCTGCTACTACATTATCGTATATAGACATCGTAGGAAAGGGATTGGCCTTCTGGAAGACCATGCCTATCCTTCTGCGAATTGCAACTGGATCAACTTCTGGAGAGTAGATGTTTACTCCATCTAGAATGACCTCTCCTTCGACTTTTGCATTTGGAGTCAATTCGTGAATTCGGTTAAGGCATCTTATCAATGTAGTTTTTCCACATCCAGAAGGACCCATAATAGCAGTTATGCTACTTTTAGGGAAGTTTAAGTTGATCCCGTTCAGAACTTGTACTTTGCCAAATTTAGCTTTCAAGTCTTTGGTTGCCAGCTTGACTGATGATGGATCCGTATTTTTATATTCGCTTAATTTTGATGCCCCTCCTTCATTATTTTGTAGTCTGCTTATTGAGTATTCAGTCCTAGCCCTACATTTCCATCCGTGCTTTTGTTGGATTTCTTCCTATCGTAAGCTTGACCAAAAGATTCAGTGCAAGCATGATAAGTATGAGGAGTAAAGCTGCTCCCCATGCCTGACTTATCCAAGATGGAACTGAAGAAAGAGCGTAATAGTAAATAAGAACTGTCATTGAGGCCGTAGGCTGCATTAAATTTTTTATAAACAGAGTGCTTGTAGCCGCTGTAAATAGTAAAGGAGCTGTTTCTCCTGACGCTCGCGCTATCGCTAACAATATGCCAGTTAAGAGCCCATTTTTCCCCGTGCCCAAGACAATCCTGAGCACAGTTTTCCATCTTGGAACCCCAAGAGCCATTGAGGCTTCTCTCAACGTCGTTGGGACAAGCTTGAGAGATTCGCTTGTCGTCCTTGCGATGATGGGAGTCATTATAAAACTTAATGCGACACCGCCTGCAAAAGCGGAATATGTTTTCGTAGTCAAGACGATTAAAATGAAAACGAACAATCCTATCACCATTGTGGGAAACCCAGTAAGCACATCGTTCGTAAAACCTGAAACTGTGGAAAGCCTAGATGTAGACCATTCTGAAAAAAAGATGCCTGCTCCAACACCAATTGGTACCGAGATAAGGGTGGCTAAACCCACCATAACGAAAGACCCTTCTATTGCAGGTGCTATTCCTCCGCCTGGAAAGTTCGGTGCAGTAGGTGCTTGAGTCAGGAAGTCTAAACTTATCGCTGGCGCCCCTTTCATGAAGACGACTCCTAGTATGAGGACTAGGGGTACCAAGGCAAGAACCACAGCCACTAGAACTAATATGGTCATTGACACGTTAACTATTTTTCGTCGTATTGAAATACTCGCTGTAAGATTAGATTTTGTCATCATCGCAACATCTCGTCAAACCTTAACCTCCATTCCGCGACTCATCCTCCAAAGCAGAAACCGGGCAGTGACATTAACTAGTAAAGCTACAGCAAACAGAATTAACGCTATTTCAATTATAGAAGATTCATAAAGTCCTGTAGACTCGCCAAATTCATTTGCTATGAGCGAAGACAAAGTGTAACCAGAGGAAAACAAATTTGCAGTAATGTTAGGAATATTTCCAATTACCATTACAACGGCCATTGTTTCACCTAGGGCACGTCCAAGCCCCAAAATGAACCCGCCGAATATACCCGATCTGGCATATGGCAAGACGCTTTTCTGCGTAGCTTCCCAGTCTGTAGCTCCAAGCGAGTACATTGCTTCGCGCTGACTATTTGGAACCGCGTTTAAAACATCTCTAGAAACTGCAGACATTGTTGGAATAATCATTATGGCTAGTATGAAACCAGCACTAAAAAAATCAAATCCCTCAGGATGGCCCGAAAATAATGGGATAAAACCTAGATAATAATGTAAGGGGCTTTCCACATATTCACGTAAAAGGGGAACTAGAACAAACAAGCCCCATAAGCCATAGACGACGCTGGGCACAGCAGCTAGTAGATCGACAATTGTACCCAATGAATAACCAATTGTTTGATGGCTTTTTAGCTTCTCTGATATAAAGATGGCTACACCAAGACTAATGGGGAACCCTATGATAATAGCAATCGCCGATGTCAACAAGGTTCCATAAATAAACGGCAAAGCCCCGAATTCATTTTTATTTACGTTCCACTCTCTTCTAATCAAAAAGGCTAGTCCGAATTTGTATATTGAGGGGGCTGCGATGTGATAAAGTTCAACTGTAAGCGCAACAATAAGACCTATAATGAATAAAGCTGCAGCTTCGAGAAGGATTTTTAATATTGTATCTCCACTTAGCCTAAATTGCACTTTTTGTTGGCTCATTTTTTCGATTAATGCTAAAAAAATAGGGGAGGATAGCTTATTAAATTCTACTCTATCGGCGTTCCGTTGTGGGCTACCAACAGTAATGTTGCATTGTCAATAGCGACTATATTAGCCGGCAATGGAACGTAGCCCTCACTTACACCTAAACTTTGACCTGAGTTAACGATCCATGAAAAGAAATTGACAAGAGCGGCACCTTGAGCATAATCAGACTGGTGTTCATAGATTAGGGCGTATGTCATGGTCACAATTGGGTAGATAGAAGTAGCTGCTGTATCTTTGTATGTGTTGTTAATTATCGAAACACCTGTCCATGATGCGTTGCCTGCTGGAAGACTAGCTGCTCCTGCTGCCAGCGCGGCTGCTATGCTCGAATCATTAGCGAGGATGAAATTGCCCGCGGCGTTTTCAACGGTGCCATAGTAGAGCAAAGTTTGACCTGGGTTTTCGAGTATATAGGAAATTTCCAGTGGACCGATCGCGCCTTTGGTTCCACCAATGTCGGTTGCTACACCAGCATTTTTACTCCCTTCAAGTTCTCCTGGGAGTGGCGGCCAAATGCTTGCGCTTGTACTTGGCAGTCCAACGTGTGAGGCCCAAGCGCTGCTTGTATCATACAAGAAATTCGTGAAGGCGAACATAGTACCGCTCGCGTCAGCTCGGTGAACGCAAGTTATGGGCAGATTAGGCAATGTTGTTCCTGGGTTAATGGCTGCAAGTGCCGGGTCATCCCAATTCGTTATGTTTCCCATGAAGATTTCTGCAAGAATAGGCCCTGTAAAGTTAAGAGTTGGGGTAGAGGCTCCTTCTCCAAGGTTATATGCTGGTACGACTGCGCTGGCAGTTATTGGTAAAGTCAAACAAGTTTGACCTGAAGGCACAGCCGCGTACTGTGTCGCAGTCATTGGCGCATCCGATTCGCCGAAGTTCCCTAATCCATCAGTTACAAAATCAGTAACTCCGGCACCGCTTCCGACGGCATTGTAAGTGACTGAAATCTGAGGTTCAACATTACCGTACTCTGCTATCCAAGTTAGCATTAGAGGGTAGACAAGTGTACCTCCGTTCCCGGTAAGGCTTGTGGCCGCTAGTTTTGCGGTAGTCGTTGATGCTGGTGATCGCGTCAGATATGTGTAGGCGAATACGCTTCCTATTATGAAGACGATTACTATTACAGCTATGGCGATTATGTATGTAGTTTTCATTTTTTTCACCTCTTAGTATGAACGATTTTATAGTTCATCTCTTTCTTCACTTTTTTCTTGTTTACATAGAAACAAAAACATCTATATACCTTATGCAAATAAAGAATATAGAGAGAAATCAACTATATAGAGAGCGAGTAGGTTGAAAGAACAACGATCCGATATCGAACATAACGAAGAGACGAGAAAAATTCAGCTGACTGGCAAATCGACCTACATTGTTTCTTTACCAAAAAAATGGGTAACAAACATGAACCTCGAGGCAGGAAGCCAAATTGTTGTCACAAGACAAGGCGATGCGTCACTTCTTCTCACCCCTAAAGAACTGCTTAGACAGACAAAACTTGGAGAAGCTAGGATCACTGTATCTCAGAAAGACGACCCAGACATGATCGCGCGAAAAATAGTCGCTCTTTACTTAGTAGGCTATAACGTGATCGCAATCAAAACAAAAGAGGAACGGATAACATCTCTGCAGAAAAACCTAGTCAAAGACTTTGCCAGAAGAAAACTTGTAGGCACAGAAATACTTTCAGAAACACCCGACGAAATGAAACTGCAAATCTTACTCAGTTACCCAGAACTGTCAGTTGAAAACGCCCTGAGACGAATGTGTCTCATCGCCATTTCGATGCACGAAGACGTCATCAAAGCGCTGCAAAGCATGGATAAAGCACTAGCGAAAGAGGTAATAACGCTGGACGATGAAGTGGATCGCTTCAGCCTTTACATAATTCGACAGTTAAAAGCAGCTGTGCAGAGTGAAGCGGTCATGAAAAACATAGGGCTTTCGAATCAAAGGGATTGCCTAGGCTATCGCGTGATCGTAAAGTCGGTCGAAAGAATAGCTGATCACGCATCCCAAATCGCAGAAAGTGTCCTAGAACTGGACGAAAAAGTCGATAATTCAGTCCTTCAGAAGATATCTGAAATTGATTCCTTTGCAAGATTGGTGTTCGATGACGCAACACGATCATTGTACACGAAGGACTACGAACTAGCGAATAGCGTAGTTTCCAAAGCGAAAACAATCACGGCAATGGAAAACAAATGGGTCAGAGCCTTCGCCGAGAAAGAAATCAGAGCAATATCAACGGTCAGGATGATAATGGAAAGCATACGAAGGACCGCAGAATATGCTGGCGACATCGCGGAGATCGTCTTGAACCTAACCGTGGATCAAATAATCGCTCCCTAAGACAACAAGACGAGAGGGCTACGAATGAAACTGTGCTGGCGTTTCCAACATTGGTGATTCATTCGTTTGGCTTGTCTAAGTCTTTCATCAAAAGTAGCTGGGCAAGGTCCATCCTTTTATCAGACGAACAAGCAGAAATTTCCCAGCGCGCGCTTTTAGATTAGCCGAATTTGCCAGTTATGTAATTTTCAGTCAATTCACTCTTTGGCGTGTCAAATAGAGTTCTTGTGTCGTTGTATTCCACTAATTGGCCTACGTACATGAATGCGGTAAAGTCCGAGACGCGCGCCGCCTGTTGCAAATTATGTGTCACAACTATAACCGTATATTTTTCTTTGAGATCTGCGACGAGGGATTCGATTCGAGCAGTTGCAGCTGGATCCAAGGAGCTGCACGGCTCGTCCATGAGAATCAGTTCAGGCTCTGCGGCCAACGCACGTGCTATGCAAAGCCTTTGCTGTTGCCCACCTGAAAGAGCCAAAGCATTTTCGTTCAGGCGGTCTTTAACTTCATCCCATAACGCCGCCCCTCTGAGGCTTTTCTCTACAACTTCTTTGAGCTTTTCGCCTTTTGCGGTATTATGGACGCGGGGACCAAAAGCCACGTTTTCGAATATGGATTTTGGGAAGGGGTTAGGCTTTTGAAATACCATTCCTATTCTTCGTCTTAGATCATAAACATTGCTGCCATTACCGTAGATGTTTTGTCCATCGAGAATTATCTCTCCTGATGTTCGGCAGCCGCTGATGAGATCATTCATACGGTTGATTGATCGTAGAAGTGTTGATTTGCCGCATCCTGAGGGACCCATTATGGCGGTTACTGCTTTTTCTTTAATTTCGAGATCTATATTTTTGAGGATATGATTGTTCCTGAACCATAAATTGAATTTTTTAGTTTCGACTTTCCGCAAGGTTTTTCTCCCATCTTGGAAGCGGAGCATGGTAATTCTGGTTATCGGAATATTATGATTGGGCATGTCTTGAGGAGACGATTGTTGTTCTCTTGAATAGTTATTTCGGAAATGTGGCGCCCTTTCGATAAATCGGTTTCCACAATAGCTATAATAGAATATGGTTTCACATAGTGTCTATATAGATAAAGGATTTATTATAAAATTCGCCAATACGATTATATAGCTTATTAATCAATGGAAAGAGAAGTGTCACGTTGTTGCAAGCAAAACAGAGTGAAGAAACAAGAAAGGTACAGTTTACTGGCGGCTCCACTTACATTATATCGCTGCCCAAAAAGTGGGTCACTCAAAATCAACTAAAGAGAGGAAGTTTCGTAAAAATTCGCGAAGAAGAAGAAGGCGGATTGTTAACGATTGTTCCTCCAGGTCTAACGGTGCAGAACAGACTGGACGAAGCTGCAATAAGAGTTTCTCCGAAAGACGACACGGAAATGATTGCAAGAAAGATCGTGTCTGCTTATTTGGCAGGATACAATTCGATTCACATTAAAGCAGATAAGCAACAATTGTCCACTAAGCAAAGGCACGATATGAAGACTTTCGTTCGCGGCATGCTAGTGGGAACAGAAATCGTGACTGAGGGTTCTTCTCAATTAACGTTACAAGTTCTTTTGAGCTACCCTGAAATGACCATTCAAAGCGCTTTGCGAAGAATGAGCATAATCACGACGTCAATGCATAAAGACGCAGTATCGGCCCTCAAAACACGCGATAACTTGCTGGCAAAGGAGGTAATATCGACTGACAACGAGGTGGACCGATTCAATCTGTACGTAACCAGACTGCTGAAGACGGCAACACAAAGCCCTCAATTGACCAAAGAAATTGGTCTTTTAAACTGCCAAGATTGCTTGGGATACCGCTTAGTAACTAAGTCAGTAGAACGAACTGCAGATCACGCTGTCAATATCGCTGAGAACGTGTTGACGCTCAAACATAGACTGAGCAACGACATTGCAGAAAAAATTGAGAAAATGAGCACCATCGCCATTAAGATGTTCGACACTGCCATAGAATCCCTTTTTAGGCAAGACTACAACGCTGCTGAGAGCATCATAGAGGGCATCAAAGAAATAGTCACTTTGGAAAGGGAGGCTGTCATATCATCTCAGATGGATATCGAAGACGCTGCCAACTTGCGTTTGATTATTGAAAGCGTTAGAAGAACCGCCGAGTATGCCTGTGACATTGCTGAAACTGTACTTAATCTAACTGTCGATTCAATACTTCTGTGAGAAGATATTGAGTAGATCGAACTATCTAACTGATCTAACTCTAATAACTGACGCACTTGCTGTGATTATTATCGCCATTGGGGTAGTTCTGATTGTTAGTGGACTTTATTTAATAGTAAGGGACGTGATTGCTTCAACCCAAGTCGCTCAGACAAATTTGGCCAAATCAGCAGTTTCTGCTGTCGATTGGATACCGGGGATTCCTTTTTACGTTGGCGACCTTGCCAAATCTAGCATCGTAATCATAGGGTTGGTTTCTTGGATCTTGGGAATAGACCTCCTTCTTGTGGGCTTAGGGGTTTGGGTAAGACATCGACTTGCTCGTTTTGCAGCCTTAGGCATATTCGGGTTAGCCGGCTTTGTTCAACTTGTTCAGTTTCTGCTTCTGGGGATATTAGGTTCGCCTGTGTCTGTGATGGAGCTTTGTGCAGACGGACTAATCGTTTATTGCCTCCTTTCGAGGTTTGATTCAGCACACAATACGGCCTAAGAATGGTCGAGTGATTCGGTATAAAACGCTGCTATGTATGTAAAGCGCTGAAGGCCTACATCCAGTGATATTGGGGACTAAGCGAGCGCTGCCGTTAGAAAAGCAAAATTGTGATCCTATCGCAATCTCTCTGGATGCTGATTTCTCTGGTATTAAGGCATCTTCGTCCCGCAATTAAGGCGTTTTCAAATTGAAGGATGATAGAAAGCAAGAGGACTAATGCAGGAGGAGCCAAATTTGGGGCAGAACTTCATTCGCGCGCGCTAGCTATGAGACGTTGTTTTTATGTAGTAAAAAGGGGCATTTGGACGTTCCTGAATTTCCCGCGTTATTGACGGACTGGCTAGGTGGTTTCTTGATAGGGCTTTTATGGCTCTGACTAAGGGATCTGTTGGCGTACAGGTTACTCTCTCGGTCAAGCATATGCTACAAGGAGGATCCAAATATAGGTGGCGAGCAAAAGTATAGGAGCAAGTAAGCCTAGCGGGGACGAATCCACCTCTAGTGAATTATTAAGGGAATTAGTTGCACGTTTTCTGTATTATGTAGCTGGTTGATCTGTGTTCTTGTTTAAGACAGGTATTTGCCCTCTGTCTATTTCGAATGAGTCGAAGTATTTCATTGCATTACCTGTTAGGTAGAGTAGTACGGTCTCCTCGGGGTTAAAGAAATTCTGATTCTCCAGCTTTTCTAGTGCTGCTAACGCTGCAGATGCTTCTGGACAGGCGTAAATGCCGTTTTTGAGCAGTGTCCTCATAGAAGAGGTTATTTCTGTGTCCTCTACTGAGACTGCGGCCCCGTCAGTTTCCTTGAGTGCTCGGAATATGAGATAGCTTGCATAAGGGTATGGAACATTAAGACCGACCGCGATTGTTTCCGGTTTTTCCCACGGTTCTTTGACTTCCGGTTCGCCGCTATTGAAAGCCTTCGCGAGAGGCGCGCAACCAGCGGATTGGACAATAATGATGCGCGGAGTTTTCTTCGTCCAACCGAGGGCGGTTAGTTCTTTGAAGCCTTTCCAAAGACCTATGACTCCTTCTCCTCCTCCAGTTGGGAAGATTATGCTGTCTGGAGGGCTCCAGTTGAACTGCTCTGCTATTTCGAAGGCCATTGCCTTATATCCCTCGACTCTGTAGGGCTGTTTGTTGGTGGAAACGTTGAACCACCCGTATTTTGGTTCAAGTTTCTTAACTATCTCGCCGGCATCATTGATGCTTCCGTTCACAAGATACACTTTGGTGCCCAAGTAGACGCACTCTTTAAGAATGGACTCGGGCACGTCTTTAGGCATGAACACGTAAACTTCAACTCCTGCTTTGGCGCCGTAAGCGGCCAGAGCTGCGGCGGCATTACCAGCAGATGGAACGGCAATGCGGTGTACTCCGAGCTCCTTCAGTTTTGAAACTGCTACGGCCATCCCTCTCGCTTTGAACGTCCCTGTTGGAAGTCGCCCGTCGTCTTTGACGTAGACGCTCTTGAGCATCGTCACCATCCCTCGCGGAAGGTAGAGCAATGGTGTGTATGGCTCGCCTAGCGAAACGATGTTTTTGTCGGAGGAAATGGGCAGCAAGTCTTTAAACTTCCAGAAGGTTCTCTCTCTTTTCCCCAATGCACTCTTCGAGACGGCATCGGTCACTTTGTGTAAATCATACTTGAATAGAAGCGCCCCGCCGCATTTGCTGCAAACGGTCAATATTATGTCTGGATGGAATTTTTCCCCGCATCGACTCCACTCAACCTCACTGACGTACATCTTCGTCCCAATAATCGCATACATTCTGCCCATTATAAACAGTATCTAGCGCGCGCTACTAAACGTGCATGTGTGAGTCAGCTTGAATATTTATGGGTTGTCGGCACGCGAATAAAATCTAACTCGCCTTTCTCTTTTTATTCATTTTCCTGTCAGTTTCTTGCTCAAATAGTTTCTTGCAACCAACGCCGCGGCGCAAATTACGAGGTACATCACGATAAGAACGAAGGATCCCGCCAAGGCTACACTGTAGTATTTGAAGACTAAGTTGGTTGTTGAACTTGAAGCACTCGTGCTGAATGATAACAGGATGGGGGCTCTCCATATGAACACTGTGAGCGTTGGGATTATTTGGTGGAATGAGAAAATCTGGAATAGGCTAGGTAAAACTTGGGGTCCAGTTGGGGCGTCGCCGGCAGTCATTGCTACCACGATGGTTTCTCCAAGGGCTGCTCCTACTCCTAGCAAGACTCCAGTTATTATCCCTGGTAATGCGGCAAGGAGTACCGCCTTTCTCACGGTCTGCCATTGTGTGGCTCCAAGGGCGAACGAGGCTTCCCTGTACGATGCCGGCACCGACTTTATCGATTCCTCTGCTATTCGAATGTTCCATGGGAGAATCATAAAAGCCAAGGACAGTCCTCCTCCAGCCAAAGATGTTCCCCAATGCGCGGCCCCGACGACAAAGACGGCGTACCCCACTAGTCCGATGATAACGGAGGGGATTCCAGCGAGGGTCTCGATGAAAAAACGAACGATGCTCGTCAATTTGTTTTGCGAGGAGTATTCTGCGAGGTAGATGGCGGCTCCTAGACCTAGCGGGAAAGCGATAAGTTCACAAAAACCCGCGAGGAGCAACGATCCAATTGCGAATCCCAGTACTCCTCCCATTGAACTGGACGATATCCCGCTCAGTACCTTGCCTGCAGTGGTCCAACTCCAATTTGTGTTAGTCAAAAAGTCCCACGAGATGTATGGTGATGCTCTTATGGCTACGTAAACAAGCATGCCTACTAAAATGCATATGCAAGCTAGTCCGGAAAGGCGCAAACCGAACTTTGCCAAGTTTTCTGTAATCGTCGGCGAGTCTTTCAGTCTACCTGCAGTTTTTTTCCTGTTTAGGATTTCTAGCGTTGCAGCTAAACCGCATAAAACTCCAATCGTGAGCCCTAATTCAACATTTAAGTAATTTACGACAACTAATAACACTGCCACTCCGCAAATTGTGATTGATAATTTCCAGCCCAGTGAGTGGGATTCGCACAACACATATCCGACGGAAAACAAGGCGAAACTTGGCAGGATCAAAAGTAAAGAATACGTTGTGTCAGCAATCAAAGTGTTAAAAGTTGATATGGCAAAGCCGTCGCTTGATAAACAGTTGAAGAGATGGATCACACCAGGCGAACTTGCGATTATGCCCGAAATAAAAAGAAGACTGCCAATGAGTAAGTTCTCTTTCCTCTTTCCCTTAAAGTACCCGAAAATTCCTGATATCCTTAATCTCGGATTCATGCCCTATTCGTCCTCACCGAAACCATTCTGTTCCTTCTAGCCGCGATAGCCCTAACTGCAAGATTCGTCAATGCAGTCATAATGAAAAGAATGAATCCGGCGGCGAAAAGTGCCAGATAGCGAGCACTGCCCACACTAGTCTCCTGGTAGCCGTAGGCTATCAAAGCGGTGATAGAATTGGTTTGCGATAAAGGGTTCAGTGTTATTGGAGCAGGCACGAGAATGCCAATTACTGCAAGTACAGCCATCGTCTCCCCGATGGCATTCGCAAACGCCAACAAAACCGCTGTGAGAATGCCGGAGAAGGCGCTCGGGATCAAAACTCCGATTGTTGTCTGCCATTTTGTTGCGCCCAATCCGAGGGATGCCTCCCTTAAATCTTGAGGAACTGCCCTCAACGAATCCTCCGAGACGCTTGCAATTAGGGGCAGAGACATTACTCCGAGAACTATCCATCCGACTAGCGTGCAATAAAATGCGTGAAGCCCGAATCTGCCTAACTGCGTGACAAAAAGAGTAAAGCCTAAAAGTCCAATAATTACTGATGGAAAACCGTTCAG
>DATHCB010000008.1:0-4919 GCA_035319765.1 Bathyarchaeia archaeon
ACAGTTCAACCAATGATCAAAAAGAGAGGCTATGAAGTCATATTCGGCGCCAAGAGGGATCCACTTTTTGGTCCAGTAATCCTGTTCGGCATGGGCGGAATCGGAGTAGAGCTCTTCAAAGACGTGGCCATTGGACTTCCACCGTTGAACCAAACCCTAGCTCGAAGAATCATGGAAGAAACCAAAGTATACCAGCTTCTAAAAGGCTTCCGAAATATGCCTCCTGCAAACCTCAAACTCCTAGAAGAGCTTTTGGTACTTTTCTCTCAGATGCTCGTAGATTTTCCACAGCTCAAAGAGGTCGACATTAATCCATTGTTCATCGATGAGAAAGAAGCATTTGCGCTCGACGCACGCATAATAATCGACAAAGAGAAAGTTTTCGCAAAGCCCGAGCCACATGAACACCTAGTGATAAGCCCGTACCCTAAGAAGTACGAAACCTTATGGAAACTTCGCGACGGACGAACAGTTCTCTTACGGCCAATAAAACCGGAAGACGAGCCCATGTGGCTTGAAATGTTCCAGCAGTTTTCGGAGGAATCGATCCGCTACAGATTCTTTCAAATAATAAAAGACACACCGCATGAAGTTCGAGTCAGATACTGCAACATCGATTACGACCGAGAATTAGGCTTGGTAGCAGAGCTAACAGAGGAAGGACGCAGAAGAATACTCGGGGTCGTCAGACTCTCCATAGAACCCGACGGAAAAACCGCCGAAATAGCCTTCATCACCGCAGACCCGTGGCAAGGCCTAGGCTTGGCGTCAAAAATGCTTGATTTCATGATTGAAATATGCAAAGAAAAAAAGCTCGAAACCATATACGGAGTAATGCTGCCAGACAATTACAGAGCCATCAACCTAATGAAAAAAATGGGGTTCACAATTGAACGAATAGACGCAGACACAGTCAAAGGAACTCTCAATCTTCAGGAAGAAGACCAAAAAAGCCGACACTCAACAAAGAAAAGCGCACAAGCGCCCCAAGTAGAACAAAAGGAAGAGCCGATTACGGAATAATTTCATCGACTTTTCGGCAAAAAGTCCGAAAGGCTCGTTCTCGACGGCTTTGAGAATAATTCTTCCTCCTTCACGTTGAACAGGCTGAGTATTCTTGCAGCTGCCGGCACGACCTGGTTCGTGATGTAATATTCAATGTCCAAATCCTCACCAGCAACCAAAACGTAGGGCTTCGACTTCGTGTACAATTTCCCCTCTCCTTTCACTATAACGTAACCTATCTTGTCGCCAAGAGTCAGGTCTAGGCCTTCTTTTTTCAGCAGTCTCGCCGCTTCCACGTGCGGCGCTCTCACCTCGTACTCTTCAGGCGATTTTGTCAGAGTCTTCCAAATGATGAAATCCTTATACGGAATCTTGTGTTCCTTCATGTCGGTAAGGTACGCACGCACGTACTCTGACGCTTTCTCCGGAGACTTCTCTTTCAGAAGAATTTCTAACACTTTTTCTTGCACATTCTTAGCCACTGGTGCCCAGTCGCCTCGCACAACTTCTAATCCCACTATGTCGAGTTCTCCAGTAGGTAGCAAACCGCAGTATCGTTTCTTGGCTTCTGTGAAAAGAACGCGCGTGTAGACCTTGCTGGGCCTGATCTCCAGGCCTATCGTCTGGTCGATTTCCCTCGATAGCTTTTCCATATTTTTCGATTCATTGCTCACGAATACGCTGTCCGTGTCGCTATAGATAACCTGCAGCTTAGTTTTCTCTGCGAGCTCTATCGTCTTTCGTATCGTCTCCCTTCCCCAGGCAGCTGCTGCTTCAGCCACTTGTTTGATGTACCAGCGTGCACCGATCCAACCCGTGTAGCCGTAAGCGGCGTTGGTGATCACCTTAACCGCCCTCTGTCTCGCATCCAGAGCGCGGTATTCCTGGCCCTTCGGGCTCAACTTTGTGAGTTTCTCTCGTATCTCATCTCTTGTACCTATCAGGTGCGTGAGTACCGTCTTATAGAAACCCGCTGGCTCTTTGCGAAACCGGTATTTCACCTCTGGCGCGGTATTTACTCCACTCGCCGGGTCTGGCTCCCCTTGCGGAACGTAAGTGTCTGGAGAGATGTTGTAGGTGATCATTATGTTCGGATACATGGACTTGAAATCCAGCACAGCGATGCTTTCATGCATTCCGGGCTTCGGCGCCAGAACCATGCCGCCCGCATAGGGAATGTATGGGCGCTCCTGCCGTTTGGGGATCAGTTCATTAATCTTGTAAGCTTCACGCGTTAGGAACCATTCTGTACGAAAGCCCACTGCTGCCGTGCCAACATGATCGAGTGGCAGGCTTACTAAGGCGGAGAGCTGCATGGCGAAATCGAGCATGGCTTCTGCAATGCCCATGATGGAAGCCGTATTTTCCTTGGAGTACCTTAATAGGGTTTGGCGTTTGCTCTTGCTTTCCCAATATTCAGCGTATTCAGCCTCGTCCAGATGTGTTCGTTGATTAACTTTCATTACGTCCAAGTAGTCGGCAATGTTTTCTAAGGTCTTCAATTTCACTTCGGGTAATTCGTCCACGTAGTCGAAAAAGTCCACGTTGGCTCTTCCTGTGATGGAAACGTGCCCGTAAGCGCTCGTGTGAGGCAGCATCTCTGTTTTGTCGACGAAAAAGTTAATGCCCTGCAGTTTTGCGCGTGTCATCAAATATTGCCAGTCATGAGTGTTTGTGCCGAAGCCGACGATTATGTCTGGGTCGAATCCGTGGATATAATCTGCAAAGGATTTGATTGCGCGTTTGTCGTCATTGTCCCCTGCGACGAATTGCTGTTGCTCGCCCTTATTCGTGGCTACACTTATTATTACCAACGGGTCCCTGTCTGCTTTAGCTGTGCCTTTTTGGCTGTAGCAAATCATCGAGAACCCGAGAATTCGAAGCGGCGGCAGTTTGGAGTCGGGCGTGTATTTGGGACGAGTTCTTGCTTCGTAAATCGTGTCCGCCTGTGCTTTCGCTTTGCCCTTTGCCTCTTCAACTTCTATCTCGTGCCAGCCGCATGGGATGACGTCATTATCAATTAAGTAACGCATAGAGTAGCGGATGTCGTCTTCGATGCACTCTTTAACACCTTCGATTTTCTGCAAAGCCCTAGCGTATTTTGGCATGACACTTGGATCTTGGCAGTAGACTTTGACGACTTTGACAGGCTTTCCGAAGTATTTCTTGTCCAAAGAATTCATTCTCGCGATTTGCGGGTATTCGCTCTGGTGCTGTTTAATGTATGCTAACAGGTCTTCTGGGTCGGTGCCCTCCTTGGGCAATATATAGAAGTAGTCTTCGAAATTTCTGTCGATGATTAGAATACGTTCGCCGTCCTGAGTTATGCCCCAAATCCACAGTTCTGGCTGCCCGTTTCGGGTTTCATAGTTAACATCCAAAAGCCAAAAAGTCTTCTTCACTCTACGTCACATTAAACCCTTAGGCGTGGCAATATATTTTTAACCTTTTCACGGTCAATGCTAGCCAGAGGCATAAACGATTTGAGGATTTTAGACAGAAATTTCAAGAAAGGCATCGTCAAGTTGATTCCTGAAAACTTAGATGATCTGTGGCACTTGTACAATCTAGTCTACCCAGGAGATGCAGTGTACGCCAGAACGACGCGTGAAGTGAAGCTAGATACAGAGTTTGGACGTCCACAGAAAGGAAAGCGTGTTTCACTCATACTAGGCGTATACGTTCGGGATGTCTTATGGGATAAGGCTCTGAACAGATTGCGAGTGCACGGACGACTTATTGATGCCCCCGATTCCGTGGCAGGTGCCGGTGCGTTCCACACGCTAAACATCTCTGTAGGCGAATCACTTACGATAGTTAAGGAGAAAAAATGGGCCAGCCATGAGGTTGATCGTCTAGAAAGAGCGAGTAAGACAGAGGCTAAGCCCATTATAATAATCTCAATAGACGATGAAGAATACTGCATCGCTATCATGCGGCAGTATGGGATAGACGTTAACGTTGAGCAGAAGATCAAGCTTCCAGGAAAATTAGAGGCAGATCAACGAGAAAACGCTTTAAATAGAGCTTTCCAAGAAGCCCTGAATGCTCTTCGACAGGTTTGGCAAGGTGACCACTGTCCAATCGTGGTTTTAGGGTTGGGGTTTGTGAAGAATCAATTTGCAAACTACGTGCGCGATGAAGCTCCTGATCTTGCCAAAGATGTGGTTGATGTCAAGAGCATCAACAGTAGTGGCGTGGCTGGAATTCATGAAGCCCTACGTTCTGGAGTTTTGCGTACAGCATTAACACATGTACGAGTGGCTGAAGAGACCGAGATGGTCGAGGAGGTGCTAAGCAGGTTGGGTGCGGATAGAAGGGACGTGACCTATGGGTTTGATGCTGCAAAAAATGCTGGTTCATATGGAGCTGTAGAGACTTTGCTGGTTGCGGATTTCACTATTCGGAGTTTGGATGATGAGGAACGGTTGGTTTTGGAAAACATTATGAGGGAAGTTGAGGCGAAAAGTGGGAAGGTTGTCGTCGTTAGTGCTGAGCATGAGGCTGGCGAGAAACTGCTAGCATTGGGCGGAATAGCAGCACTGCTAAGATATCCGATCGCATAGCAATGCGAGAATATTTTGTGAAAGTCCCCTAGCGCATGAACTATTCAAGCTAAAAATACCAGATTAATATTCTCAAGGTTGCTTCATAAACTCAATGAATTCGGCCAGAGTCCGCGTCTCCAATGTGTAGTTAGTCTTTTTTTCTAAACCTATCGTTGAGTGGGGCTTCGCTCCATAGTCATGACCCGGATAAACCTCGATGCTGTCATCCAGTTTGCTTAACCTGTCAAAGAGGCTGTGATACATGTCTCGAACGCTTCCATCAAGCAAGTCGGTTCTACCGCATTCGCCTACGAAGAGCGTATCGCCAGTGAGAAGCTTGTTATCGAATAGCAAGCATATACTGTC
>DATHCB010000009.1:0-3703 GCA_035319765.1 Bathyarchaeia archaeon
ATGCGCCTTCCAACGGAGATACGTGATGCGATAGCTGTTGAGCTTGAAACCAAGTTCACTTTCCTTTTCAAACAACTTAACGCTATTGACAAAAGAACCCTGGTCGACCAATACGTACACGCCGCCTAGGGCTCATTTGGCGGATCTTACGCTGAAGACAGAATTGTAATGGACAGGACAATGTGGGTCGATTCCTGGTGGCCGGCAGTTAACTCACTGATCAGTACTGCTGCCGCTGCGGTTAAAAAAAGAGGTTTCACTATTTGCGAAAAGATTGAGGAGAGAACCAAAACCCTTGGAACGAAGGAAACATCCTTGGTGAGCGACCTTGAAGGAGGGAAAGACGGTAGGTGTGGGCGCTTGGATGAATAAAAGGTCAAGTGGAATTCTGCTGCACATAACTTCTTTGCCTTCGGAATTTGGCATCGGCGATTTAGGGCCGTGTAGCTATAGGTTTGTCGACTTGCTTTCAAGAATCAAGCAGCATTATTGGAGTATCCTTCCTCTTACGCCGACGAACCTCAAGGATGGAAACTCACCTTACCAACCCCGCTCCGCCTTCGCGGGAAACACCTTGCTAATAAGCCCAGAATCGCTAGTGAAAGACAAACTACTATCTGAAGAATATGTGCGTGGACAACTAAAACTGCCACGAGGAAAAGTCGACTACGGATCGGTCACGGTCACCAAGAAAGACATGCTCAAGAAAGCTTATACCAGCTTTGCGAAAAGTTTCAGAGGGCGACTTGCTTCTACAGATGTTGATTTCGAGACCTTTTGTTCAGAGAATTCTGAATGGTTAGACGACTATGCCCTTTACCAAGCTCTGTATGAGGAGAGTCGCTCACAATGGTTTCGCTGGCCTCGTCCTCTGAGGAATCGCGAAGTGTCAGCTCTCGATCGAAAACGTTTCGGCATGAAAGAGCATATCGAGAAGGAGAAGTTTGCCCAGTTCATTTTTTTCAGACAATGGAAATCACTAAGAGATTACTGCCACAAGAAGAAGATAAGCATCATTGGAGACCAGGCATTTTACGTAAGCTATGACAGCGCTGACGCGTGGGCTCATCCCGAAATACTGAAACTAGACAGCCGAAGAAGACTTGGATACGTTGGGGGTGCCCCACCGGATTGTTTCAGCAGGAACGGACAGATTTGGCACAATCCTGTGTACGCGTGGAACGAGCTACAGAGAACAGGCTTTTCATGGTGGATGAACAGAATCCGGCACTACTTGAACCTATTCGATCTTTTGAGGCTCGACCACTTCAGAGGTTTCATAGCCTATTGGCAAGTTCCGGCCGCTGCTAAGACAGCTAAGAAAGGAAGATGGATAAGGGCGAAATCAGTGAATTTCTTCCACACCTTGCAGAGATCCTTTCCAGATCTTCCATTCATAGCGGAAGACCTGGGAGTGATAACAAAAAGCGTAAAAAAGTCCATGAGGCTGCTGGGCATTCCCGGCATGCGAGTCCTGCTTTTTGCCTTCGATGGAAAACGAGGCAACCCGCATTTGCCAAGTAACCTCACGAGGAACTCGGTCGCTTACACGGGAAATCATGATACCAACACGGTAAGGGGCTGGTTTGTTAACGAAGCAACCGATGAAGAGAGAAGGATAGCTTTCAAATGCATCGGCAGGACAGCATCAGAGACAGAGATCAGTAACGAATTCATCAAGTTAGCACTGGCATCGCCGGCTTTTCTAAGCATTGTGCCGGTTCAGGATGTACTTGCGCTTGGAGCAGAAGCAAGGATGAATCAGCCTTATCACCAGTTCAATAACTGGGAATGGAGGGTTACTTCAGAGCAGCTCGCCAACGGAAGGTTTGATGAATTCGGAGAGCTCACGCAGGCGTCGGGAAGAGATAGCTAACGCGACAATGCGCAGAACGCTTCTTCTGGATAGGCATCGTACAGGCGACATGGGTGTCTATCTTATGACTCTTTTTCCTTGCTCCCAGCTTTCCCATTCCACTCTGCAGTCTTGGCATTTCAGCACGTTGAACGCTTTGAAGTATGTAGCGAATCCAGTGGATGTGTCCGACTTTGCGTGAGTGAACTGATCCATTTTGTGTCCGTGCTCATGACAGACACCCCTTCCGCACGCAATACAGACTCCTCTAGCATCTTTTTCGCAGAACCAACACTTCAGGATTATCACCACCCTTGAAAACCCTTGAAAATGCGCAATCTATTAATGCTTTGCCGCCGAGAGCTTCGGGAAAATTACCTCGTTATTCTCCTCTTCATTTTACTTGAAAAGGGCTGTTTGGTTCTTTCTAAATGAATATATCCTAGATTCTTAACATTGCAGATTGAACATGAAAGCCGTCTACTTGCCTTGGTTGCACATGCACCAGCCGATGGTATTCAGCGAGAATGACGAACTCATAGGCAACCTTGAAAAAATGCTCGCGTCTGATGATTCCAAAGACCAATGGGACGCCAGGTTGATGGCAAGGGCTTACAGAAATCCTGCATATTGGGCCAAGACACTTGCGATCGAAGGAAAACACCAAAAAATCGCCGTCGACTTTTCAGGCATCTTACTAGAGAACCTCGCAACGTTGAGCGAAGTGGAGCAGGAGGACGCTGATGGGAACCCGATTGGGGACATAATCCCACTATGGAAGGAGGTGCTTAGGGAATTCCCAGATTCGGTGGAGTTTGCGGGAACAGCCTATGCTCACTGTTATTTTCCAGTGACTCCTGAGGAAGATTGGGAGCTTCAGACTGACTCTTGGAGAAAGGTGGCCTCTTCGCTCTTCGGCAGTTTGTCAATGAATCAGGTCAAGGGATTTTGGCTTCCTGAAATGGGCATCCCGGCTCCTGAAAAACTAGGCAAACTTGTAAGGTTGCTGAGGAATAGACGCTACGAATGGCTAATTCTTCCCATAGAAGCGGTAAGAGGGCAAAGGGGCCTATCCTATGAAAAGCAGGTTGAAATATGGACCCAACCTCACATCCTCAGCACGGATGGCGGAAACATAACGGTCATCTTCAGACCAAAATACGATTTCATTGACCAACAGGCAGGATGCGACGCAAATGGTATATACCAAAAATGCATCTACGCCTCCAGGATCTGCGAGAAAGCCGGAAGAAAATCTCCTGCACTCGTTGTTCCCGCGTCAGACGGTGAAAACGGAAACGTGATGATGAACCGATTCTTTCCTGACACGTTCATCCCGTTTGCCAGAGAAAAACTCGACGACAAAGTCTCTTCTATGACCGTCACCCAGTATCTCAAAGACTATCCACCTAGTGACGAAATAGAGCTGGAAATCTCTGGGAGCTCCTGGCTAGGCAGCCATTCACAATGGGAAGCCGGAGACGAACGGCTTGAGATGAAACGTAAAATCGAACAGCTGAGCGACAAATTCCACTCGCAACAAAAAAAAGCCCTGAAAGAGGACGCGGTGAAGGCGCTACTTATGGCGGAGACGAGTTGTTACGTCTACTGGAACAGCAGCTTTTGGTTCGATCAAGGGAAAAGAATGATAGACTTTGCATACCAGAAATTACGGGAAGATGATTGACGTGATGTTCTTTCAGTTGCAAGCCTTCCATCCGGATCTATTGTGCTCATCCAGAACGGCGTCGTAGACTCCGTTTGTCCATTCTGCGATTTTGTCCCAGTTGTAATTCCAAAGGCACTTTCGATAGGCGTTTTCAACTATGTAGTTTCGGAAGCCAGCAT
>DATHCB010000010.1:0-10760 GCA_035319765.1 Bathyarchaeia archaeon
AACATTTGTCCTCAAGTCATAAAGCCATATCTCTTCAGTAGGCAACCCTTTGCTAAAGAACAGAATATTCGCTTTTACGCCTGGCGAATACGGAGTAAATGTGCCAATAGGTAGCCTCAAAATCGTGTGCAAATCGCAATCAGTCAATAATAGCTTGCGTACTTCTCTTCCTGCGTGCTCCTCAAACAAAACATTATCAGGCAAAACAATCGCAGCCCTACCACTAGGCTTCAAAATCGTCATCAAGTGCTGCAAGAAATTCAATTGCTTATTAGATGTCTTAACCGTGAAATCCTCACGCAAAGGGGCCTCACCAGCACCTTTCGTTCCAAATGGCGGATTAGTCATCACACAATCGTACCGCTTACTCAGATGCGGACCTTCAGCCAAAGCATCACCATAGTAGATATCTACCTCAATCTCATGCAGATACAAATTCATCAAAGCTAAACGCCGAGTCTCCAAAACAATCTCCACACCTGAAAATGTCCTCTTCTGCAGACGTTCTCTGTCCTCACGCCTTAAGTTAGCGCCCTCGTGCGTCTGCTTCATCATCCACTCATAAGCACCAATCAAGAACCCGGCCGTTCCACAGGCGGGATCATGTATGCTAAAATCAGGGCTCTCATGAATATCAGGCTTCATGCATCGAACGACACAACGGATAGCCTCTCTAGGCGTGAAGTACTGACCTGCGCCTTTCTGTTCAGCGGCGTATTTCTGCAGTAAACCCTCGTATGCTTGAGCCTTCAGATCAACGTCAAGAACTGTCCATTCAGTTTCATCGATTAGTCCTATGAGCTTCTTGAGATTGACCGGTTCACGAAATTTGCTCAGTGATCCTGCAAAGACATCCCCTAGAATTCCTTTTTGTCTACTCAGCGTCCTCAGAACTTCGATGTAGTAGTCAAGTAGCTCCGTCCCAGATTTGGCTCTGAGAGTCGACCAGCTGCAGCCTTCAGGTACAGGCACACCCTTTTCATCGGCTAGTTTCAAAAACAGAAGGTAAGTTAGTTGTTCAATGTAGTCTCCATAGTTGATCCCGTCATGTCTTAGGGTGTTGCAGAAACCCCAAAGCTTGCCTACTACGTCACTCATGAAGTCATCCTCACGTTAATTTCCTCAAGCATACCCTTCAGCTTTCCATCAAACACTTCGTTTGCTTTATTCCACCCGCCATGTCTGCTGAATGGGATCAGCCTAAAATCCGCTTCATCAACCACTAAGTTCTCAACCAAATGATCTCGAATCAATTCTAACCACTTCTCTTGTTCAATGGTGAAAGTCTTGCTCTCTCGAAAACGCAGAAGAGCCCGATCTACTCGTTCAGGTGCGTCCAACAGGGGCTCATTCAATGCGGCGTGGCGAACCATGGAAATGATGTCCGTTAGTTCGCGGTGATATGCTTGACGCAGGTTCTGTTCTGTGAACCGTTCGGGCGTGGAGGCAAGTTTGAGCCTCAGCTCACGCAACTCAGCTGTCCTGAAACCCTTAGGCCTATTTAGAAGAATATCGATCGCGTCGATGTGTTCAGGGTTCTCCTTCACGAAGCGTTCAAACGCAATCAAATAGTCCTCAGGCTTCAAATCCCGTCCATCAGTCGTCCTAAACAGAAATTCACTCGAGACTCTATCTTCCGCACCGGTAGCAATGATGAAGGTGCGTTCTGCATGTGGGTAATCCTCGCAGAGCTTCAAGAACGCATCGTTTCGCAGAACCTTCATCGCTCCATCCCAATCGTTCTCCAAAAGTGTGGGTAACGACGTGGCAAAGCTGCCTATACTCACTTCAGGAATGAAAGCAGCAAACTGTTCGCGTCCCTCAACGGAAACGTTCTTGTCGATCCTTTGCAAACGCTTGACCAGGACTCGAATATTGTAGTCTCTATCTTTGTTTCCATAGATTGAAGCCACGACATCCCGGATCGAGCGAGTTGGCTTCTCCGGAGGTTCGAGCAGAAAATCGCTTGCGTTCTTGAAATACTCTATCAGAGTCCCGTCAAAAGAGTCAAAAACCGTGAAATGCGTCTTATGGATCTCCTCGCACTTCCGGGTTCCGCGGCCTAACATCTGCTCAAACAGTATCCTGGACTTGACAGGTCTAAGGAAAACGAGATTCTCAATCCGCGGAACATCAACACCGGTAGTTAGCATATCAACTGTAACTACAACAGAAGGTTCAGGCCTGTTGCGAAATTCACGAATGCGTTGTAAGGGCCTGTCCACTGTGGGGCTTCCGGTGATTTTCTGAACAAAAGCATCGCCACGACCAAACTCATCGCGCAGGATGTCCACGACCTGATCGGCGTGAGAAACATGCTTCAAATCGTTCACGGCAAAGAACAGGGTCTTCGGAAAATGCCCAAGGTCCTTCTCTTGCTTCAGAACGTACCTAGTGAATTCCTTGACTATCTTTCTGTTTCGGTCGGGGGCGGTGACCTTAGCCTCAAGATCTGCGGTGTCAAACTCACGTTGATCCTCCAGAACCTCGTAGGTCATTCGGCCAGTGAGCGTGTCTTTCAAACCCACTTCTTCACCAGGCTTCAAAAAGAGCCCATTCATCGTAATATCCGAATGAACCTTCACGATATCATAATCAACAAGATAGCCCTCCCGCACCGCCCTTTCGTAATCATACCGATACACGATGTCCGTGAAGTACGCCGCCGTATGCATCGCGGGCGTGGCTGTTAAGCCGATCCTCGCCGCGTCAAAGTGATCGAGAACTTCGCGCCACTTGCTCTCTTCAGCGGCCGTGTAGCCTCTGTGACATTCATCTGCGATGACGCAATCAAAGGCATGAATCGGAATGTCCAGCTTTCTCACGTCTTCCTCGACGTCCGCATCCCCGCGCTCTTCGCCGAACATTCCCTCGGCGCCGAACAGGTTAATGCACATGCGCTGAATCGTGCAAACGTAGACGAACACGTGATGCGGCTGAGGGTCGGTCAAATACTTCTCAGGCAAGACTTTCGGGTCAAACTTCACCTCTTCATCCAGATCCTCCCGTCTGAACCGTTGACTGTAGACCTCATAAATTCGGTCAAACTTCAACCCGGGCTCAGGTTCAAAGGTTGAAAACTCCTTCACCGCCTGCGCCGCCAGAGCTCTGCGATCCACGAGAAACAGAATACGCTTGGCAAAACCAGACTTTAGCAGACGATAAACCAGAGACGTCGCCACACGAGTCTTACCGGTTCCAGTAGCCATGGCCAGCAGCATTCTACGCTTATGCAAGAGTAGGGCCCTTTCTACGCTCTCAATGGCTTCTCTCTGATAGGGTCTCAAGAACGGATTATCCAGAGTGTTATCTCTGAGCCAAGCTTCAGCGCCGGCTAGATTATGCTCAAGAAGCTCCTTCAGCCCAGAAGGCGTGTGAAAAACGGCAACTTGACGAGACCGGCTAAGTGGATCCCGCAAATCCTGAAACCAGAACACTTCGCCATTAGTCGAATAAACAAAAGGCACTCTGAAGCCGCCAAAATCGTACGGCCCACCCCTGTAGCCTCTGGAGTAACGCTGAGCTTGGACCAGAACATTCTGCGGCCCCAACTCCAACCGCTTAGACTCCACAACCGCAACCGCCACGCGGTCCAGAAACAGAACATAATCTGCAGGCCCATTGTCAGTCTCATACTCGCGGACCGCACCAACCTCGTAAGACTTGTCCCTAGAAAAACCGACTATGGGCGACCAACCCACAGACAACAGGGCCTTCTCAACAAGCAGTTTTCTAGTCTCAGCCTCACTCAGCACGACGGTCCCATCCGATAAAGAATTAACAAAGAACATGGAATAAGCTTTCCTGAGAACCACGACACCGTGTGCTCCCCATCGACTAGTGTTTTTATCTTGCCCTTCGTCATGACGCTCGCTATCTCAAAAATACTCTTCTACGCACCTATCATATGATCTCTGAAATGCTGCGTCTCTAAACTAATCGCTAGCTGAAAACGGTAAAATTGACGTCCGAAACATAACTTTAGGCTGATTTTGCGCAATTAGTTCAGGCCTCCTTTTCGCCTTCGCTCTAAACCTCGAGGGTGCGATGTTGAGCGTGATGAGGTTTAGCTTACAGGGAGGTCAGGGAGTCTTCAGCAATGATCGAGGTAGGTGTAGGGGGGAGGTGTCTAATGCGATGAAGGTCAAGTTAATAGACCATACATCCCTATTCCTAGCTAAAATTCGTAAGATCAAAATGGTTAACACTTAGGCGATTGGCATCTGACAGTTGTTATTTTGGGCTGAAAATAGTGGTTGCAGCATGGTTTAGCGCGCGCCACGTATCTTGCTATTTGTCCACTGCTTTGTCTGGAGTGTCTTCCGTTCTTTTCAACTCTGGCGCGCGTTGATGGAAAGAGAATTCTTTTTTATGCCTGCACCTTGGGCTATGGCGAAGTACATTCATGGCTTCTGCTGGGATTTTGCCTACCAAAATTTCAGCCCAAAAATTTTGACTACAGAAATCCTAGTAAAGATTTCGCGCGCGCAGTAATTTCAGCGAAAAAATTCCAACCACAGAAATCCCTGCAAGGATCTATGGCCATTGCCCTCTCACTCGTTATGCCTGCTCACGTAGGGTTTGCGAAGTACATCTATGGGCTTCTACCAGGATTGCGACTGTAGCAATTTTCACCTAGAAATTGCAGCTGTAGCAATCTTTGGAAAGATCTTCGAGCAGGTGCTGTCACCCAATAAGCCGCATGTCCACTTTGCGACGTACATCTTATTAGGCCCAACGTGTTTGCAGATCACTGAATTTTTCCGCGGTATAGGGCCGCCCTCTCTATTGAATCAAAATTAGCCGAATAGAGCACCTCCCCCTATACCTACCTTATTTTCGGCCTGAAAAATACATCCACCCGATAGAACATTAGCGCCTAGGCAACCTTTATTGTTCTCTGTTCTCGGTTTTTTCGGATGCTTCCGCTCTTCTGTCATTTTTTCTAGGTGGGGATCGGTCGTCCTGTACGCAGTGGTTTTAATTCTAGAAGACACCTCGGTCTCTACCCGCCTCTTTCCGTTACCATTGGAGAGGGCCATGGTCACTTTTCATCAAAAGCAATCTGGCTTCAGATGACCTGAATGATAAAAAAAGAATTCTTTATTGTGCATGCGCCTCAAGCCATGGCGACGTACATTCATAGGGCTCACAGAGTTTCTGTGCTACATCTAATTTTCACCTGGCATGGGTAATCCTCTCCATGATTGGCTCTTTTTCTTTATAGAGACTCTTACCCTATTTCTACCCTTTTTCAGGGCACGCGTTCCCCGCGAAAGGCCACTTGATTTTTTGTGTCAAAATGCCTTCAGGAGTAACGTAAGATCTAAGAAGTTCCGAACTAGATTAGACTATTATGTCCTACCAGCCAACGGAAAGGCGATTCTTTCCTATTGAGACGAAGCCATCTCTTTCATTAAGCGTTAAGTGTACGAAGGACGGCAAGAGTGACTTCGACAAATTAAAGAAGCACTTTGAAAACTATCTGGAGAATCCAATCCAAGCCCTCGAAAGTGTTTATGGGATAGCTGATCCTGAAGTAACAAAAAGCGTTGAATTAGCTGTGAGGTGGGGTTTTGGCGAGAAGTCTATATTCATCTTCTTTAAACCTTTGGGCTCAAATTTTCACGTACATCTTCAAGGTTTTGGATCCGTTAAGTCCTTAATAAAGGACAGGGACTGGCTCAGGCAACAATTCAAGGACGCAGGAACAAAGTGCAATATATGCGATGAATCCTTGAATGTGAAAGCTTCTTTTACGCCCAGAAGAATTCTCTCTTTTTTTGTCAAAGATTTTTTTTCCTTTCTCTTGCCGACCTTAGTGTTTTTAGTCCTCTCTCTTGTAAGTTATTTATGGTCAAAAGAAATCACAGGCGAAGTCTTGAATAGCTTATATGTCTCTGCGATTACGTTTGGATTGTGGGTAGCAGGAACGATTTACCTCTATTTAAGAGGTAGAAAAACATATGTGTTGGAACTTCCGGAGGATTAGAAATTCATGTCTTCTGAGAGCATTGAAGATAGTCTTGCAACGTTCTTAATCAGAAAAGGATATGACATTCAATCAGGCTCAGATTTCCCCTCTACAATTGATATCTTAGCGAGGAAAGGTGGCAATCTTCTCCTATTTGAAGTGAAGGAATTGGGCAGGATCGATTCTTCAGATGTAGCTAGGCTGAAGTCACTTGAAAGACTCTGGAACAATAGACTGGGACCGGGGAATCGTATCACGAGGGCCTTCATAATAGGCAAGGGTGGCGTGACTGACGAAACCAAGGAATTTGCAAAAGAGCTGAAGATAGAGATATACCCACCAGATCAAATCACCCAAGTTTATCAACATAAGATCTTCCAAGAAGAGTGAGACTGTATTACGCATGATATGAATCCACTTTGCCAGAATTGGAGAAAAGGGGCGCTAAAAAGCACGCGCGCGTGAAATTCGTGCGGGCAGAATCTACCTGCATCTTGCCATCGATAGGCTCGGATGCGACGAGTGCGCTTTTCCCTAGTTCATGGTACAATCATTAAGGTACGGTTGTTCATTTCTGGAACAGCTTTGAGGCTACAATGAAGTATCCATTAACCTTAAGAATAGTTTCACAAATTAGACCTTGAGGGTGAGAAATATCTCCTTGTCCAAAGAATGGCAAAAGAAACTCGATCTCATCAAAGCTCAAATGAAGCGGTATTGTAGGCTCTTGACGAGGGAAGAGATAGAAAAACGTTTGAAAGCCGAAAGTATGTATATTGCTCCTATACTGGATGAGAAAAAACAGATTGGCCCCTCATCTGTCGACTTAAGACTCGACTGCTATTTTCTTGAAACTAAGCATACAGGCAAAGGTATAGTCGAAGTTGATCAACGTATGGACCCCTATGACTCCACCAAGTTAGTTGAGGTTGATCTATTGCGAGGCAGTTACACTTTGCAACCTGGCGAATTTGTCAACTGCCAGACATTTGAATACATCTTGCTGCCCTCTGATCTATTTGGTTTGATTGATGGACGAAGTTCGTTGGGAAGATTGGGGGTAGTTGTGCACTCAACCGCCTCATCTGTCGATCCGGGGTGGGAAGGGCATTTGACATTAGAACTTCACAATGATGGAAAGATGCCCGTTAGACTGCTGCCTCTAATGAGGGTAGCTCGACTACTTTTCTTTGCGATTCCAGAAGTTGATACCGGGTATTCTGAGCTCGATACAACAGAGAAGAAGTACTATCGTCAGACAAGACCAACGCCCAGCAAGATATATGAAGACACTGATCTTCAGGTGATTAGTCGTATTCGTGAAGGCATTAAGAAGAAAGAGGAAGATCTTCTATGCAGACTAATGAGCGCTTCCTGACTCATATTTTTTGTAAATGTCTTTTGCGGTTATCAGCCTTATCATATCTGCCATAAAACCTTTGAATTCGTTGTTCTCCGTTAGTTCATTTTTCACGTAGAGCGAAGCGTTAAGCAAATCCTTCAGGTCCACATCTTCGCCCTTAATTGTTATGCAGGGCTTTAAGCTGTTCAGTCTATCGCCTAGCATCTTGATGAGCTTTCTTAGTCTTGGGGTGCATCTGTACTCAATCTTTTCGGCTTTTGCCTTCTTTCTTATTGCATCGATAATTTCATTACAATGCTCGGGAAGAGCGGCTCTCTCAATAAAGTCTTTCACGTTTACTCGGTCAATCTTTGCTCTGATATCTCTTGCCTCTTCCTTCCATCCGAATCGGTTCAACTCATTTGATATCAATTCAAGTCTTTTCTTTATGGGAGGATGTGTTTCGTATAGACTCTTTTCTTCTCTCAGGAAATTGCTCAGAAGCCTATAGCCAAAGATAGGACCGCATGAGATAGTTGATATAATATCACACGCTATCTCTAATGCCCAGTTGGGCATTGCCTCGTCAACTGGGAATGAGGAGGTGGCAGCAAGGTTATGCGCACTCACGTACAGCTCTGAACCGAGTTGAGGGTAATAGTTCGAAACAATCTTGAGTTTCTCTTCCTCCAAAATGTGAGCTGCTTCATGAATTAGTAACGCCCAATCGACTGGGTTCTGCATTATCGAAGGCGTTGCAAAGATTACGTAAGCTTTCTTGTTTGAAAGATATTCGAAAGCATCTCCTAAGTTGATCAGAAAGGGTTGAAGCACATATTTGCAAATATTAATAGTGCCAGGCACCAGGTCTGTTAGAGATACCTTGATGAAATAAGGTACTTCTTCTCCACCTAAGCGTTCGTAGATGCTATCAGTGAAAAAGTACAGATCTTTAGGAGTGTCGACAGTAGTTTGTGTCAGGTCAAGGACTGTGTGCCACACTCGTGATACATTGTATCTAGTGGTGCCACTAAGGACAAGCGCTACCTCGTTTGATAATCCTGGGTCTTTTATGGATTCGAGGGATTGCTTCGTCTTGAAATATAAGTCCTTAATCATCCTTCTTAAATACTCTGAATATTTGCCAGGTATAGCAAGGTAGGGCAGTTGGTTTTCAGTGAAATTCTTGTAATCATTCATTACTACTTGGATTCGTTGTTCCCAGAGCTCTGTTTCATATGAGGTCTCTTGTGGACCATGATGAGCCATAGAGTTTCTTCTCCAAGTGTTCGCTAATGTCATTAAAGTCTGTTATAGTTCCTTTTAGAAATTTGATCGAATCATTCAATTGAATCTCTTTTGGCTCCTGGTCTTGTTGGATTTTGACTACTACGTTAAGAACGTTCTGCCAGCCTGCTAAAAGTTGTCTTTTGTTAATGCTTTTCTTGGTTACCAATTCTCGATAAACTCTTCTTATTGAGGATGGTGCTTCTGCTTCTTCTTTGAGAGCTGCGATTGTGTGTTCTATGAACTTCTGGCACTCAGGTGCTCTGCTCCCTAGAGCAGACGGAGTTTTTTTGGTGTGGTACTTCTCTATAGAGACAAGACATTCTACCGCAAAACCGCTGCACAGGCTTGTGGCTCCAAGTCGTCTGTAATGGTCTGCAGTTGATTCCATTACTATTTCCATGCTTTTGCCTCATCAGTTTAGTTTTCTGGATAGTTTAAAAACGTTTATGAATTCAAAATAATTTTTTTGCAAGCAAGATTCGCAGCACAAAAGCTTTAACCAGTGGAGCACAGAATAAAGAGCGTGTCACCTCGGAAAAATCATTCGAAAAGAGTACACGTTAAGCCTATTATCAGCAGAACTCAAGCCTGGGATATTTTTGCAGCGGTTTTCAGCCAAAAGCCAAACGTATGCAAAAATAGGCTTGGAATTTTGAAACTAATTAGCAGGTCTGATATTGGCGAAATGAAATTCGCTGACCTGCTAAGAAACATCCAATCTTTGCAAGGTATGCAACCTTTGCAAGGAAATCCTGATTACAACTCCCAAAGATTAACTTACGATCTGCAAGTCTTAAAGGAAAACTCGCTGATTGACCAGACCTCTGAAGGAACTTATTCGATAACGAAATATGGAAACTACGTTCTCGACGTGTATAAGAGAATCGAACATGATCTAAGCGAAAACGAAACAAAAGAAAAGCCAGGATTTGTAGGCGGAGTTACTGGCACAATAATCGCAGAAGAGTTTAATCATCAGTTATTGGCGGACGAACTGTGTAAATTACACATATTCAAGAGGGCTCCCAGCATTGAGGGAAAAAAAATCCGACTAGAGTTCAAAGATGAGGATGATGATTTTGAATCCGAGATCGAATTAAGCCATGACGGAGGGTTTACCGCACAGGTAATAATTTATCAAGTCATTACAGGCGTAGAAGAGTCTTTCATGGAGGATTTGGCAAAAACAGCAAAGTGGCATGAGATGGCAGAAGGATTTGCGCATCTCATACTGTACTACATAGATAGAACTGCTCGTAGATTGTGGAAAACCGCTGAAGTAAAAGTGATTTTGGGGCCTGATTCATATCCTTTGAATATCTATACTGGGGCTGAAACGGCTTGAGTAAATTGCAAGTGAATATCTTCGAGTTCTTAGACAAACCGTTTCAAGATGGAATATATGTGGTTCGATACGAACCGGAACAAAAGATTCCCGAGGACTTGTTGTTTGTTGCTGGAAAGGCAACGTCAAAACTGGAGCAGATGGCACAATTTCCCTCGACAGCGATACAATACTACTCAGGAATAGTATGCTTTCCGACTAATCCTGCGCTTTTGGAGAAGACCATAACAGTCTCTGAGCGAGGCAATAGTTTTACGTGGTTAAAGCGCGAGGCTGAAAGAATCTCCCCAAATGAACCCGACGGCAAGGAGATCATAAAGAGGCTTTTGGCGAAAGCAATTTCAAATCAGCAGATAGCAAGAGGATGGTTTGTAGAATCCTTTCAGCAGGTCTATTATTGGTCATTTAATCTTACTGAGCAATTGTCAATGGGGGTCATGGACGTCTACCCGGGCTTCATTTTCAAGCCATACGTTTACGAAGACGGTTCATGTGCGGTATTAATTGATCCAAAGTTCAGATTTGTGCCTAGAAAGAATTACCGAGACATTGTGGACGAGATGCTGATGCAAGGAAAAACTCAAGACGAGATAGTATCTGTGTTAGAGGGAGAACTAGTAGTTGATGCTTGCCCCGTCGTTCAGTGCCAATTTCGAAAGGCACCAACAAGTACTTGTCGCTTAAAGGGTGCTGGGAAGAAAAGATATCTTTCTAGGATAGACTTTACCAGACGTCCTTCTGATGCTAATTTCAAAAACTTGATCGAGTACCACAAGAACAAAGAGGTGTGTCCAAATGACGGCTTTCTT
>DATHCB010000011.1:0-10040 GCA_035319765.1 Bathyarchaeia archaeon
AGGAAGGCTAAGGCAATAAGCAGCAGGAAAGAAGTCTTAAACCTAGCTAAAGGTTCGCTAGAAACAAAAACGAAAGAGTTCGTTCAGTTGACCGAAGAAGTCACAAACTTGCTCGAGAAAGAAACTGGACAAATCGGAGATATGCTGATTCAAGGAAAACTAGTAACCATTGAACCCGAAGGCGAAGCAGTCATAATTGGCGACGTTCACGGAGACCTAGAAAGCCTGATGCAAATCCTCGACGATAGCAATTTCATAGAACAAGTTCAAGAACCAAAAGACATCTTTCTAATCTTTCTCGGAGACTACGGAGACCGGGGACCCCATTCGGCAGAAGTCTATTACGTTGTACTCAAACTGAAAAGTCAATTTCCCAGAAACGTCATACTCATGAGGGGTAATCACGAAGGTCCCGAAGACCTGTTAGCGCAACCACATGACTTACCGAGTCAATTTCAGCAACGATTCGGTAGCGAGGGTGAAGCAGCATACTCCACGATCCGGAGATTGTTCAACCAACTAAGCACAGCAGTCTTAGTGAAAGACCGCTATATCCTCATCCATGGAGGTTTTCCAACTGAAGCTGGCTCCCTCAACGATTTAGCCTATGCTCATGAGAAGCATCCGAAAGAAGCTTTCCTTGAAGAGATGCTCTGGAATGACCCGGAAGAAAACACGATGGGAGCTATTTCTTCGCCGAGAGGCGCGGGAAAACTCTTTGGGAAGGATGTAACAGAAGCCTTTCTAAGAAGATTTGGAGTCAACGCGTTAATTCGCGGTCACGAGCCAACACTTGAAGGATTCAAACTAAACCATGACGGGAAGATTCTAACTTTATTCTCACGAAAAGGAGAGCCTTACTACAATGAAAACGGCGCCTATTTGCTAGTGGACTTCTCAGTAAAAACAAGAAACGCCGAGGAACTCCTGAAGTGGGTTCATAAATTCTAAAAAAGTAGCGCGCGCGCAAAGCAAGACCGTGATTTGTCGCTTTCTGAACTGGACCTGGAAAAGTGTGAACTTGGTGTAAGATATGAACGCGACTTCGATGGGATTTTTGCTCGAAACGCAACACATCTATAATAGACAAACAGCAGTTCTGAGGGAGGAAACTTGTTGAGAATAGGAATAATTACGAGGAACGAAAATGGATGGTGTACAGCCCAATTAAGGCGCGCAATGGAAAAATGCGAAGTCACGCCGTTTTGTTTTGGTTTTTCACAACTAGTAGCCCGCATCGGTAATCCTTCACCTGCCACTGTCCGCAAGAAGGACATTACAAAGGAATTGGATGCCTTAATCTTGCGCCCGATAGGACGAGGCTCTCTAGAGGAAATTATTTTCCGCATGGACCTTCTACAGAGGCTTCAACGCCTAGGCACCGTCATAGTCAATCCGCCTTCAGCAGTTGAGCGGGCCGTGGATAAGTTCTATACGGTCGCATTGCTGGAGGAAAGTGGTATTGCCGTGCCTCGCACTGTGGCTACGGAAAGCGCTGAAGAAGCGCTAGAAGCGTTTTCTGAGTTGGGCGGTGATGTTGTGGTGAAGCCTATTTTTGGCTCCAGAGGCATCGGTTCCACACGAATTTCCGATCCAGAAGTGGCCACCCGGGTTTTTCGTACACTAGCGTTTCACCACATGGTTCTCTATGTTCAGGAGTTTGTGCGTCACGGAGTTTCGGACATTCGTGCCTTCGTCGTAGGCGACCGTGTGGTTGCTGCCATGCGTCGTGTGGCAGGAGGATGGAAAACCAACGTGAGCCAGGGCGCCAAGCCTGCCCTGTTGAAGTTGGATGGAAGTGTAGAACGGTTGGCAGTTAATGCGTCCAAAGTGATAGGATGCGGAGTAGCTGGCGTGGATATCCTCGAGAGCGAGAAAGGCCCTGTAATAGTTGAGCTGAACAGTCAGCCTGGATGGCGGGGTCTGCAGTCAGTGACAGACGTAGATATTGCGGATGAGGTTGTAAGGTTTGTCTTGTCGAAGTTGAAGAGGTAGAACAACATGCATAGGGTTAAGATTACGAAACTGGACGTCATTGAAGATAAACGTGAGCGGCGAGTAGACGTCGTGGCCGAAGAGGCTCCGTTGCACGTTTTTCTGGATCAAACGCGTGTGGTTTCGTTTCTTTGCTCCCCAGACAAGTTGAAGGAACTAACAGTGGGATTCTTGTTTTCAGAGGGTTTTCTACACGGGTTGGACGAAGTTCAGGAGGTGCGTTTGGAAGATAACAGTCGATGCTTCGTGACGCTGAAAAGTGCGGTAGATGTGAAGAAACGTTTGGAGCTTGTTCAGCCCTTTGGCAGATTAGTTATCTCCGCCTGCGATTCCGCGGACTTGTGGCCTTTTGCTAAGCTAATTGACAGAGTTAAGGGTTTAAGGGTAGAGAGTGGGACCGTCGTCAGCGCGAAGGTAATCGCGGAGTGCGTAAGAGAACTGAATAGTTTAGCTGAGATGTACAAACGCACTGGCGGCGTGCACGTGGCTTCTTTGAATAGGATTGACGGCAGCTTGGTCGCCGCTGCCGAGGATGTTGGAAGGCATAATGCAGTGGACAAAGTGATAGGCGTAGGAGTTCTCGGGCGTCTGGATTTTGAGGAGTGTTTTCTAGCGTTGAGCGGCAGGTTGAGTTGGGACGTTGTTTTGAAGTGTGCACGCGCGGGTATTCCCGTAGCTGCTTCTCGTGGTGCAGCTTTGAGTGGTGGTGTTGAGGTGGCGCGGCGATGCGGCGTGGGTTTGGTAGGTTTCGTTCGAGCGGGCCGAATGAACGTCTATGCCTGCCCTGAGAGAGTTAAATTATGAGAGTCTGTGATGTGGACAATGTCGTCGGTAGTGCTTAGTTCAAATGCTATCCGAATTGACAATGCGGAATGAATACGTGTTTGAAAATATTGTTTGTGTGCTCCGGGAATAGTTATCGAAGTCCCGTAGCCGAAGCCCTAATGCGTAAATACGCTCCTAGAGGTGTGGACGTGGATTCGGCAGGTACCTCGCCAATCACCTGGATTTCAGAACATGCAAGACAATTCTTGCAAAGAGAAAACGCTTCGAAATATCTTAAGACGCATCCTGAAGGAATCGAGACGAGGCGACTTCGTGACTACGACCTTATCGTCGCAATGGAGATGAGGCATAGATTTTCGATCTTACAACAGTGTCCAGAGTGTGCTGACAAAATCGAAGTTTGGAACATCGACGACCCATACGACACATCGGCGGAGTACGAGGAGGAAGTGTACCGACAAATAGAGTCAAAAGTAAAAGAACTCGCTGTGCGCTTAAGCAAGAAATCACTGCCAAGAATCGGCTAAAGAACCGCAAGATAGCTTTTCAATTCGAATCATTCTTGCATCTTCATCTATTTTATTGAAACAGACCTCGCTGAAAGGACTCGGCTTCGAGATCTCTATGAAAAAAACTTTTCGTGGAAAGAATAATAATGTTCGGCGAGGACAGTGTCTGATTAACGCTTAAGGAGCGCACGTTACAAATGGTCAAACACAGCGGGATTCATGATAAGGGCACGTTTAACTTATCCGATTTGATGAGCGCGTTAAAGGCTAATCCAGATTTTGACAAAGCAGGAGCTGTTTCACTTTTCATTGGCGTTGCTAGAGGCGAAACCAAAGAAAAAGAAGTCGTCAGCAAACTGGAGTTGGAAGCGTACTCAGAAAAAGCAGATCAGATTCTTCAAGGAATCTGTGAAGAACTAAGCAAGAAGCCTGGAATCATTGACGTGCAAATCCATCACCTTGTAGGAACATTCGACATTGGCGAAGAACTCGTTTACGTGGCAGTTGCAGGCCGCCACAGAAGCAACATTTTTCCGATCCTGCAAGAGGCGGTCGAGCGCTACAAACACGAAGCACCTATCTTCAAGAAGGAGTATATAACTGACAAAAGGGGCGCTGCTAGATCCTACTGGATTGAAGAAGATGAAAACAAGCGCACGTAGTTTATGGTGAATGGATAGCTCAGTGGAAACTCAACCTGTAGGCTAATGGAGCAAAGAAAAAAACTAAAAACCTAGCAAAAGGAACGATTCGGCGTTTCTCAGGCAAGCAACAGAATAATCGTAACAACCAGTCTTGCACGCGTTATAACAATCCATTCCTTTTGCCAAAATATGGGGAGATAACTTTTACTTCACTATTTCTCTCTTTTTCCACCGCAGATTCCGACCTCGACATTTGCGGCACTTTACAGCGGTACCAGCATTGCGCGCGCCACAATCTCGACAAATCTTAACAAACAGTCTGCGCTTCTGCGCAATGGCCTTCTTTATCGGATCGGTAATCGGCAACCGTCAGACACCTTGTGACGCTACGATTCACGCCAAGCGCATAAATATACCTTTCCCATTAAATAGCGCAAATATTGGCAAAAGCAATGACATGCTGCAGGACGAGCGAATCTGAAGCTCTGTGTCGAAACAGACTTTGCACAGAAGCATGCTACGAATTAAACCTATCTCTTATACCTCACTCGGTGAAAGATCAACCCACGGTCCGGTTTTCCTTCCTAGGTCCCTATTCTTCCTTTTCCTTAGCAATGATGAGCAAAATGCCTACCACGAAAAAAAGAGCGCCCGCACACAGGAACAAGCCAGGAACGATCGTAGGCAAACTTGGAACAACGCTGCTCAACGTCGAATAACTCGTGTACGTATAATAAAAGAGGATAAAGCCCACGAGGATTATCAATATTGCAAAGAATTTTTCGCCAATTTCTAAGCCCGCTGGCTCTTCCTCACTACTCATTGCTGAACCTCTTTTTGTCCTTTGTAGTCTATTCCGTAGTTTAAAAGAATTACTTAAGCATACGTTCTAACGTGGACCGGTATTCTAAGGCTTTAAGAGTCGCCCATTCAAAGAAGCGTTTGCCTCGATCTTGACGATCCCGTCAGAAGGTTATTTCTCTTCGTAAACATTGAGGAAAAGGTACAGTCCAATTATGAAGAGTATTACGCTCGTGAGCTGTAGATAGGGAAATTTTATAAAATGTCTAAGGACGATGATCATGTATGAAGGCCCTGCAAACATCAAAACCACGGAGAGGAGTATCCAGAAAGCCTGTGCCCACCGTCCACTCGTTAGTTTCTTGAAGAATGCCCGATTCCTTAGCATGTAATGCCCTTCGCGATACATGCAAAATGTGAGAGTGAATATTAATGCTTTTCCTTATAGCGCTTCCTTTACTTCTGTTCCTAGGATTTTGTTCAAAAGCTTGAAAACCTCTAGACCGGCGCCTTTGTCTGCTCTCATTCCCGTGGTTGAACCTAGCAGGCAGATGCCGTCGAGGCCCCTTTTCTTGGCAAGTCCGAGGAGAAGACCCGTTCCGCCCATTATCCGTCCCTTTCCGTAAATGACGGCTCCTTTTTCCGTTGCTTCCTTCGTGAGAGCAGGTGAAGTCGCAGCTACGTAGACTTCTTTCTTAGGCGCAGTCACTGGTACACCGCCCATCACGACTAGAAACTGCACGTCGTACTCTTGTACGTAATCCAGAATTTCGCTGCACAGTTCGTAATGTGCAATTACATCGTCCAACGAGGGTTGAGTATCGCCGGTCAGTATGATAAGATTTCGTCTCTCAGTCGCAGAAGCATAAAACTCGTAGCGTGGAGGCCGACAGATTCCTTCGGAGTTAATCAGAACGTAATCGGGAAAGAGAGGCGAGTAAAGCGCTGCAAAAGGCTTGGCGCCCGCGAATTTTATCAAGAGCCTTGTCGCGATCTTGCCGACGTTGCCGAAGCCAGGCAGCCCAACGACCAACGCGGGTTGCTTGAGGTTTGGCCTATTTAGCTGATGAAAGTACGTTTTGTCCAAGGATGCACGCTCACCCTAAACACTGTAGCATCGTCTATAGGCTTTTCGCATTGTTCACGATAAGTTTTTAAAAGACACAACTCTAACTACTACACCGCAGAATTTATGCATGGGCTTTTAAAGAAGCGGGGTGGGGTAGCCAGGTTTAACCCGCTGGGCTCATAACCCAGAGATCGGTTGTTCAAATCGACCCCCCGCTACCAAGCTTTTTTAACTGTGTCAAAAACAGCTTCAAAGGCATGTCTCGTCTTTTTCTCTTTATATTCTCTTAGCTTCCACTTCAACTCTTCTTGGTCGAAGCTGCCTAGTTTTTTTGCAATCTGCTTTGCAATCGGAGTCGCTATGAAGAAGTACTGGCACAATGAAGTTACATTTGAAGTTCTTCTATTCGTGCTAGCAGTTTCGAAATCTATTATGCATGGTGTATCGCCACTTTCTATGATTACGTGCTTCGGGGCGTGGCTCAATTCACCATGATCCAAGCCTGCTTTATCCAGACGCCAACACTGCTCCAAGGCTAGACGTAAAACGCTGAAGATTCTTGCCCTGCTCTTCTTTCCCTTGACCGTTTTCAGCCATTGGGGAAAGAGAGAACCGTCTACGTACTCCATTAGAATAAAGTCTTTACTTGCACTGAAAAATCTGGGACCTACGTCCACGGAGTTTGCTTTTCTCAGCATTTCTGCTTCGTGTTTCATCTCCACGCGATCAGCATCTGCCCGCCGGATCTTCAAAGCAACGCAAGTAGCGCTAGTGAAAGCTTTTACGACAATACCAACGCATCCCTTACCCAGCACTGGCAGGTTGTGCACGGATTTTTCGCCAACAAACTCGATGCGGGTAATCCGATGTTTTTTCAGTTCCTGAAGGCGTTCTCGCAGATCTTGCGGGGCTAGCCTGGGATAGCAGATAACGTCAGCATAAGGCGACGCGCATAACCGTTCAAGCGGCACTGAACATAATGTCAACAGTTTCACTGTACATGACTAAAAAGTAGATCTCGTTAAAAGTCTATCTTGACTTCGGGAAATCTTACGGCTTGGAAGCAACGTCTTCAAGTGAAATCCCTAGGAAGCCTCGATAATTGTAAGCGACTGATAGTTCAATCGCGAGGATGATTTCCCGCATAGAGATCCGAGGCATTATTAGTTACCTTTTCAATAATCTATGAGTATATGCAACTATCTCGCTTCAACACCTCGGCTAAAGGATTCTGCACATGCCCACCCAAGTACAATCTGAACACTTACCTCGGACGCTGTGGCCACGATTGCATCTATTGCTACGCGACAAAATTCCCAAACTTTAACGGTCTATCTAAACCTCGCGACGAGCTGACCGAAAGAATTGAACAGATGGCACGGGACACGAAGCCAAAGTTACCAGTGATGATTAGCGACTGCACCGACCCGTACCAACCGCTAGAAATGAAACACCAGATTACACGAAAATGCGTACAAACCCTTGCCGAGTATGATTTTCCGCTTCTCATCGTAACCAAATCCGACCTTGTAACACGAGACATTGACTTGTTCCAGAAAACCTTGACAGTCGTGTCCGTAACTGTGACTACACCAGATGAAGCGATCGCAAAACAAATCGAACCCAACGCTCCAGCTCCAGAAAAACGCATTTCAGCCCTACAGAAAATTCTGGCGGCAGGAATACACGCCCATGCAAGAATTGACCCTATAATTCCCTACGTGAATGATAGCTCGGAACATTTCGAAACTTTAGTCTCTACGCTTGCAGCAATAGGCATCAAACAAATCACCATTTCTACATTGAAGCCAGTAAGGGGCTTTTTCACAAAAATAAAACAGGCCTTTCCTGAAAAGCGTGAAAAACTCGTTAAAGCTTACGAAGATGCCAAGTGGATAACGGGTTACAAGTACCTAACGAGAGAAAAGAGAATTGCTATCATAAGCCGACTAAGGCCCATTGTTCTCAAGTACAACTTACAATTCGCAACCTGCCGAGAAGATCTTCCGAAGTATAACACAGCAACATGCGACGGCACAGCTTACTGCAGAAACGCCACACTAACTCAATACATAAAGCCCTAACTGCAAAAGCACTGTGCGTGCAACCCAATCTTTAAGGCCATTCGACTATGGAAAGCGCTCCTCAGTTCAAGACAGCTGCATCCTCGCGCGCACTAATCTTATATCCGTAGGGTCTTCCAGTAAGTAAATCGTTGAGGGTTTAAGAATGAGCGCCCGCGCTCTGACTAGACTGATGGCTTTTTTGGGAGGAGCATGGGCGGGTTCTTCGACTGAACGTTACAGCCAAGTGATCGACCCTTCAACAGGAATAGCGTTTGCAGAAGTGCCAATGTGTTCTGCCGACGACGCGAACGCTTGTGTAGATGCTGCCAGGGATGCTTTTGACCGAGGTGTGTGGAGCGAACTGCCTTCTGCTGAAAGAAGAAGGATTCTCATGAAAGCGCTGGAGATAATGACAAACTGGCAATGGAGATTAATCGAAACAGAAGTAATGGAGTCTGGGATGACTCTGAGGCAAGTGAGTTTCTTTCAGCTGCCCTTCGCCCTGAACCACTTTGCTTACCTTTCCAGTTTGTCGGACCGAGTTGGCGTAAGAAGGGCGGTGGACATCTCGGATTTCCAGGGATTTGAAAGCTTTACCGTTCGAGAGCCTATGGGTGTAGTTGCCGCTATCACTCCTTGGAACATACCTCTGCTTATGGCTGCGTGGAAAGTTGCTCCTGCGCTTGCATCAGGGAACACTGTTGTCCTCAAGCCATCCAGCTGTACGCCTCTCACATCTCTGATTATGGCAGAGGCTCTGGAAAAGGCAGGCATCCCAAAGGGCGTGCTGAGCGTCATAACGAGTCCAGGAATCGAGGCTGGAAGAGCCCTCGCTTCAAACAGTAGAGTAGACAAGATTAGTTTTACAGGATCCACCGAAGTCGGCAGGGAAATAATCAGACTTGGAGCAGGCGGGATAAAGAGGTTCACCTTAGAATTAGGAGGGAAATCGCCCAACATAATACTGCCCGACGCGGACCTCGACAAGGCCACTGACCTTGCATTACTGGGCGTCTTTCTGCACGCAGGCCAGTTATGCGAGTCTGTCACTAGGCTGATCGTACCGAGTGACCTTCATGACAAGATTCTTGCCAAGCTTGTAGAGAAGGCATCTACTATTAAATTAGGAAGACCTAATGACTTCACTACTGATATGGGGCCGCTCATCACGGAGGCCCAGAGAAAAAAGGTTGATATGTACGTCGAAAGTGCTCGAGATGAGGGAGCGAAGGTGGTATGCGGCGGAAATATTCCAAAAATAGCAGAACTCAAGAACGGATTTTACTACGAGCCCACCATACTAGATCGTGTTGACAACTCGATGAAAGCTGCAAGGGAGGAAATATTCGGCCCCGTTCTTGCCGTCATCAAATATTCTACAGAAGAGGAGGCAATACAGATGGCCAACGATACTACGTACGGTCTGGCGGCTGCGGTGTGGACGAGCAACCAGAGCAGAGCAGAACGCGTCATTTCCAAGCTAAGGGCAGGTACCATTTGGGTCAACGACGTGCACACTCTGAGCGTCAACGCTCCTCGGGGCGGGTATAAGCAGAGCGGCTTCGGCAGGGAATTAGGCGAAGACGCATTGAACGAGTACACGGAACTCAAACACGTGTACATCAACAAGGAGGGCGTCTTCAACGAAATTTCGAAATCCTTAGTTATGGGAGGAGCTGAACAGGAGACATAAGAAGGTGACATTGTAATGAGTGATGCTTCGATAACAAGGAAGCCATTCCCCAGCAAAGAGTGGGTGACGAGTTACATGGAGGCGCTTAATCGGAGCGAGGAGTACGCCAAGACGGGAAAAGGATGGCAATGGGGAATAATGTTCGTCATCAATGAGCTACCGGAATCTCTCGCGACGAAACTCGGAAGCAAGAGCGCCGCTTTCAGTCTCGATCTGCATGACGGCAAGTGTCTTTCGTACGAATGGGTGGAAAACCCGGAAGCTACTGAGGTCCCCTACAAGCTGTCAGGCAAGTACAGTATATGGACGAAAGTCATAACCGGAAAGCTGAACCCGACTCAGGCAATGCTAACCGGCCAGCTCAGAGTCAAGGGAGACCTGGTACGGCTGCTGAAATATACTGCTGCGGCAGTTGCCATGGTTAAAGCAGCCCAAGAAGTGCCGACTGAGATTGTTTAAGGTATACCTGCCTAGACT
>DATHCB010000012.1:0-5044 GCA_035319765.1 Bathyarchaeia archaeon
ACGTAGACTACTTCATAAATTCTGGCGTGAATGCTTCATTTTTCAACGCTGCTGTCAATCTTCCAGAAGGCCAGTACATCGTCAAGGCTGTAACTAGCCGCGGGAACATCTCCATTCTTCCTCAACGATAGTTCGCCCCACCGCCTTAAAACACGCTATCTTTAAACCGCTTCATTACTTCGCTTGGATCTCTTGTCTCCAGTAGAATGATGTTATAGAGTTTCGCCATTCTCTCGCCGTTTTCACTAATCTTCGGCACGGCTATTAAGCACGCACAGCCTGGAGAAACATCGTAAATCTTGGCAAACAAAGCAATTACCGGTTGTTCAGTAACTTCATCCTCAGTTGCCGTAGCAATGTCAATTACAAGGGTCTCTTTTACGTCATCCTTAAGCGAGGCTGTTACGTCAAACAGGTGACTGGCACCAGACTTTCCCTTCAAAACGCCCGGCGTCTCAACTTTGTAACCTTTACCTTCCAAGAATTGACGTATCGGGTTTACCATTATCCAACCCAAAGACGCCTCTCTTCCGGCTTCAGGGCTCAAAGTGTACCTGTACACATCTTCGTATAAAGCGTCTTCAAACGTGAATGCGAATTGACATTTGCGGCAAAAATGAGATGGCACTGGAATATCGAAACTCTTGCTACAACTGTTGCACACGCACCAGATGCCAGCTTTCCTATAGTCTACATCCGGTTTAGTCAGCTCTTTATGGCATCTAGGGCAGATGAGCTGTTCTCCTGAGCGAAAGTGCTGTTCCGTGTCGATGTATCCACATTGCACATGTTCTATTAATGAGCTTTTTTCGACATCAAATGACTTGCAGTATGGGCAATTATAGTGAATTGAGGTCTTTGCCGAACCGCAGTCCGGGCAAAAGATAGTTCTGTCGTAAAGCTCCCTTTTGAGAACGCCCACGTCCGCTAATTGCTTCAGAAACTCATCCACAGCCTTAGGGTCGCCTACAATCTTCTCAATGATCGGATACCTATAGCCTGCGTCAGCATCGTAAACAGGCTCCAGTTTGCTGACCTCTCCGCTCAGGAACTTGCCTAGAAGCATCTGAACCAAACGGTCTTTGAAGATTTCCGTTCTTCGGACTTTCTCTGGTTTTGACATTTGCACCCACTAAGGAGGTGGCTGGCTTCGTGGCTGTAAGCTCTGTTTTAAATTGAATGTTTTGAGTCATTAAAGAACTTTGGTAATATATCATACGTAGTACTGCTTATGATTTGAAAACCATTCAGAATGTGTTGCGTACGTTCATGAATCCAGAGCGCACGTGGCTGTTCCTAAATTCGTTTGCTAGGCTGGTTGAACTGCGCTCTTGCTTGTCGAGCATATTTGAAGGATATTAGGAGCATACACTAAACCGAGACCGTAGTCTGTGCGCGCACACAGCTAAGGTCAGAGCATTAGAAGCCTCCATTAAGAAAGCCAGGTGGTCATCATGCCAAAAAGGCCGGGAAATTTAGAAATATGCACGCACACTTGAACGATGTGAGCTGTCACAAACAGAGGGATTATACGATTTGCTTCTTGCATGATCGTATAATCTGTGCCTTCTGCGTTTCAAACCGGTAGGATATCTAAAATTCTTCATCATGCGTTATTTCTTTTAGCAATCTTCTCGGACGCTTCTTCGATGAATTAGCTGCTGCGTGGCCAATAGAGATAATTGCAAACGGCCCGACTCCATTAGGTAGGCCTATCGCCTTCTTCACTTCCTCCTCTCTAAACTCTCCAACCCAGCAAGTCCCGAGTCCTATTGCATATGCTGTGGGAGAATGTTTTGAGTCGCTGCCGCTGTGTCTTGAATACATTAAAGCGTCTTGCCGCGAGAACCACAACCACTTTCAGACATCACCTCGTTAGCGCAGACAACTATCACTACGGGGGCTTCTTCAATGAAGGCTTGATTCAACGCTGCCGCGGCAAGTTGGCGTCTTACAAAGGGTTTTTTGGCAACCACGAATTCCCACGGTTGAATGTTGCCCGCAGAAGGTGCGTGTCGGGCTGCATCAATCAGGGTTTCAACTAGCTTCTGCTCGACTGGTTGACTCCTGATAGCACGGATACTTCTGCGCCTCTAACAGCTTGCAGTACATCCAACTTTTTCCTCTCACATGTTTCCCTCACTTTAGGAAGTGGCCCGAGCTTTTTGTTTTTCTGCCTGGCCTTTCAGCCAGTCGGGCTTGCCGTAATAATAATTCGTGAGGAATTCTGCGAAGTTACTGTTCGACGTGTAAAGGTTCAGAATGACATCATCCGTGAGTACCTCAAAGTTTTCGCGAATGGTTTTTAAAATCTCTTCAGCGATTCCGCTATTTTCTCCGCCCTCTTTCAGTTCACGTTCCAAGAGCTCATCTGCCTCCAGATTCTTCCTCTTTGTTTCCACAACCCATCTCCCGTTATTGATCATTGGTCCAGAAAGCGTGTCAGGCGAGTTTAGGTGCTTCTTGAGAAAGTTTTGGCACTCCTTGGGTCTTTCGAGTGGCGGTCCAAAATGCTTCTTAATTGCCGGCAGTGAAAGATGTTCCAATTCGAAGATGAATACGTTCATATCTTTTTCATTGCTCCAAACAGCGTCTCGAATTATGCTGAAATCGTTCTGAGAAAGCAGGTTTCGAAATGCTCGTCGTGATTTGTAAAGCTGCCCCCACAATACGTCAGGCACAGCATCAACTCTGCCGAATTTTATGACGACTAGGTTGGAGTCTCGTTCCATCATTAAATTGAGGATTCGTTCTTTTGTCAGTGGTCTTGCTTTGGCTGGGAAGAAGAACTGCCTGTCAGGCGTTGCTAGGAACGCACGCGATGCAGCTATGAACTCATCGAGACACTCCTCTCTCACTGCGGAAGCAGCATTCCTTCCTTTATCGACTGGGTCGATGATGACGAGAGGCCCCTTAAAAAGCAAGTCCAAATCTCTTCCTCGTTCTCTGTAAAATCCTTCGTAGTCTATTACTTGCCTTCCTTTCGATTCGGCAGCTGCTGTCAACACACCAGAAAGTGACTTGTAGTTTAAGATGAGCAATTCACAGAGATACCCACTGAAGCCACCGACCTTTATTTCGGCCCCATAAACACCTATTCCTTTCAAAAACTGCTTTAATAGCCTAATCTCCGCCCTCAATTTCGGATTCAGGAGAGGTTTAACGTAGTCTGTGTGGTATGGTGTACGATCCGTGGCGCTCTTCCACTCCTCCTTCCTCACTTTGTAGCATGGAACAATATTCACTCTAATGTCATCGACAAATGCCTCCAAGTAAGGGTGTTCAGCAAACCGTTCTAATTGCCTATAGCCTGCAGCAGCTTCTCTGGCAATTTTCAGGGCACTCGTACCGAACTGTTCTCTGGAGGTTGTGGAGG
The DNA here is from genome assembly GCA_035319765.1 of Bathyarchaeia archaeon. Taxonomy (GTDB): domain Archaea; phylum Thermoproteota; class Bathyarchaeia; order Bathyarchaeales; family SOJC01; genus DATHCB01. The sequence goes on from DATHCB010000012.1 coordinate 3,377, forward strand.
GAAAACGAACGAAAATGTCGATATCGGGCTCTTGACTCAGCCATGTATCTTTTGCAACAGAGCCTTCCACGCGAACTTCCGTGTCGATTTCGGCATCCCTTGCGACAGCTCTGACTTTTTTCTCAAGTTTTTTAGCTAGTGATAGAACCTGTTTTCTCCTTCCAGTCTCTGGAGTAATTTGTTTCAGGACTTCCCTGCAAATCTTATCAAAGTCGTTATGCATGGTGTCACTTCACAGCATGTGCTTCTTTCAGAATAGAGTAGATGGGACCCCGTGGCGTCAAGACGCTCTTCTTAAGCCTCAAACTCTCCGCTTGTACCTTTCCAAACTCAAAAACGCTCATTTCAGTGATGGCCTTGGCAAGTTCGGATTTGTTTCTTCCGCTTTTCATACGGGCAATCGTCAAGTGTGGACTGAATCCTTTCGAGTCTGGGGCAAATCCAAGCAACCTCAGCCGCGGTTCCAGTTGGCCGAAAATTCTGCTCAATTCCTCTCCGCCTCCTTGGATTCCAGCCCATATCACCTTGGCATACCTAAGATTTGGAAAAGCGCCGATGCCTTTGATTTCAACATCAAACGATTTGAAAGTTATACTCTGCATTTCTTGCCCAATTCTGTCCACCATGCTTTGGGTTATATCGCCGAGGAATCGTAGTGTTATATGTATGTTCTGTGGTTCCACTAGTTTCAAGTCTGCGCCGCTTCGCGAAAGTGTGTCTTGGGCTTCCCCTAGTCTGGCGAGAACTTGCTGGTTATCGATGTCGAAGGCGACAAAACTTCTGATAGTTTCTGGCATGTGTCTCAGCATACCTTTGCGCCTTTTAAATTATAAATTTAATCGAAGGGCACAGTGAATTTAAATTTGCAACCGCTTTAGAGCAATTAGCGGGCCAATAGAAAAATGAATACGAAAATAGTCATAGGTGTCGCTGGAATGCCTGGGGCAGGCAAGTCATTGGTAACTAATATGGCCGAAAGAATGGGTTATCCGGTAGTTACGATGGGAGACGTGATAAGAGAAGAGACCAAGAAGAGAGGATTGCACTTAACCCCTGAAAACATGGGTACCATAATGTTAAAACTTAGAGAAGAAGAAGGCTCTGCGGCAGTCGCCAGACGTTGTGTTTCTAAGATTGAAGGCACAAAAAGCAGAATGGTTGTGGTCGATGGCTTGCGAAGCTTAAATGAGCTTGAGGAGTTTAGAAGACGCTTCGAGAAATTTGTCTTAATCGCCGTCTATGCTTCATCTGAAACACGTTTTCGAAGACTCTTTAGAAGACGAAGAAGCGACGATCCTCGGGGCTGGGCAACCTTTTTTGAGAGGGACATGCGAGAATTATCCGTAGGCTTGGGCAACGCCATAGCACTTGCAGACTATCTAATAATTAACGAAGGCGAGAGAACTGAGACAGAGAAGAAAATTCTAGCTGTGCTGAGGAAAGTTACTGAAAATGAATGAAATAATGACGATTATAGAAACGGAAATCAATCCTACTGAGGAGACTGAAAAGGTTAGGCTGGCAGTCGAGAACATTTTTGGTGCCGCAGAATTCGATGTTCGAGCAGGGGAAAATGGTGACATGTTGGTTGGAAAGATCATGGGGGCACAAGGATTAGCAAAGTTTTGTAATCTACTGAGAAGAGAGCGGATCCGAGACGCTGCACGC
>DATHCB010000013.1:0-25787 GCA_035319765.1 Bathyarchaeia archaeon
AGACGCAAACGAATACTAACCCTAAGCTACATAACACTCGAAGAGATCGGAAACGAATTCAACGCAAGAAACCTCGCACCCGACATCATGCAAGCACTCACCGAAGCCGGACCACAAGAAACCCTACCAACCATAAAAGGCCTAAAAGCAATCTACATCAAAACACTACACCAATAGCCAGTTACGTCCTTTGTCTTTTGCTACTAGCCTTTGGTCTTCCAAATAACGCGCGAAAGAAATGCTATAAAAGGTTCAGGGCTCATAGGCGCACCAAATATGTATGCGAAAAAGGATCTAAGAAGCCATTGAAGTTAGCATTCAGTTATTCGCAAGAATCTCAAACATTCTTGGTACATATGACACATTCCGGATGCTCTTGTCTCTAAACTGAAACAGGACGTGCTTGTCTTTTTCAAAGTTTTCGATAGGGAGGTATTGTCCTGGCGTTCGTTTAGACATATCGCTATAAGGCGTGACGGAGATTATGAATGCATCCAATTTCACGTTTGGATCCTTGAGTTCTTTTTGTATTTGTTCCTTAAGGTATTCATGGAGTTTGAGCTTTGGGTCATCTAAGCCGAGGTGTGTCAAGCCTTTTGGGTCGATGAATACGATTGTTTGTTTTTCGTTTTTCTTTATCCACATGATGAAGTCCGGATAGAAGGAATGTGACTCATAAAACCCAACTCCTCTACTCTTGGTCAGATTTCTCAGCAGATAAACTTGGTAAGCAAAGGATTTGTTCGCATCGAGATAATCTCTAAGGTCTTCCACGAATCTGGTTTCACCTTCGTTTAATCCGATTGGCGCTGTAACTATGCGGTCTGTGTTCTGCCTTACCAAGAGAGGTTGATACAAGTGCTGCGGAAAGAACGCATTCTTGAATGAGGTTGGGTTCGTATCCGTAAAGGTTCTCAAATCGCTGATGAGTTTGACTTCAGTTCCAGATGCGTAGATTCTTCCTGATTTGATCAACTCTTCAATCTTGCTGATTAGGACTTTGTCGTCCTCGTTGATTTGAATTCTATAGGATGATACGAGATTTTGGTCTTTGTTCTCCAAAGGTTTGAGTTCTAGGTGCGTCTTTTCGGAGGCGTTTCTTTTCTTGGAGTAATAGGCTGAGAAGTATTTCTTCAGGATAAGAACGACGACTTCTTCAATTTGCTCCAATGCTTCGAAGTTTTTTGGGGTGATAAGCTCATCGTTGCATAGTAAGGTGTATTTTGCTTCGTACATTATTCGTTTGAGTGATTCTTTGGTGATAACAATGTTGCCAAGCTCTCTTTCATTCTTATACTCCAATAACGTGTAGTAGATGCTGTCCCAGTCGAGTAGGTCTAGTACCTCTCTCTTTATAGTTTTGGGTATTTGGCTCTGTGTTGAGGCTAGAGCTTGTTTCTCTCTGAGGTCTATGATAGTGGCTCTCGGTAGTAGGTCTATTCTGGCATCAATGCCATCTTCTGGTTTGAGCTCTATTAGTTCTTCATCGAATGACCATCCGCCTTTGAGGCCGAGAATTTGTAGATCCTGTGGGAATGGTTCCATTTTTATGGTCTCCAGTGGTAGTTTGTAAGAAGGGACGTCTTCTTTTTCTATAATTTGCTTGAAGATTTGCATGTAGTTCGCTTGAATGCCGAAAACCTGCAATGTCTCGAGGATTTCGATGTGTTCTGGGTTAGGTGGGGGCATGAATCTGCTTCTCTTTAGGCTATAGTCCTTCCCTTTGAGTCTTACGCCTCTTCCGAACAATTGTATGATTTGGGGTCCTTCGCTTTTTCCGACATTTAGAAGGCACATGCTGGAGACTCGCCATGAGTTCCAGCCTTCTATGAATTTCTTGGCTCCAATAAGTAGGTTGATTGTCGAGTAAGCGTCACTTATGTCATCAAAAAGAGACTTGCCTAGCGTGGCAGACTCTACTGGGATATCTTCTGTGCTTTCTTGGACTAGTTTTAGGAATTCTGGCTTTTCTCCTATATAGATTACTCCGAAGTATTTCTCGGAGGCTCCTACTCTTAAACCGATTTCGCCCTCTGCGTTCTTGAGATTTACAAGGTGCAGTTTTCTACCCATAACACCTGGTGAGACGTGGAAGATCTCATTGAATATGCCGTTGTAAACCTCTTCAGAGGAGACTTTCCTTCCTCTCAGGTAGATGAAGTTCGTTTCAGGAACTCTTGGTGTGAAAATGTCTCTTTTTTCAGCTTGGATTCCAGAGTTTCCTCTTAATATGTTTTCGATGTGTTGTTTGATTGTTTTTTCGTCTGATTCAAGAAGCCAGTTCAAAAATTGAGTGATTTTGAGGATATCTGAGGCTTCGTCTCTCACTCTGCTGCCTACGAATATCCATAGAGGTTTTTCGATGGCATAGTCTCTCAGGCTGTTTCCAGCTTTTTCGTATTCGAGGATTTGTTCATAGAACGACATAGTATTGGCGAGTAAAAGCATTGGGATCTGTGAATCGACGAAAGTTTTGGTGTCTAAATTTAGGATGCGGAAGTCCTTTCCGTATCCGTCGCCATAGAAGTATTTGTAGGAGTAGTCGAAGAGTATTGCTTTTGAGTATTCTCTGAAAATCTCTTCGTTGCTGCTGGTAATGGCTTGACCAAAAGTAGCACTATATTCGAAGGTGAAACCGTCTTTTGCGAGTCTTTCGCGTGTTCTTTTCCACTTCAGGTCTTCCGATTTCTGGCCTTTATGTCCCTCATCTACGAGAACCAAGTTTTTCGTTCCTAAACTCGATACATCTACTGTGACGCCTTCGCCTTTCTTGTCCTCAGGTAGCTTGAGCTTATGAATGCTAATCACTTTAACCGCGTTCTTATCTCCTTCAAAATATCCTACGGATTCGCCGTGAAACATTATGGCTGGGATTCCGCTTTTTTTGAAGTCATCAAGGTGTTGTTTTGACATTTCGTCGCTTGGCGTGATGAGTATAATGTTCTCATAGGCTAGTTTCTTTGGTCCCTTGTTGTAGGCTAGGAATTGCCAGTAGTTGCCATGCATTATGAAGGTCTTGCCGCTTCCTGTAGCCATCCAGTACGCGATTTTCTTGAGATCTAGAGCGCTGAAGAATTCTTGTTCGGTTGTTTCTGACATCCGTTCGTTTATCTCGTTCAGGAAACCAACCGGGTTTTGAAAGTAAAAATCTAAGTAGATTTCTGAGAAGAGAAGAGCCAGGTATTGGTAATATTTGAGGGAGATTCTTTCTTCCCTGTTTCTTCTGAGGTTTTCGAAGTAGTTTCTTATGTTGTCATCGTATTGTCTCAGTCTGTCTTCGGGTATTGCGTTGCCTCTGCGCATTATTATTGCGTGGTACATGTAACTCCTGCCGTCTGAGTCGAAGCCCTCTTTCACTTCTCCAAATTCTTTTATCTCTGATACATTGGTAATGCCGATTTTGTTGGCAATGAATCTTGCGAGTAAGAGTTGATCTTCAAGCCTAAACTTGCTTCTGATCTGCGGGTTCGCCTTTGTTTTCGGCACTGTTACGCCCCAATTAGTCTTTTGAATTCTGGTTCTATCGCCCTTGAGTTTTTGATGTAGCTGTCTCCGTTGATGAATATGGTGTCAGGAGGGTTGTCGCGTAACACGTTTTCTTCGATGAATTTCTTGTCTCTTTGGAGATCTTTGCCTTTTGCGTTACGCCAGATTATGACTATGTTTTCGTTGTTGCGTTTTCCCAACACAGTGCGGTATGTGGTTTCTCCGTCTTTCAGAGTGCGTATTTTTTGGACGCGAAGTCCAAGAAGATAGCTGAAAGTTTCGACGAGATCCACCGTTTGTTCTTTTTCTTCGTTTTCGATGGTTGTTTTGATTTTGTAGTCAAAGGGTGTCTGAAATTTGTCTATCAACAGTCTTGTTGGACTTTCGCGGGTTTCGTAATCGAGCATGTAGCGTAGAAAATAATCTTGAAAGCCATCAAGTGTCTGTTGAATTGTTTTGTCCTTTTCTTTGAAAACAATGTTGTCCAAGGAGTCCTCAAATTGCTCCAACGTTTGCTTCTTGAAAAGGCCACCACCTTTCCAATTATTGGGCGAAGAAATTCCTGATTGCTCACCATTTAACGTATTCTCCAACCTTCTCACCAGGAGAGAATCAAAAAATTCGGCACTATCCACACCAATCCACTTCCGTCCCATTTTTTGGGCAGCAGCACATGCGGTCCCTGTACCTGCGAAAAAATCCAATACGAGGTCTCCAGGGTCTGTTGTCAACTCAATAAAACGCCCTATTAATTTTTCAGGCTTCTTCCCTTTCTTAAGCGTGACCCCGCCTTCATTATGAAGGTCATTTGGAAGCGTGTCGTCCCAAATATCTGTGATTAACTCGCCTTGAACCATCTTAGAACCTATCCGTATAAGGCGGTCAGAGTAGAACAGAATTCGCTCGCCTCTTATTATGTACCAATCTTCGAAGCTTTCTCGATGAAAATGGAAAATTGCAGCGGGATTTTCCTTTGATTTCTGTTTCAAAGCTCTTGCCTCTTTGCTTATTTTATCATCGTCAAGCGCAGCGGTCCTCACCACAGCGTTTGCATTTTCAATCGTAAACTGCTCAAGTTGTCCCTCGAAATTCTTTCCTAGGGTACTCTTGAGCCTATTTCGTGGCATTCCCTTATAATGAGCAAAGGCTTGAAGGAGAGGCACAAATTGCCATTTTGATGGGTCTTTGTCCCGATTAACAATGAAACTGTTATATCTTTTATCTCTTTTTTTCTCACGGTACACTTTGTTCGGTTGCCAATCCGAATCGCCTTTCGAATAAACAACTAGATATTCGGAAACGTTTACTACCCCAGGATTGATTACCTTTGGCCCTGTAACAGATCCTCTTTTGACTGTAATGATAGCACGTCTGTTTTTGAACACAAGGTCCATTACCTTGAGCAGGTCGTCAAGCTCATTATTGTCAATACTCACACCGATGGTGCCTTGCGGATGTAACATCTCGTATGCCAATCGCAGCCTGTCGAATATCATCGCAAGCCAACTTGAGTGTTGGAAGTTATCTTTGTAGAGGAACTCGTCATTACCAGTATTGTATGGAGGATCAATGTAAATGCTTTTTACAAGTCCTCTGTATTTGGTTAAAAGAAGGTTTAACGCTTGAAAATTCTCACTCTTAATCAGACAGCCATCAATTTTCCCATCAAGATCATCTAAGGATTGGACAAGTCTGTTCTTGAAATCCTCGTTGAATAAAGATGTATCGACCACGAGGTATTTGTGTGATTTGAGGAATGAAGCATCCAAAACGCTTTTCATTTTTGTTTCATCGAAAGTATTCTTCGTCGCATCATCCAAACTGAAAGTTTTTCGCCACATTTCAACCTGTTTTTCGTTGCTTCCTATTTCATCATAGAATGCTTGAGGTACTCGATCAAGTGTTACACAATAGTCTGTCTTTAATACGAATTTCCTTTTTTCGAACATCATTCTTTGGAAGTTTTCAACTTGCGCAAGAAAGTCGATGATCTTTTCGCTGATTTCCTTTATTGCCCGAATTTTTGCCCTATTTTTGCAAAGATTTTTTTCGTCCATCTGCGTAATCTCATCAAAATCCAAAACTTCGTTTTTCAAATAGAAGTCGAGCTCTCTTTCTAGGAATAGTTTCAAGTTCTTGTGAACAAAGTAATCTTTGGTATTCCTTTCAACGTACACACTTAGATTTTTCTCGAGAACCGTTATCTCTCCTTCAGTTTTTTTCTTGAGCTCAGTTTCGAGTCCCCTGTCGCGTATTCTGGAAATCAAATTATCAGCATTGTTTGAAACTATGGCGTTCTGAACATCTCTTGTTCCATACTTTTCTTTTTCCCTACCAACAAGTTCTCTCCATACAAAAAACACAGTCAGTTCTCTTCTACATTCATCCAATTCGAAAGAGTCATCATCAAGCAAAATGAAGTATTTAGATCCGCCCTTAACATTGTTTTGTTCAACGTTAGCTTCTTTAAGCACGAAATTCACTCGGTATTCTCCGGCTCTAAAGCTGTATTTCTTGAAGTATTCTCCGGTTTTAATGTAGTACTGATCATTGTTTGCCCAATGTAATAAAACCTCTTCACCGTTGTATGGGACATAGTACTTTTCTCGTCCGCCATATCGTCTCTTTGAGAGGAAGTCACCTTTATCATAATACCTAGAAAAGAACTCACAGATATTATTGAAAACATCCTCTATTTGTGATTGAGTTACCTGTGCACTCTCTACTTCCCTCACTTTGTCCAAATACTCTTTGATTTTTGGAGCATCCTTATCCCTCAGAACCTTCCCTTGTTCGTCAATAGTTCCTTCGCCAAAATCTCGAACAATCTCCGCTCTAAGCCTATCGACTTCCTTCTGCAAATCAGCCTTGCCAGATTTCGCGTATTCCTTAAACTCGGCTTCGGCAGCTGCTATTAGATCTTCGTTCATGAACCTCTCAATTTCTTTCCTCTTGAAATTCATAATCCTAGGAATCCCAAAATCCAAATCCTGCACATCGAACTGGAAAAGCTCCTTTAACAGAGACTTGACTTGCTCTCGACTAGCTTCGATGTTCGTTTCAATCATGTCAATTCTTCCTCCATCTGCAGATGGGTTTCTGATCGCACCGATCACAGCTCTCTCCTGGATTGGGCTTGAACTTGCGTTTCGCAATTCTCTCAACAACCTTTTGCGCATTTTGCTTCGCTTCGGTGAGCAGTTTATCGGAAACGTCGATCTGCTTTATCTCTGCTTCATCTAGATATGCAACGGAGCCGCTGGAAACAGGTCTACCCATAGTCCTTAACCCTGAAGTGTAAAGCCTGATTTGAGTGCCGACCTCTTCTAAGGTTCTGGCTTCCTCAGAACTCTTATAATCTCTAACTTCCAATTCGCCACCGCTTCTTAGGATGACATCGACCTTGCCCATGACGGTTGCGCTCGTAATACCAGCCTCGTTAATAGGGAACTCCAATCGATACTCAACTTCCTCAATACGGTTAAGATCGCCTCCATATTTCTGAGAAAATGCCACAAGCTTCTTCCTCGCACTATTTTTAAAGGTCTCAAGAACACTTCCACCTACAAATGGCATGTGAAAACCCTCATCAACGCTAGTAGCGACGGCGCTCACTGGACTGTAACCATCTTTCACAAGCTCACCTGCTCGCTTCAGACAATAATGCATGCCGTTGCCATAACCGATTGCAGGGTTAAGTTGAGGTTGATAACCCCAAAGCTCTCTCAAAAGATACATATGAGGACAAATTCCAAAGGTAACGATTTCGCTTGCTGAAAAAGTCTGAATTTCATCAGACATTGTGCCTGGATGGATTGATATCGAAGGAATAGGCGCCCCATCATTCAATGGAATAACATAGCGAAGATCCATGTCGTCAATAAATTCACTTCTTGAAACAGCCCTCGTCAGCCTCGAAAAATGACTCACAACCAAAGCGTCTTTCGCCCTGGTGATGGCAACATAAAAGAGACGGCGCTCATCATCCTTGTCGCTCTCGTACCTGGCAACATCGAACATATCTCTCGGTACACCACACCAATCCTGCTCCCGCCCCACCATCGAAGAAGGAAAACGCCTAACGACCGTGGCAAAAAGAAAAACAGTGGGCCATTCTAATCCCTTAGCTTGGTGAACCGTCATAACTTGTACAGCATCAACTCCGCGAATGTCATCAGAAGGTAGCTCTTCGTAAGCCGAAATAGCATATGTACCCATGAACCAACACAAATCCTTCAAATCTTTTATCCATCTTGGACTGTGACCGCCAAACCTGTTGGCAGATTCGAAGTCGGTTAGAAGATTGTTGAACCTCCCCAAGTTAGCCATAATCGCCGCATCGTTCCGGTCGCGATAGTCTAAATTGTAAAAACCCAAAGCAGTCAAAACATCATAGTAAATCTTAGTAAAGTTGTTATACGTAGGCTCGTCTGAGTTCAGGTCATCCTTGATTTTACGGAGGTTTTGTTCTGCATCTTTCGGGTGACCATGTGGATGAGCCATATCCCAACACGCCAAAGCTGATGTTAGTAAGTCATCGCCCGTGATTTTTTCGTCCCAGTTGTGCGCGTCAATTGTCCAAAACCCATCATTTGAGAACCAAGCAAATATTCGACCTACAGCTTGCGCTTCGTCTCTTTTGAAAAGGCCCACCTTCCCACCTACAATGTAAGGAATTCGCCTCTCTTTCAACTCGTCAATTATCGGCCCTGCCGAAGTGCTGACACTTCTCGTTAGAACTCCAAAATCCGAATACTTCGCGCCATCATTGCCTTCCATCAAAGCTTGAATTTGGTCAACAATCCATGAGGCTTCATTCTCTGCAGTTTCATTTCTTGCAATCGCCACAAAACCTTCTTCCGACCGTGTCGGATCCATGGCTTCATAATGCCCTCGCTCAAAGGTGCTGGCAAACTTGTTAGCATTCCAAACGATCCGTTTCCCGCTTCGTCGATTCTCATTGATGTTCACCCGTAGAGTATCTGGGAACTTGTCAGAAAAGGAAAAGAAGAATCGCTCATCCGAACCCCGCCACTGGTAGATGCTCTGTCTTGGGTCGCCCACAACAAAGATGCCGCCTTTCTTACCAACGTACTCAATCAATTCTGCCTGGGCGCGGTTAATGTCCTGATACTCGTCAACGAGAAGATATTTGATCTTGCTCAGCGTGTCCGGAGCCTCCCTCAGCTTCAGCACTGCCTCGTAGATCATTCTGCCAAAAGTTAAAAGCCTGTGCTCCTTGAGGAGTTCCTCATACTGCTCAAGCTTCCTGAAGAACTCGGGAGCCCGTCTTTTCAACGTCTTCTCATCTAAGAGCTCATCCCATGCCATGTTAACCGTGCGCAAAAAGTCACGACAACAATTAGAGTAGGAACGGCCAGGAACATGAAGCCCCATTTCCCATCCATGTCTCAAGAGAAAAGCAATTTCTTGATTATCATCCAAAACACTGCAGTTTCCAAACCCGAAATGATCCTCCAAAACTCGCTTCGCATAAGCATGAATCGTCCCAATGTACATCTCACCCAAGTTAGCCGTTGCCTTCTCACCACAAATCTCGCCAACTCTCTGATAGACGCGGCTCTTCATGCTCTGAGCAGCCTTCTCCGTAAAAGTAAAAGCAACAATATCTTCAGGTTTCGCGCCCTCAACTGAAAGTAGATAGACTATTCGCCTAGTGAGAGTCTCAGTTTTTCCGGCACCTGCACCCGCGATCACCCGGTTGTACCTACTTTTCGAAATCACAGCTTTTCTTTGATCAAGAGATAACTTTGGCTTGCCGTCCAAAATCCGCTTAGTTAGGCGCGTTGTTGACATATTGCCATTCCTTCTACTGATCATGGCTTAGTGTATCTAAGAGGATACTAGGAAAAATGCCTTTTCAATCTTAAGCAAGACTCACCGAATAAGAATCAAAATAGGCAAGGGAATTGATCTATATCTGGAGAGATCGGAATGTTCACATTCAGTGAAGAAATGCGGATGTTCCTAGAAGTCGGCAAGCTTGTTTCGCGTCAGCGAGCAGAGGCAACGAAGCAGCATCAGAGATTATCGCCCGCTAGAAACCGAGATATCTCCGGAAAAGCAACAGAACAGATAATGCGTCAACATCTAATGAACCACGGACTAAACATATCAATGCCGCGCGTAGGAATTGAACACTCAGCAATAGAGATTGACCTTATATATCTCAAGGCCTTGGTCAATCCATCGAAGTTCTACTACCGCATAGATGAAGTAGATACAGTTCTTGAGATCAAAAACAATGCAGTGGCAGATCAAACAACCGAAATAAAAAAGAATTTCGATAAACTGAGGCAACTCTACGCCCAACTGCGTTTCGCTGCCATCGTACTTTCCGAAAGAGAAGGCTACAAATACGCAATAAAGGAAAGCGCATTTGGCTATCCAGTTTTCACGTTGATTACCCGCAGCGTACCTGCCGGTCGCTGGATGTGGTCAGAAACCGAAACAAGAGAGATGGCCAACAAAACAATGGTACATGGGAAAAGAAGTGGAAAACCTGCTATGCAAGAGACTGGTGAGTGGTCTGGGCTCCTTGAATATCTGTCGCGTCAAACGTGAAGTGATCAAGGGCCTGCCTATTACAAAATGCAAGTCAAAAGAGTTTCCCAGTCCTCATGATTCAGCCTGCTCAAAGCCTTAGGATGCTTAAGCTTATTGTATAGGAACCGCGGAAAACTCTTGTATTCAGCCTTGGCTATTCTGCTCCACGTCACTCTTCTTTGGTTGGGATACAAATGCGAGTTCTTGGACAAATCAACCTCGTTCATTTCATCCTCAATAGTGCCCAAAGCCCAGACGTAACCATCCGTTACAACAACGACCTGGTCACCAATCTCCATCTTTCGCATGAAATCCTTGCCTTGGGGCGAATTCCTCTCCCAACCAATCGCAACATAGTTGTGCCGAAGCCAATCACCCAAAAGAAGTGATTTGGTCTCATCTGGATCCCTCTCTTTGTGACCGGCAACAATTTTCCAATACTGCAAACAATCACCAATCAGACTATTTTGCAACGTCACTTTAAGAAAGTTGCTCCCGATAGAGTCGAATTGTAATTGAAAATGAGAGTACCGAAAATGCTAAAGGGCAGTTTTGGTGCGCTCGATTTCGATTGTCCTAATAAACATATATAGAGAAGTCCCAGTCTGATTCTGACAACATACCGTGAATGCGCTGGTGGGATTACAGGATGGATCGCCAAGGCGAGTCTTTGCTACCCGATGAGGCTACTGAGAATGCCACTAAATTTGGGTTTGATGATTATTCTACTTTATTAGCTTCAATTATTCGAGATAGGAATCTGCAGACGCCGTTCACCATTGCGGTTCATGGGGATTGGGGAAGTGGCAAAACCAGCCTAATGAAGACAGTTGTTAAGAAACTGGAATTTCAAGATGACAAACTCAAGAGTGTCAAAGCAATTTGGTTTAGCGCTTGGGAATTCGAGAAACTTCAAACGCCACTCTGGACCGTTTTCCTGAATCGAGTGATAATGGATTTGCAGGAAATGATGCCAATTGAGCTTAAAGAAAAAATCAAAGACTTCGGAAAAGGATTGCTATTACTATCGACGAACTTGCTGCTCTCAAAAACGACAGGTGTCACTACAAAAGACATAGAAGAGATCAAGGATAGAGTCTGGAACGACATCAAGGCGATCGACTGCCTTAGGGAAGAACTCTCCCATTACATAGAGGAAGCAATAAAGAGTGACCCTAAAAGACGAACTCGTATTGTCGTCTTCATAGATGATTTGGACAGGTGCCTGCCTGACCAATGTGTTGAGATTTTCGAATCAATGAAATTATTCCTAAACTGCAAGAATTCTGTATTCATAGTAGGTGTCGACAAAGATCAGATACGCAGAACTTTTGAACAGAGATTTGGCGCAAGAGAGGACAAAGGACTTAATTATGTTGGAAAATTCTTTCAATTAGAATTCGATTTACCTCCCAAAACTCCCGACGAGGTAAAAGAGTTTTTGTTGGAAAATGCATCCCAACAGCTTCAACAGAGCCCTAAAACGATCGAATTGATATCAAGATTCATAGAACCCAACCCCAGAAAGATCAAGAGGTGGCTGAATTCAGTCATATTCTTGGAGAGATTATTCAAAATCAAACAGGAGAAACTGAAAATTGGTCTTACTGAGATAGATGTTTCTCTTGCATCAATTTGGTTGTTCCTAAAATCGTTCTTTCCGGATTTTGCTAGGAAGATTGAAGCTGACACATCAATTTTGAACGCGGCGATACAGGTGACCAATGGAAGGGGCTCGAGCGAAGAAAAACAGAAAATTGGTGACTTCACGATCGACAAACGCTTAGCCGAGTTCCTTTCTCTATTGAAGCCGACCTATAATCAAAAACAGCTTGCTGACATGGTATATCTTTCGAAGCTTACCCCTGTACTCGATGTTTCAACGGTCCCGAAGGACATCTTGAAAAGAGTGGCTGAGATGAGCGACGAAGATCTTTCAGCCCAACTTACACTATTCGGTGAAGAAGGAGCGTCGCCACTGGCTGACCGGATAATCGAAAAGCTTGATGTCCATCAGTTCTCATGAAGAGTATTTGGCGAACGAAAAATCATTCCAGCTATTGGATCTTGTTTATGAGAGACTGCAAAATGAATCCATGAAAGTAGAGTTGCTGGACAGGATAATACACTTCGTAGGTAAATCATATTATGCCGCAGACTTCTTTTTGTCAAAGCTGCAGGATTACACGGCATTAGCTAATGCCAAAGAGAGAGCATTCGAAAAAGGCTGGGTTGACATCTTTTTGTTAATGTTCGCAAGCAGTAACAGCTATGAAATGGCCAAAAAGACCTCTGCGATCCTCGTGAACTTCAATGGGCAATTTACGGCTATGCAGATTGAAAATATTATCTCTGCAGCACTATCAAATGATCAGATAACCAATTCTTGGGGCGCTCAAGAGAATCTTGAGAAAATTCTGATCCTGTACAGAAGCCAAATCTCATCTGAAGAAAAAGAGGATATCAAAAAGGCTCTGCGTATAGTGCTGTGACCAGTTTTGATTCTCGTTTCTTTTGCAGGTCTGACTAAACTTTCAAAAAGGAAATCTTCTAGCGCGCTCGAGATTGCGAGCGCAAAACAGAATACCACAAATCACCCAAAACCTGTTCGTAAATCTTCTTCTAGTATAGTTGGAAGGCAATGAACTATGTCAAATCAAATCAACTACGAGCGTTGGTTGAGCGAGATCAATGAGTCAAATTCTAACTACGAACCATTATTTGCAGAAAGGGAAGCGAATCCCCCAATTTTCTTCTTTGGGGATCCAGAGAGGGCAACTGCGGCAACTGTCGGGGTAAATCCTTCTGCGACCGAATTCGAGAACCGTCGATGGCCCGAGGAATGCGAGTTGAATTATCTGCTAGAGCGTTGTCGTAATTATTTTGGCAAGCCCATGGGTGCGCCAACTCACCAGTGGTTTCAGACTTGGGAGCTCTTCTTGGAAGAGATGGGGATTTCATACCACAATTCACCAGGTGCAATCCACCTAGACTTTTCCCCTCGGGCTACACGTTCCATGAGTTCACTACAAAGAGAACCTGAACAGATCCAAAACTTGTTCCTAGATCTTATAGAGAACGACTTGAGGTATTTTGTTGGGCAAATAAGAGCATACCCGTCAATCAAACATCTCTACGTAGCAGGCGCCGTAACCAGAAAGTACTATGCTATAGAGTTTCTAAGGAAAAACGCCCAGCATCTAGGTTATGCACTAAAGCCCATTGTGCCCTTCGAACGAGGCGGTCCAGGACAAGTCGGTCTATATGTGCTCGACTTGGGTGACGCAACTCCAAGGCATTTATTCTTTTGTTCGACTTCCCCATCGGCACGGAACCCACGTTCCAAGGTGTTGCTGCTACAAAGGGCCAAATGGCTGATGGAGAAATATCCCAAATTCGTACCATACGATTACTAACAGATGTGGCTCAGTAGTTCTAAATGCCGGAGTTGGGCATCGTTGTTTGAGTCGAGGAGAAAGGCAAACGCTGCGCGAAAAAAAGCTCGGGTCACCGCTGTAGTTCTCCTTGTCTTAGCCCTATTTTTCTTCTTTGTCGGTGTTGAAATATCTCAATATACTTTCTTCATTGTCTCGTCCGTATTTCTTCTGATTGCGATTCTGGCTTTCCTTAGCGGCGGAGGCACATGGGCTATAGGAGCAGTGGGAGAAGAAACAATAGCAGCGCACCTGAACGCGCTGGGTCTTCCGTACCATGTTATTCATGATGTGGTCTTGCCGGGTATGCGCGGAAATATAGACCACATAGTACTAGGGCCCAATGGCGTCTTCGTGATAGAGACAAAAAACCACAACGGGCTAGTCACGTGCAATGGCGACTCATGGACTCAACGCAAAGTAGGCCAACTAGGTACACCATACTTGGGCAAAATCGGTTGTCCAAGCAAGCAAGTCAAGAGATATGCCATCACACTTAGGGATTTTATCCGAAACAAGACAAACAAGGACATCTACGTGAATGTTATCGTCGTCTTCGCCAACAGAGAAGTGGCACTCCGCGTAAACAACCCGACTGTCACTGTTTTGAGACCAGATAGACTCTGCCAATTCATCAAAACGTCCAGCTCGAACGGGATTCTTCAAGACAATGAACTGCGAGCCCTAGAGTCAGCAATTCAACGTTACTCCCGATTTCACTGATACGATATGATTTTCAAGCGCGTCCTCGCTCCAAAAACTTCCTCGCCCCCAGCATGGACGCCGCGAGTCAACCTAAATAAAAGGGAAGTTAGAATACAACATAGTATCGATATTTAGCCTATACGCCGGCTCTCAGTGCAGTCATTATGCTGCAACTAAGGTAGAAGGTCTTTAGAACTTTTCCAGATTTCGTCAAACCACTTGTCCACTTCCGTCTTACTTTGGGCATTTATCTCTGTTATTATGGACATTTTCTTTCCAATATCTTTCAAAGATGATCCAGAGGTCCAACCTTGGGTTGGAGTCAATATGAACCTATCATGTATCAGTCCATGCTCACACTTTCTAATTTGAAACTGTGGTCTCTCCGTTTTGAACCTCTGATAGGCTTTGAGAAACTGCTTTTCCTTTTCTTTTCCGCCCAAAAGTTCTGTCAAGAGTTTGGTAGGCCGATTCTCCGGGATTTGGAGAAGAAGTTCCAGCGTTGTTTCATCAACGTACGGATCGATAATCTTCGCGTATCCTTGTACGCTTCGTAGAAGTTCTTTTAGTTTTAGAACGCCCGAAAACGTGTGACTGGGAGGAACAACGGTCTCTGTTGTTATCTGTGATGACGCGATGTCTTTGTTGTAGACAAGCTGTTTACGAGCGATGCCTTTAAGCGCCATGATCGTTCTTCTTATCCGTGTTTCAACTCTCTGAAACTCCTGAGCACGATCGAGCCTTTCGATCAGAGAATTACTGTTTGGTTCTCGAATATCTTTTCTGTAGATTGACACCGAAGAAAGAAGGTTTTTGGCTTCCTGCACCAAGGATTCGTGCTGGCTCTTCAATTTGCTTCTTTCGAAAAATACCCGGTTATTTTGTTGTTGATCAAGTATCTCTGTGGTCACTTTGCGACCAAGTCTTCCGGCCGACGATGATTCGAACATACCTGAAGCAATTGCTGCCGCTCCTTCACTTATTACAGCTCTGCCAATTTCTTGTCCAACACTGCCATGTTGCATCACCTGAGAGAATTGGTCCAGCAGGGCCTGTTCTATCTGAATATACCTTTCTAGCTTGCTCTTCACGTCTCCAAACATATCAATCTGAACTAAAATAGCTAAATCGAGTATTTATCATCCGATACTTGATGGAACGAACTGAGGCTGGATGCTCTGGAAGTGCCCGCGCTAATAATGATGATCACATCGTGGAACGAATGGAAAGAAAGCACTGCAGTAGAACCGTCCATGCAAAACGGCGATATGCTCTTGGGCACAATTACCCAACTTCCGCCCGCCAACACTGAGCCATTTACTTATTTCATGGCGGGAATACTGATAGGGATAGTAGCTGGTGCAGTTCCAGTTGGTATCTATTTTTCCCTCAAAAGACGAAAGTACAACCAGACCACACTTTTAATGAGAAATTGAAGCCCGCATATAGCGCAAGTCTTGTAACCCATGTGATTTTTGTTATGATTGTGATTTATAAAATGCTTCTGGTCAAAGAACCTCCAAATACCTAGACCTCGCTATCTCCCTTATTCCGAGAGCGCCAGAATGCGTTCTTTGTGTAGGTTCTAAATAGTTGTTGCTGGAAGATTATTCAGGTTATGGTTGTTGATGAAGATGAGCGAATGCCCCAACTTGGAGATTAACTTGCGAGAATGCTCCTGCACTTATAGCTGCGATTTGAAGGGCAGATGCTGCGAATGCATAAGAAGCCATAGAAAGCACGGTGAGTTGCCAGCTTGCTATTTTCCAAAGGAAGTCGAGAAGACCTATGACAGGTCTGTGAGTAAGTTTATGTCCATCCACAAATAATTGGTAGCGCGTGGGGAGAAATAATCGTGCACTTTTGGAAGTCCCTGTCAATAGCCATTGCAGTTCTTCTTATCGTATCTTTAGCAGGTCTAGTGTATCATGAATCTAGTGAGCAGAACACAACCATTCCAGTAGGAGTATTCTATTATGCTTGGTACAACGGTACTGGTTCTAGCATCTGTCCTAACCAAGGCCATTGGAATAGCTCTACCAATTCGAATTGGGCTGTTGAAGATACTCCTCTCATCGGATTTTACAACTCTTGTGATGCCGAAGTTGTTTACAAGCAGCTAAGCGAGATGACCATAGCGGGAATTAATTTCATTATAGTATCTTGGTGGGGAATGCCCCCATACGATGGCGGACAGAAAGCTTCTGTTAACGCGGCAGTTGAGACATTGTACAAGGTTGCTAATGCGAGCTTTCCTAACATCAAGATCGTAATAATGGTCGAAGGCTTTAACGAAACCGGAACCTACAACTTCAATTCCATCAAGGCGTACATTTACTCCAACTTCTACAACGCCTACCCAAACGAGAGGTTCTTCCTAAACAATAGCACACGGCCTCTGCTATGCTGGTGGAACGCACCAAACATGACTGGTCTAAATCAAAATCCAAATTGGACAAACATAAACGCGATACACAATGACACCACGTTCGAAGACAAAATACTGGGTCAGAGCCGCAGCTACGTGGATTGGTACGCATGGAGACCCTGCTCAGTGGATTCAAACGACACCCCAGTTATCAACAAAAACGACGGAGTCGTAGTCATCGAACCACGCTACGACGGTTCACACATAGGGCAAGGAATAAGCACCGTATTCGATTCAACCTACTCGCAGGGCTTGTATGACGAACAATGGAATTACGTTAAGCCACAGAAACAGCGTCAAGTGCGTGCTAATATACAGCTGGAACGAGTACCACGAGAGAAGCCAAATAGAACCCTGCAACCAACCCTTCAACATTAATCCCTACTACTGCTACGACAAAACAATCGCAAACATAAACCAACTCAAATCTCTCTCGTCATCTTCGTCAAGTCCTTCCGCATGGCTTCTAGCTGCAAGCGGACTTGTCGGAGCAGCTATAGCATCAGGAATCGTAACGCTGTACTTCCTGAAAGCAAGGAAGAAACCCTGAAACGCGAAACAAAAGCGCACGCAGAAAAATTTTTCCAGAATCAAGCTAGGATAAGGCTGTGTCTTTCGAAATAAGCTCGAACCGGGCTCTGTCTAGATCCGAAACTCACGCATACTGTCATCAAAACTCACGGTGTAGAAACGTGTGCACGTAGCTTACGCGTCCAAGAATTCAAACAACTCGATGCATTAGAAGGCCAACTTCACGAACTGGAAGCGCGCGGGTGTGGCTTGCGCTCCTTGGCGACGACTGCGGCGACCTGAGTTTTCGGGCTTCTTTTCCTCTTGATGATCATGGCTGCGAACAGCGTGATTATCATGAACACTGGTAGCAGCATGAAGGGCTGGAGTTCTGAGACTGCATTGGCGCTTTGGATCTGGACTGTTTTCGGGTCCTGCGTGTAGGTGAAGTAAATGTAGGTGTAGTTTCCTGATTGTACAATCGTCTGGTTGCTGTAGTGAATGCCGCCAACGATTAGTGTCCACCGACCTGACATCAAACCCGTAGGTATGTCTACCCTGCAGAAACCCGGAGTGCCACTCGTGCCCGTCACGTCGAAGCTCAGCGTCTTAGCGGTTGAATTGAAGCTGACGTCTGTAATTGTGGAGTTGCTGACTGTATCCACACTGTACGCTACCGCGTTCCAAGTGCCAACGCCGAAAGTTTGGAACGGACCCATAAGCGGGTACCTGTCCGTGTTGTTGCTGTCGATAACGTAGGACGTATTCCAGATGCCTGAACTGTCATTCTCAGAAGCACTTGGATACCTTGTTCGATAGTCGCTCCAGTAGTTGCCGCCAGAAGGATATCCATCATCCCAAGTATTGCTCGAGTTTATAGGTGTTGCCTGCAGCCCGTTATTTAAGAAATTGTTGTGAAAGATCTTATTGCCAAAAGAAGAGTTGAGATCAATGCCAATATCGGTGTTTGCTGTGACGTTGTTGCCAGACAAAACATTGCCAGAAGAGGAGACAAGATCGATGCCATCGTTGTTTCTCGTGATGTTGTTGCCAGACAAAACATTGCCAGAAGAAAAGTAAAAACTGATTCCTGCTTCGCTGTTTGCTATGATGTTGTTGCCGGTTAAGGTATTGTTGTCTGAAAGAGACTCTAGGTTAATTCCATAGTAGGTGTTTGCTGTGACGTTGTTGCCAGACAAGACATCACTAGAAGAATTGTAGAGATCAACGCCATCATAGTTTGCGGTGATGTTGTTGTCCGTGATTCTTGAATCAGTCGTGTTTGCCAGCAGGAGTCCCTGAACGTTTTTTGTGAGCGTCAAGCCTTCCACCGTCACGTTCTCGCAGTTGACGAAACCCACGTACCCAACCCCCTCGGGAGAAGTCTTGGGGCTCATCATGACGTTCGACTCGTTCATCAAATAGTACACGGGTTTACCGTTCACAAGGTTTGAGGTATCGACATTGTTCATAAAATAGGCCAGACTGACGCCATACATGCCAAAATTGTAGTACGTGTCGTTTGCAATCATGTTGCCGGACAGAACATTGCTGGAGGAATAGTAGAGTTCGATGCCTATGTTGTTTGCTGAAACGACATTGTTCGACACGGTATTGCGGTCAGAACTTTCGAATGCAATTCCTCCATTGCCACCGTTTGCTGTGATGTTGTTGCTGGACAAAGTGTTGTTGTCAGATGACTCGAGGTAGATGCCGCCAATACTGTCTGCTTTGATGGTGTTTTTGGACAAAGTATTGTTGGAAGAAGAGTAAAGCCAAATGCCATTGTCGATGTTTGCTGTGACGTTGTTGCCAGACACTGTGTTATTGTCAGAGGAACAATAGAGATAAATGCCATTGCCGTTTGATGTGATGTTGTTGTCGTTGATTTTTGAATCGGTTGTGTTTGCCAAGAGTAGACCCTGGAGATTTTGTGTGAGTATCAAACTTTGCACTGTCACGTTTTTGCAGTTGACAAGTCCAACGTATCCAACGCCCCCGGGATAGCTCTGCGGACTTATCACGACGCTCGACTGATTCATCAAGTAACAGACGGGTTTGCCATCTACGAGGTTCGAAGTGTGGACATAATTCACAAAATCGCTCAGAGCAAAGCCAAAGAAACCAAAGCCTTCGGTGTTATTTGCCATCACGTTGCCAGACAAGACGTTGCCAGAAGAAAAATCAAGCTCAATACCATACTGGTTTTGTATGACGTTGTTGTCAGACAAGACGTTCCCAGAAGAAGAATAGAGATAAATGCCATCATTGTCGTTAGATGTGACGTTGTTGTCAGACAAGACGTTGCCTGAAGAAGCATCGAGAGAAATGCCACCATCGACGTTTAAGGTGACGTCGTTGCCAGACACTGTGCTATTGTCAGAAGAGTAGAGGCCAATGCCATAATACCGGCTGTGTGTGATGTTGTTGTCAGACAAGACGTTGCCAGAAGAAGCATCGAGAGCAATGCCCAAAAGGCTGTTTGTTATGGTGGTGTTTTTTATGGTCACGTTGCTCATACTGGTTAAAGAGAATCCATAATTCCCTAGGGCCTGGAGCGCGTGGCCGTTTCCGTCTATGATTATGTTGCTTCTGTTCACGATTATGGGCAAGTAGTTGTTGCCAGTGAAAGTGTACGTAACATTGCCAGAATTGGTAATGTTTGCAGCTACAGGGCTGCTTATGGTACCGTTAGGATTGATGACGATCGGATCCTCAAACTGCGCCTTCGCGCCTCGGACACCAAAAGCGAACACACACAAACTCAAGAATAACACTGTCACAACAAGGCTTGAAGCTACTCGTCTCAAAACGCTCTGCCTTCCTTTGACACAGCTAAAGATTGATCAACAAATAAGACTTCTGAAACAGACTTGAGCGCTCATTCATGGGCAAACAATAAAGACGAGCGCACTCTTCTATCACGATCCAAGCCGAAATGGCAGAGGAAACCGAGACAAGAGCATGAAGAAGACTTTTCTGTTGAAGACTCCGAAGGCGATGGCCTAATGGTATTCGACGACCCAATGTTCCCACCAGACGAAGACGACTAAACTCTTTCGGAATAAGCGTCAAGGCAGGACCCACAAGCTTCCCACCGCAAACGGAATAGCAATTCGTGGGTGGAAGCAATCAGAAACCATGGCTCAGCTCGTTCAGGAAATGGCGCTATTAGTCTTTCTGAAGAACCTTTGATGCTTGATGCAAACAAAGTACAATGATGCCCACGCGTCAATTCATCAGACTCAGCGTAAATGGTCGTTTTGTTCTATCAATCTTGAGTACTCCCTCTTTTTCCAGTTGCTCGGCGGTTGCTCTTATGACGTATGATGGAAGTTCTTCAGATTTTGCGACTGCTTGTATAGTGATTTTTCCCGTCTTCACAGCTTGGATGATCGCATCTTTTGCCAATCTTTCTTCAGTTATTCTTCTGAGCGTTCTTTCTATGGGAGATCTGATTTTGTGTTTTTCTCTCAGATCGACCAGTTTCTGGAAAAGTGCGTTTTCCCACAGTCTCCCAGAGGAAATCGATTGGTTGTGGCATTCCTGTTCGATAACTTTCCAGTCTAACCCGGATTCAGCCAATAGCCGCATATCATCTAAATCAGCTTCTCGTTCGGTTATTCCCTTGAATAAGAAAATGTCCTCTTTGGAAGCAAACGCAACACGCAAATGCCTGTTCTCATAGAAAAGATTCGCTCTGGTTTTCATTTCTGCCGAAAAACTCAAAGCATGACAGATTCTTCCAAAGAAGATATCCCACCGAAACCCTTGTTTGTTTTCCAGTATCTCGCTGGCTTCCATTGCTTCATATGCTCTTGAAATCTCTACATGGCGAGGAGAACGATATTCTAGGCTTTTTAATGCATCTGTCAAGATGTCAAGTTCAGTTCTGCTCTGGGTTACGACATCAATGTCTTTAGTAGCCTCTTTAAGACCAAAATGAATGAGAGCCAGACCGCCGATTACGAATAGATTAACAGGAAAGGCCATTTTCACCGAAATTCGGTCGAGTTCATTCAAAATGTAATCCTTGTCAAAAGACGGTCTTTCCATCAATCGACTCCCTCATATTCTCTTACTCTAGTCATAAATTCAACCCATGTTGGCAACGTTCGGCCAGTTCTTTCACCTTTTGTTCTCAAGAAGAGAAGCATAGCGTTCACCTGAAGACCCGTATCGACCCTCTGCGCCTCTCTCAGCAAATAGTCTTCATCGATAGTTCCTAGTTTCTTCCTCAGCAGTAGCAGGGCATAAGTCACGTAGCGAGTGTTGTCCTTCTCAATCAACAAAGTGTGAATAATGGCGTCTTCTACTCGAATCTTCTTTTTCACGTTTGAATAGAAATAGATATCGAAATCAGATACAATTGGAATACCAAACTCATCGAAACAAGACGTCGCTGTTTTGAAGAATTGGCCGTTAGAGACATTTGTATCCTTCGGCATGCGGACCAGCATCTCGAAGCCCTTTTGCCACAAAATCAAGGCGTCTCTTGAAATTGATCGGACGAGATTGTTTAACCAGAATTTCTGATATTCATTTAGGAAGTCCGTCAATACAGAAAATCTGGGGTTGATGCTATAGCCCCTGTCATCGAGGGTGACTAACCCAAAGCCCATAAATTCCTTAGTATATCTCCAGAACGCCACTTTCGAGAAACTCTCATAGTTGATCTCAGTATGGTTTAAAATCCAGAAAAGAACCTCGATTCCAAGGCCGGAAAGAATGTTCTCCCAATTAATATGATTATAGGCTAGCAGCAAATCTCGCATTAAGGATGCATGCTTGGAATTGCTAAGATCAACATGTTTCCAAGATTTTGACTTCTCTAGTGCAGGCCCCCTTCTCTCAACAATTATGAAGTCTTTTTGGCGAAGTTTTTTCAAATTCTTTGAAAGAAAACTGGGCTTTATTGAAAGATTCTTCCTCAGCACATATAGAGAATGGCTTCCTTCGGTGATCGTTTTTAGTATTTTGACTTCGATAACGCTAAGGGTATATTTCTGTAGTTTTCTTCTCATAAGATTTCATAAAAGTAAATTACTATATAAATATTTCACTTATATGAAACGAAGCATTGAAGTATATCTTATTATAATAAGATATACTAGGAAAAATTATTTCATAAAAGTGCAAAGTCGAGGACCTCTACAGCTTACTCTTTAACTTCGGTTTCAGATAATTCTTATCCCCTTTTTTTACCGTCTTTAACGCTGGCCTTAAAACATAGCAGAAACTGCACAAGTATCCACCAAAAACCGCAATATTGCTCTCTTCTAACCAATTTGCTCGTATCTTTTGGTTGAATTCATTTATCGAATCCAAGAAGAACTGCTTTTCTTTCAGTTTATACATGAAGTATTTCGCTTCAGAAAGGGGGACTGCTACTGGATCTTTCAGGGATTTTTTCCAATAGTAATTTGATGCCACGAATCCGTCAGGTCTCTTTATCGTTGCTGAATAAGGGGCGAATTCATTTTCAATAAGAACTTCAAATATTGCTCTGCAGATCGGTTGCCAGTAGGGGGCAAGTTCGTTCCAAGTTGTCATAGGAACATTTTCAACTTCGCCATACTGTGTCTTCACTGTGAAAGTTTCCTTAGTTTTTATGCGCTCACGCCCCACCCTTTCCTTTCTCAAAACGATTTTGCCCCGCACAAATCTTGTCAAAATTATAAACCTGCAAGCCCATAAACTGTTTTCTTTCAACGAGTTGTGGAGGCTCTTCAGGGGGAAAGTTTAACTCGATTCCCGAAGGCGACGGCCTAATGCTATTCGGCGACCTAATGTTGCCTCCAGACGAAGACAACCAAACGATAGCCCACGAGCACTCTTGGAACCATGCTGTAATGCAGCTTGCGCTCAAACTATCAAACTCTTACTAGCGTGCGTGAGTCTACACGGTTTCTTTGGCGTCTTTTATCTTGCTGATCAACTTCGGGGTGAATTTTACTCGTGGCATGGCTATGATTTCTCTGACTTCTAGCCCTGCTTCGGCGTCAGTCGTCTTGGGAACCACCGACGGTCTCACGATTATTGCGCAGTCAGCTCCTCCTCCGAGCCATCCGGTTCCGGCTATGGCCACAGCTTCCTCGTCTATGGGCACGGCTCCAGCTTCAGCAGCGATTAAGGCGACTTCTAACGCGGTCTTGAAACCGTAACCCATAGTTCGGCAAACAAATTCATGAATTATCCACGAAGGCGCCGCTCTCTTCAGAAACTGTGCATCAAACGTTACGCCCTTGAATATCCAAGGAGTCTCCTCAACAATCTTAACCCCCAACTTTTCGAGCCTGCTTCTAACTTCTCCCGTTATGCTTGGCCACTTTCCATTCTTAGGCCACGCAAGCCTGACCCCGGCATAAGCGGTGACGCACACAACCTTCACGGCCATACCGCTAAGGGCTTCGGCAACCTGAAGCGCCGTGCCTCCACTATCAGACGCGACAACGACGAATCTAATTCTTAATTCGGTTATCCTCTCTTTTGCAGCTTCAATCAAAACCTCAGTGTTTTCAGGACCAGGCTCGCCGAAATAACGAATCGTCTTATCTTGAAACATGAAGTTCACCTAGGTCAGAGAGAAATTAAACACTTTCTCAAATAAAACGCTAAATCCAGAGCGCGCGCGCTAGGTTTAAGTGCAGCATTGCTTTCCAAGGTCGAGGTCAGGATGTCCACAGATCGATTTCTTTCTGCAAGAGTAGGAGACCTAATGACCAAAATGGTTGTTAGCGTCGATGTTACATTGACAGCGAATGAAATAGCTAGGCTCATACTTGAGCATAAGATAGATAGTTTTCCAGTCACAGAAAACGGAAAACTCGTCGGAATCGTTACCGGATGGGACGTACTAACAAAGGTTGTTGCCAAAGATCTGGATCCAAGCAAAGTGAGGGTAAGAGAGTTCATGACAGAGTCTCCGGTGACTTGTTCTCCAGACTATTCGGTTCTTCAAGCAACCAAGTTAATGAACAAAAACGCAGTAAAGCACATTCCAGTAGTTAAAGACGCCAAAGTTGTTGGAATCTTAACCGAATACGATGTGACGGCTTACAGACAGCTTGTTCAACAAGCTGACCTCAGCTCTTACAGTCAAGAATCGAAACGAAAAATGGCTCCGGTGCTCGAGCCTCTGGAACCAGAAGCTTCGAGCAGTGTTCTTCCTGGTCGTATGACCACAGGATACAGATACGTTGACAGCTTGCTTCTCGGCGGGATACCTGAGAGTTATTCAGTTATCCTAACCTCACCACCATGCGACGAAAGGGATTTACTGATTGAAAAGTTTCTCGAAACAGGAGCAAAAAAGGGCGAAGTCACATTCTACATAACCACCGACCCCTTCGAAATGAAGACCATCACCGAAAAGCTCCAATCCCGCTTCTATCTTCTGATCTGCAATCCTCAGGCGTCCGCAATCACGAAAAACTTCCTCAACGTATTCGAAATAAGAGGAGTAGAAAACCTAAACGACATCGACATTGCCCTATCTTCAGCTTTCCGCACGCTGGACGATTCGACGAAGGGGCCAAGAAGAGCATTCATAGAAATCATCCCAGACGTTCTACTTCAACACGGAGCCGTTCAGACCAGAAGATGGCTGGGTGCACTTATTCCGGAATTGAGGTCGAAAGGGTTCACCAACCTAGCAGTTATAGATCCGATGATGCATCCTCGTCAAGAAGTCCGTGCAATTCTGGGGTTGTTTGATGGAGAGATCAACATCTACGAGAAAGGCTCAGAAAGATTCCTAAAGGTCAAGAAGATGAGCAACCAGAAATATCTAGGCAACGAAATAACTCTCACAAAAACCAACAGACTCAGCAACAACAATATCTTCTAAACGAATGCTCGCGGAAAAAGCTATAGCGGAACTGATGGATTTGTAGCTAGTTCAGCCTGCGAAACAAGAGAATTCGGAGACAAATTCAGTTTATGAAACTCAGTAGAGAATTCTGCGTGCGCGCACTAAACAATAGCACGCTCGCTGTCTTAGAGACCATGATGACGGTATCTTAGGACATTGTGGCGTCACGTTAGTTTTCTTATTTACTTTCACTGATTTATGAAAGGTAAAGATGATTAAGAGTGAAAACTTTCATTCTTTCTACACTTTCACTAACTTGTGAAAAATCTTAAATATCTGCTGTGAAAACTTTCACTATCAGACCCGATATGAGCCACTCACAGATCGAAGAAGTACTGCATAAGGCCCTCGAAGACACAGACGGCGCGACATTGACGAGGAACGCTAAAGTTGCTAACATGGAGGTTGATATACTTCAGGCATGCAATGGAAAAACTATAGCTTTCGAGATAAAGACAAGCAATTTCTTCGATGGTCTGGGCAGAGCAATGGGGTGGAAAGGTTCTGTTGATTCTGTTTATCTGCTCATACCAGAGAAGATCCTACCTTCCAAACAGATAATGAACGAGATACCGAGCCACATAGGGGTAGTAGCGATTGAGTATGAAAACGACAAGTTGAAATTCCATTTGGTCAAGAAAGCACTCGTAGAATTTCCGACTCAAATTCTCGAACGAGAGTTCTTCTTTGAGCACAGCACAGTGTATCCAATGGAAAAGCACACTACGCCTTCCCTAGTTTCGCCAAAGGCGCTGCGAATACTGCGGTACATCCTTGTGCATGA
>DATHCB010000014.1:0-20225 GCA_035319765.1 Bathyarchaeia archaeon
TTTTCCAGCCGCAAACTTTGGCCATGTGGAAGTCCCTAGGCTGAGGTTTCATCACTTCGTTTATGGACTTGTGATCTTTGTTGCATCGGCTATGTTCATAACGTTCATGTCTTTTTCTCTCTTTAGCCTATTCACCGTAAATATACCGAACGTGAATTTCAACGTTGGGCGAGTCTTCATCTTGGTCGGCTTAACTCTAATTATAGACGATTTTGCTGACGTCTCAAACATAACATTGAGGGGACTCCGCTTCATGAAATCAAAGATTTATCAAGGGCGAAGAATAATCCGTGCAGTCCAATGCTTTCTGTGCTGTATAACCTTCTTTATTTTCCTGTGCGTCGCCACCTGGCTCACAAGAAACCCTGGAGCACTAAACCTGAAGAACTTGACCGTAGACGGTAGTTTGCTGGTTACCAGCCTAACAGCCTTCGCAAGCGCATACAAAAAAACATTAGCTGGCTGAGCATTACACCAACGCATTAAAGGGTGCATAATTGCTGGGGAAAGTCCCAGTTGTGGTGCGGGGGGTGGGACTCGAACCCACGAAGGCCTTCGCCAGAGGATCTTAAGTCCTCCCCCGTATCCTAGTAGAGGAAGCCCAGTCCTGCTATTTAGACCTGGCTCGGGTACCCCCGCATTTCGGGAGAAGTGCTTTAGAATTAGTAGCCTAACTTAAATGCTTATTTCAACATGTAAGACATGATATACTTCTGAAAAGAAAAAAAGAAGAGTTGAGTTAGGATACGACGTAGACTGGAATTTCGGTATCGGTGCCATTTGCGCTAAATAGTATTACGTCAGTCAGATGAATGTTTAGCGGTCCTTCACCTATCACCTTGAAGCTCACGGTAAAGAGTACACCGCTTCCGTTTACGCCAGGATTTGGTCCATAAAGGCTACATCCATAGGCGCCTATTGTTCCAGCACTGTTGTTCAGTGGGCCCGTCAGCCACCAGGTGTCTCCTCCGCTCTTTAGGAAGCTGCCTTCGACAAAGGCAGTTTCCGTCACGTTGGTCTTAGTGTTGTCTGGTGCAGTTGTAGTGACGCATTGGAGTACTGAAGGATTGAAGGTCATTCCCGCTTGCCAGGTGTACAAATCGGTGACGTTTGAAATAAAGACGCTTAGAGTCATGGTTTCGCCAACCTGATACTGAGCGGGTAGTTGCCCTACGTAGATCTTTGTCACAGGCATGGGTAGTATCTGTACCGGTTCGGTGATTGACTGGACGTTGCCCTCAAGGTTGAGGACAGTCAGTGTCGCGTTGAACGTTCCCGCGTGTGCATATGCATGAGTAGCAACAGGCATGGGCGTCCAGCTCGTGTTGGACCCGTCTCCGAAGCTCCATGAATAATCAGGCTTGTAACCACTTGATTGGTTGAATGCAGAGGCGTCGAACGTGAGCGTCCTATTCACGATCCATTGGTCTTCCCAGCCAGAATTGATCATGTTTGGATTCGGTGATATCGTAAAGTTGATGGGTGTAAGGCTAAATGGTGAGGCAGAGACGTCCACAGTTCCTTGTGCTTTTGTTATAAACCCGTGTGAGTCTTCTACCGTGAGAATCACGGTGTAATTGCCTTGAGCCAAGTAAGTGTGGGCTACTATTCCACCATAAGCAACTAGTGAGCCATCTCCAAAGTCCCAAGCCTCAGTTACTGGTCCATCCGAAGCGCTGGAAAGTCCAGCGTAAAAAGTCAAAGTCTTGCCAGCGACAATGTTTGATGAAGGCGTAATGAAGAAGCTCGCCGTTAGACCAGTCGGGTTGGACGCGGGCGCTGGAGCGGGTGGAGAAACCATCAACGCTGAGCCAAATGCAACTACTACGAGGCAGATTATCAAGGCTACGGGTATCCATTGCACATGCTTTTTGATGTGTAATATTGTCTGGTTCATTTTTCCATTCCCATTCTTTTTTCCAAATACTCGGTTTGCCGAAACAATTGAGGGATTGAGGTGGTAACCTCCGTCTTTCGTTATGGATCCTGACGCAGAGAGTTCCTTTAGCCTTAGGCTTAGTGTCTTACGCGGAAGGTTTGTCATGGCCAGAAGCTCGGTGAAGGTTCTTGGTGACTTGCCCAATGCATCGATGATTTTTTGAAAGTCAACTTCTTTTCGGTTTTCCAGGCCGATCGTATTCCCGCAGTAGGGGCATGTTATTTGTGGAGGCATCCCATCCACCAACAAAGAAACGGTGTCAAGAGGCTTATAAACTTAAGTTTCTAAGAAACCTAACAAAAAAAGAGCACTAGTAAACCTGTTGCCCGTTTTTGCTAAGGAAGTTTCTAAGAAACTTAAAGGGCAGACGCGCCCTACTCATTAGATAGAACGAAAATCTGTCTGGCTATGAATTTTCTCCTAGGCGCTTCATCTGGCAGCCGGTACCTCGACACTCCTTTATCATGATTACAGTGGTAGTTGGTTTTCGTCTTTTCCCTGTATTCTCGTTTCAATAGGTTCTTATAGGAGAATATGCAGAGTACTTGCCGCTATAAACAATACTTAGGAAGCAAAAGAGAGCATGAGCGCAGAAAGAGATCCAAACACCATCTTCGTTGGGCGAAAGCCACCGATGAACTATGTCATGGCTGTCATTACGTGCTTCAACAGCGGCAATGCTAAGCAGGTCACTTTGAAAGCCAGAGGACAAGCTATAAGCACTGCAGTGGACGTTGCAGAAGTCGTTCGAAGAAAGTTTCTAAAAGACGTCACTGTCGACCAGATCGCCATAGGCACCGAAGAAATCACCCCTCAGGAAGGCGGCAATCCGAGAAAAGTCTCCACAATGGAGATCACTCTCAAACAATAGACGCAACCTACCGACGCCTAAAACCGCCAACCAACTTTTTCTGTTCTGATTCCAAGCCAATTTTCTGAGAAACTTCTTTATTGACAAGTCAATCATACACGGTGCGCAGGGGCGGGTAGCCTAGTACGGACAGGGCGCAGGCCCCCTAAGCCTGTGGTCGTGGGTTCAAATCCCACCCCGCCCGTTTACGATGCCACCCCACCCGATTTCAGGCGGGTTAGCTTGCGGGGTTCATTTGCGTTTGCGAAGTATCTTGTTACGGTCATAGTCGCAGACGTATTCGAATCCGGCTTCTAATAGTTGGCACACTTCTTGCTCAGAGTGAGCTACTTTGGCTATGTAGTCGTCGTCTTTGAAGTTGATCAGTTGCGTGTAGATGAGAGTATTGTTGATATTCTTGTGGCCTAGGACCTGCATTACGTGTAGGATGTCCTTGGTCTTGTGGTATTCCATAGTGGCCTTGAAGTGTCGAAGCGTGTGAAAGCTAATTTGGGAAAGCCTCGGGTTTTGCAGCTTGAACGCGATTTTCTTTCGCTGGATCTGGAAGCTCTTGCGCAGTATGTTCGCGTTTGGTATGAATACGGTCTGCATGTCCTTTGGCGCCATGTTTAGCATGCTCATCAGCTTATTCGATATCCTGAACATTCGTGGGTTGCTGCCTTTTTCCGGAGTTACCCGTACGGAGCTGTTTTCCACGTCGATGTCGATCCATTTTAGCTGGCATGCTTCGCCGCATCTTGCGCCCGTTTCCTTGAGCAGCTGCAAGAAAGTTGCCATGCGTTTGTTGCATCCGCCGATTAACTGGTCTACCTCGCTTTCCGTTAGCGCGCGCGTTCCGTATAGGATCGACCAAAACTGGTCTGATTATGCAAGAGCTTGGAAAGAAAATCTAAGTGGAAGAGCAGTGCATGTGCCTTTCTTGGGAAAAATCGGTTTTCTCTGTAAATCCAGCAACGTCAAGAAAATCATGTGCCACCCCGAATCTTCATCATCAGTGGAGAAGGTGTTCGTCGATTACGGAGTACTTACTTTCCAAAAAGACCCCGATAAGGTAAACTTGATGTATCGAAAGAAAACATGCAGGACTATCATAGAGGCACACAAACAAAACAGACTGACCGGAGATTTTCTAAAAAATATCAGTAATTCCCCTTTCGGAAGAGCGCTTCTATACATCGATCTGGCGAAAAGGAATGGCCAATATTTCACTCTGAAAGGAGATGGATTGCTGCTTACCGAAATGGATAAGATAAGAACAGACGACGACTTTGAAAAAGTCGCTAGGCTCATCCTTAGAAAAGAGCAAATGAAGCAGGCCCAAATCTCAAGTATCATAACTGCTCTCGAATTTCTTGAAAGACAGAAGTCCCCTTCTGAACATCCAGTAGGATCGGCGCCGAGATATTGGCAAAGCGAAAGAACTAAGAAAAAATACGAGCGGCTAGGTCACTATGAGACAATAGAACGAATTTGCAGCGTCGATCCTCGAGTTGCGACCAACATTCTAAACAGAGGTGGCACTCAAGCTGGTTTCGCTGACTTTGGTGCCTTCTTCGATACGTACTATAAAACGGGTGTCAAAGGTGGACAAGACTGGGTTGAAACTTTCTCTTTTCTGTCTTGGTGCACAGACTCATCGACTTTTCTCTCTGCTTCGCCCGGTGAGTTGGACAATCTGAATTGGTCTAAATCCAAAGTTTCTAGAACTACTCGACACCAGAAATACTTACTACGGTTCACAGACGAAGGGTCACTACGTATCTCAAGCCCTCAGGATCGCGCGGCTTTGGGTAATTCTGGAAATACAGAAATCATCGACATGAATATAGACCCAGAGAAGTTTCGGGAAATGAGCGGCTGCTCACATATAGAGTACTGCCCTTCAAACGTCTTCGTAGCAAGTAATGTTCCAGTAAGTCGTGAAAACTTTGAATCAGTAGTGTTGGAGATTCTACAATCTCTTTCACCGATGAAAGACTCGCAGGGAGCATTCTATTATCCCGACTTTCGTTTTCTAGTAGCATCCACCTTGGGTTTGAGTCTGAAGAGTGTTGATCGAATACTTGCATACATAATTCAGACAGGATCGGACGTCGGAAGAAGACTCTGGTTCTTCCCCGCCTTTGGAAAGGTTCCAAGCCGAGACAGACCTGATCAGCAACTTATGGACGTTGTTCTAAAACCATTTGACAGCATAACTTTGAACTACTGAATGGGAGCACAGGTGCCGCACTATTTTGAATGGAATGATTACAGGCTGAATGGCCCACCTTCAATTTCTCTTGAGGATTATACGTTCAATGCTTTTGGATGCCGTCAGATAATTAGCGATTACCTAAATAGAATTAGAAAAATACGAAACAGACAAGAGTCAATTCGTTGGATACTCATGGATTTCTGGGGACGAGGGAAATCTACACTCGCATACAACCTTTGTCATATGATAAACGCTGAATTGTTCTTTTCACCAAGAACCTGTAGTATGTTGGCAATTTTCGTTGACCATCCTCAAAGAGCCTCAGATCTGTTGAACTATTCGTATGAAAATGGTCTAGCTGTCCCGTGGAAACCCGAAGAAACAAAAGAGGACGTCTATGATGCTAGAAAACGCCTTTTTGCTAAGGCTTTAAGGATACTGGCCGCCTCCTAGCTTAAGAAGGCATATGAAGACAAGAGCTTCACAAATAGATCGACGAATCCAATATTGAATCACCAGTTTGTGACTGACCTCTCAATTATGAACCCAGTCTGTATAATTGAACGTCTCGATAGTCTAAACGACCCAACTCTGTATCAGGCTCTGGCGAGCTTTCTTGCAGCCTTTGTTGGGACCTTTCCTCTGGAAGGTGAATTATATATCTCCGAATGCTCACAGGAGACATTAGATAACTTTCCGAGCCTGTTATACCCAGAGACTAGTACTAGCTTTCTTGTTGCTTATTCGAAACTTTTCGGAAAACCGGAACGAGGATTGAGGGATTTTATAACTTTCCAAGCATTTTGCGAATTTGCCCATATTCACACTTTGGTAGCAATAGACGAAGCTGCCGAATGGGACTACGTGTCAAAGGCTGATCTTGACGATTATTTGATAGATGTTCTTCCTTTGAATAAAATCTCCACGATACTCATCTCAAGGGCAGATGTCGAAAGAGGGTTGCGCGGGCAAAAACGTTTCCGGTATTTCTATCTAAGGACCTACATGAAACAGATTGCATTGCATGATCCAACCCCGAATGACGTCTTAGACATTGCCAAAGGGATCATTGCAACAAACAGGAGTGCCGACCCAATGGATCTCTTTCCTTTCAGTGAGGACTTCGTCCTATCGTTGGCCAATCTTACGGTTCGATCAGGCCACTTCAATACCCGAATGTTCGTCCGCGGCATAAGCACAGCACTAAAGCTGAGCTTAGATTGGGAAAGAAATACGATCGGGATCGGAGGCGACATGATTAAAAGCCCCGACTTGCTAGACGCGCTCGCTGAAGATCTCAAACTTGAAGACAGGAAGGGACTTCAACCCCTTAACATCACGGAGAAAGCAGAGGAGATAAGGAATAAGGCCGAAGCGGCCAGACTCGTATCAAAGTTGGTCGTATCTGGTGCCCTGACCCCTCCGACGAGATACATGTTCGAAATCCTGAAAGAAGAGGTTTCTAAGATATACCAGGTGCCTTCTCTTTCAGATATAGAAGTACTTGCTTACACAAAAAAGGAAACAAGGATTAAGATCTATCGCCAAATCAAAGACCTGAAAGAAACCTCGGTTTCGATGCGTGCGATGGATCATCTTCGAGAATGGATCAGAAAGAAGATTGACTCAAGCTGGGTACTGGAAACTCTACCAGGTAATCACGGCTATGATGATCTCGAATTCCGCTAATATGCGCGCACTATTCGACGACAGATTGCGCATGTTGTCCTGGCGCGCGCGTTTGAATATAGACTAACTAAGGTGAGATGCGAGTTTAGCGCGCGCGAGCTGCTTGGTGTTCTATTGAATGTAGGGTCAAGTAGTGCGAATCCAAATGGCAGAGGAAGAATCTTCAGAGATTCGACCTTTGAATACTTACCCGTTCTTGAAGTTGCAAAAACAACTACGAGGATACTAACCGACAGAGAACTGGGTTTTGCTAACGTACGATACCCTGATTTGCCAGTGCACCTGGACCCAGAGTTTGAGACCTTCACTTATGGTCATGTCAAGCGCGGATTTGGTGATGTCAAGAGTATTCTCGAGCTCTTTAGAATATCAATTCTGTACATTTTTCAATAGGATGAGCTTCAATGTCTAGGTCCTCTTGGCGAACAATGCCTTCCTTAAGCATCTCCTCAATTTTCGGTAATGTGCCACTGATCTTACGAACAACTGCTTTTTGAATATCGCAATAGAATTGAAACTTGTTATCGGGATAATATAATAATTGAGGTAAGCATCTGCCACCACACACGAATCTTATGTCGCAAACTCTGCACTGTGTCCTTAGATCTGTGCATTTTACATTATTTCGAAATCGTATTCCATTACGAAGGCTTCCCGCCCCGAATTCCTGATTTCCTAAAAGCTTATCACATACGTAGCAAACTCCATCAGTATCCACGTAAACTGTTGTTAACCCAACCCCGCATCTCGGTCGGTCTTCGCTCACTCTGTTGAATAATAGCGAGCTGACTATCGTCTGAAACGGTACTATGTTCTTTACAATTCCTTTCCGCATTTGAACTATCCAATATTCGACAAGTTTCTTCAGATCATCGGAGAAATTACTCTTAAATTGCTGCAAGAGTTTCACGGGTCGAGAAAACGCATCATTCTCAACTTGGCAATATACATAATCGAATGTATCGATTACTCCCATTACAGCTTTGAAAAGAGAGACATCAGGGGAGATAGGTAACGTAATTCTTGCCATAATCTGCCCCTTTACCTGAGACTTTATCTCGTGGACATTCTGCATAATTGCGTCAAACGATCCTACACTTCCTCTATAAATGTCTTGAACATCTCGATAACCGTCTATCGAAATAAAGATGTAATCCATGTGCTTTAGAATCAGAGGGTCCGCTTCTTTCAGCAGAGAACCGTTGGTGTGGAGCAGATATTTTAGGCCTCGACCTTCAGTTTGGCTAATGAATTCCCTGATAAAACTAGAATTCATGAGAGGTTCCCCCCCATAAAACACAACCGTCTTCTCTGTGTCTGCGCAGGTTTTGTCTGCTAAGATGTAGTTAACAGTCTCACCAATGTTTGGCGCATTTTTGAGTGAGCCTGACTGCCTAGCTATTGGCAACACATCACAATACTTGCAGTTATAATTGCAATCCTTAGTCACGTAGATGTAGTACTCCATCGCTCCTCTACCTCCTTAAGTTTTGGTCGAATGGCTTTTCAGACAGATGTACAACTTCCCCAATCTAATATGGTGATCTTCGAAGCAGATAGGATTTTCGTTAAGCCTACTCTCCTTTCCAGCATGCTTCAAGTAGTTTGTTGAGACTTGAAAGTGTTATGGGAAATGGATTGATTTGTGGAAGCATGTATTCATACTGCCTACTTTTGAAGATGATCTTCGCCGTTGTCTCTAACGCTTCGCGAGGTACCCCCATATATTTGAGGCAAATGTCTAGACCTACGGCCTTCACGATAGCTTTCAATCGGGGAGCTAGAGATAACTCGTCGCGCATACCCAGCCGCCGCGTTAGGTGACGCAACCTCAAACGAGTCGCGTCCAAATTGAACTCAACCATGTAGGGCATAATAGCCGCCACTGCCTTTCCATGTGGTATGTCATACCGAGGACCAAGCGTCTCTGCAATGCAGTGGCATATATTCACGTCAGCAGGGGTACTTGCGGCAACTCCAGACAGTGAGGCTGCCAGCGACATGCCATTTAAAGCCTCAGGATCCTTGTCTGTAACAGCTCTTTCTAGCCAGCGAAAACAAAGTTCGACGGCTGCTGTTGCAAACATATCAGAAAATGGCGAAGCCAACATAGATAGATACGCTTCGAGACCCGTGGAAAGTGCATCAATTCCGCTGGAAGCTGCTACTTCATTTGGACAGGATCTGGAGAGTTGGGAGTCAACAATTGCCACATCAGCAACCACATCTTCTCCAGTTATGGAATGTTTGAGACCGTCATCAAATTTTAACACGGCAGAAGACGACATTTCACTGCCGGAGCCTGCGGTTGTTGGTATGAGAATCTTGGGTAGAGGAGGAAACTTTCTTTTTGACACAAAGCAGTCGGCCACTTGTCCCTCGTTAGTAGCGAGTAGAGCTGCGATTTTGCCGACGTCAAGGGCGCTTCCACCGCCTATAGCTATGACCGAGTCAAAGCCCCCTTCCCTGACTTTTTCTATGACCGAAGTGGCTAGCTGCAAGGTCGGCTCGCCTGAGAAACCAGAGAAGACCTCAGCCTGTAAAGGCATCTTTTCCAACAACAGATCAGTCAGACCAGCTTTACGTACTCCGTCATCGCTGACTACTAGTGGGCTGTTTACGTTTAGCCTAACCAACACATCCGTTATCTTGCTTAGAGCACCTTGACCGAATATGAATAGATTGGGTTGGTGAAACTCAATTATCATTGTTAGCTTGAATGCTGTAAAATGTTTATACGTATTACTTTTTTGAGGCTCTAATTTGACAAAATTCGTGGCTATGCTAAATAGCGCGCTTGCTAGTTAGAATCAATTCGTGTGCCTTCATTGCAGGAATCATAAAATCTTTAACTGCTTGTTACTAAGAACTTTCACCTAATCGCGGAAACGCACTAAAAACCTAAAATGAAGCTAAAACGAGTGAAATAATGTATGCCTTCAGTGCCATATGAAGTTGCCTCGGGTGGTTATGTTTTAGGCATTGGATTCGATCTCTTAGGCAGGCTTGGAAAAAACGTCACGATAACTTGGAAAGATTTCTCAGCTCAGTTATCGGACACTCCACTGGACGAAATTGAATATGAACAGATTCGCGACTTTTCGCCGCAACTGGCTCGTTTTGATATCCAGGAGTTTGCCATTCACAACGCAATAAGAGAATGGCCAGACGAATTTTTGCTAAGACTTTACAGACGAAAGAACCTTGTAATGACCGAGAAAGGCATGAAAGGTTATGTCACTATAAAAATATTTGACCAGGACATAGTCCTGTACGACCTTCTTAGTAACCGAATTTGCGATAGGAAAGTTATTCAATATTCGGATGATTTTGAACAAGTCAAGGATTATCCCTACGAGAAGGGAAGGGAACACAAAATAGGTCAGTCCTACAAAACGAGAATTAGAGCATATTTACATATTAGCCTAAAAGAAAAAGGTAATTCTCGTGATGAGTGGGAGGTTTCGCGGGTCGCCAACATTTCAACTTTTGTTGAGCATATGCCGGCAAAGGGAGAATTCTTTGATTATTACTCCTTTCTAAAGAGCATCCGCTCTTTGTACGTAAACTTGGACGATCACAACGCTAAAGGTCTAATTAAGAAAGAAGAAATCGACGTTTTGCGAACGCATGTACTCCAAGGTGAATTTAGGCCTCCTGAATTCCCGGAGAAAACCCCTCTATTTGATCTTTACAGCTTTCTTACTTATATCGCGTGGGCAAAAGTCGTTGAGAAAACTAGAGAACTAGTTATGAAAAGAAGCCAGGTATCCCCGGAACAATATAGCTGTTTCAAAGAATCCCCTGAGCTCAAACCTTTCATCCAAGCGCTGCAAGAATCTAGACCTGATGTTTCTTTTGAAATTGTGAGCATCAAACTTCTTAAAACACCTTCCCAATATGGTTCGCTTTCACTGAGAGACTCCTCGCAAGAATGGGTAAATTTTGTCACAGATTTTCTGGTCGATACCAAAAATGTTGTGGGCTCGGATTTGGAGGGAATCCGAAGACGAGTAAAGTGTGAAACCATTTTAACAAGTCAAAACGAATACTTTTATGAGAATAATGCCTTGTACTTTTCAAATTTCGACCAAGAGCCAGACACAGCCTTCTACAGAGATCATTGGATCGATTTCGAAGAGTGGGGACACAGGAGTTCTCGAAGCTGGGCGATTATGCTCGTCGATATGCTTTGCTCATTGTCTGAAACCTTCCTTCTTCATAATGCTGAAATCGAAATCCATGTGGATCAGAATAAGAAAATACCGAAACTACATTTGCTCGCCCAAAAGGCAGTCGGGAAAGAGCAGGCATCTGAGATGCGCAGACTTACTCAAGAAGCCATGAAAGACTTTCGCTCTTACTATGATGTGGATATTCTAGCTAATTCTTTTTACAAAGAAAGTTTTGAAACTGCCAAATTTACGTTTAAGATAGACTCTTATTATAAGAGGCTTCAGGAAAGACTAGAGTTGTTTTCAAATTTTGAAATCGCTTCTGAAAATGCCTCATTGAACAAAAGAATCCTTTTATTAACTATTATAGTGGTGGCTGTTGGTGTACTTCAATTGCTTGCTTTTCTCCTGAAATAATAGGTGAAAGGAACAAATGATTGAATATAATATCACTTATTGATTAGAGGATTAGTGTATTTGTGAAGACTCCTATAATCTTTTCAAAGAAGTGCTTGGCATATGGAATGAGACGCAGAGAGGGTCCAAGAAGAGTAAAAGCTATACAAAAAGCGCTTGAAGAAAAATGCTATCCGTTTTCGGATCCCGACCCTGTTGCTAAACAAGATTTGCTCAGAGTACATAATTTGGAGTATATTGAAGCCGTAACGAGTGGTCTTTTTGCAGACAGGGAAACGCCGTCGTTCCACAACATCTATGAATATGCTAGTCTCTCAGCGGGGGGCGCAATTTTAGCAGCGGAGATAAGAGGTTTTTCCATCATGAGGCCACCAGGGCATCACGCTGGAAAAAG
Organism: Bathyarchaeia archaeon; assembly: GCA_035319765.1. Taxonomy (GTDB): domain Archaea; phylum Thermoproteota; class Bathyarchaeia; order Bathyarchaeales; family SOJC01; genus DATHCB01. The sequence continues at coordinate 11,683 of DATHCB010000014.1, forward strand.
TGGGTTGGCTTTAGGCGCTAAGACTAGAGGATACTGCTATTTCAACAATATTGCAATCGCGGTAAAACACTTGGACAAACCGACACTAATATTAGATATTGATGGGCATCATGGAAATGGAACGCAAGAGATTTTTCAAGGCAGCGAGAAAGTCACTTATGTCTCTTTACACCGCCATCCAGAATATCCTGGAACGGGTGCCTTTTCAGAGGGAAACTGTCTTAACTTTCCATTGAGTCCAGAATGCGGGGAGGGGACCTACTTGGAGACCTTCGAAAAAGCGTTGGGAGTTGTCCACAAAAGAAAGTTTGATATCGTTGCGGTTTCTGCAGGCTTTGACACCCTCCGTGGAGACATTGGATCTCTCGGTCTAAGAGAGTCAACCTACGAAGCGATTGGAAAGAAGATAGCATCGCTGCGAACTCCTGCGTTTTTTGTTCTTGAAGGCGGGTATAAAACGGAGAAGATAGGATCATGCGTGAGTTATTTTCTCCAAGGCTTTGAGGGATAACCTTTCAAATCAATTGTCGAAGCATCGTGGCTATGACTTTGAAAAACATATCAATGCTGTAGCCACCCTATTTTCTCACGAGAACTTTCCTGAATCTTAGCTACGGTGCTGAGCATATCTGCGTTAAACACCGACAGAAGTTGGTGACCAATTGGCAAACCTCTTGCAAGCTCCTTTAAATTGCGCTGGCTTAGTAGCAAGAGACAATCGGAAATGTGATCTATCAGTCTGTGCGAGCTCCTGAGAAGAGATAAAGCATGCTTCTGGAACCGTTGAGAGTCCGACATCATGAATCAATTCAGAAGTTATTCTAACGGGATCTGTAGATCGGAAGTCTTTTCTTGAAAACATAACATTGTAACCTTTCATTTTGGTTGGGCAATTCTCAAGCTTTGGACCTAACAACGACTTGAACACACCAAAATTGTGATGAAAGATATTTACTTGTTTTTCAAAGTGGTTTACGTGAATTCTGTAGATATTGTCCATTTCTTGGGAAAGGAAGGTCTTTTCAAAGAACTCCCTGCTCTGTCTAGGCCTGATCAAACCGTCAAAGTCATAAAGTTGGGATAAGTCTTGACGGTCGGGTAGATCAAGTGAACCTTCGCTGTTTTCGGCTACATTTTCCATGCGCAACCACAAATCCAATATTAGCGGAGTCACTCCGGCCATTAATGGATTCTCGCAAAGGCGAAATTGCAATTCTCCGATATCTTCAGCCATGGCTTTAGGGCAAAATGCCCAACCTATGCGAAGGCCGGGAAGTGCGCATGTTTTTGAAATTGAATTGACTATTACCAAACGGTCGACAATCCCAGAAGTCAACCCGATGGGAAGGCAATTGCATTCCGCGTCCTGACCAATATCAAAGTCACAAACTCTGTCATAAATCACCCATGTTCCTACTTGTTTTGATGCCTTGAAAACTCCATCCAAAAAAGATTGGTCATACGATTGACCAGTAGGATTAGAAGTGTTGCAGAGTATGACTATATTGGGTTGAATATGGAATATTGCCCGAATTGCATCCTCCATAAGAACAGGCTTAGTCGGGTCTTTGGGAAGAACCTGATAAATCTGACCTCCAGTTAGCTTGACTACTCTTTCAAAGATTGGGTAAGTGTAGTCAATCAGTAGTACCTTCAAAAGTTGCTGTTTTGCTATGCAGTTCATTGCTCCGGATATTGCTCCAGCTGCCCCAAATGTTACTACAGCAGAATGCGACTTGCGAAGTTCAGCGCTAACGCGTTTCCCTGCTCCAAACGATTCATATGCTGCCGTCATCTTAACCAGAGGTGGATACCCAGTACCATTTGTGTAGCATTGCAATAGACCTGATTTATCATACTCTCTTCGAAGAAAGGAGCGGTACAAAGGAGGCGGTTCTAATTCGTTTGCTCCAGACGATAAGAAAAAAAGCTTTGATCGCATCGGTGTTTTGTAGACAGCTAGTTGTTCATCGACGACGGCCGTTAATAAAGAGTCGCCATAAGGAGGGGAACCTTGAGCAAGATTCATTTCACTCATATGCACAACTCGCTAGCACTCTCGGCCGACCATTTCTGAAAATTGTCGAATTTGAAAAAACTACCGTTGAAAGATATGCTGATCAAGAAGCCGCCTCTTCATTAGTTCTATAGTTTAAGTAGTCCGGATTCACCAAGTGCGTATCCATCCCTGTTGTCAGAAGGTTAATAATGGAAGCTGTAGCCATATCGCCGGATAGGCGGAGCGCTGAAGAAGTATTGTAACCCGCATATTCGTTTGCCCAAAAAAACTGACCCGGGGAAACTGAACGGGCTTCCTCCAAGACGTCATTTGGCGGAAAATCGTATGCAGCTCGCAATCGTCCTTTCTTAATTTCTCTAATAAGTGAGGCTGAGTTAACAGCTTCTGGGTAAGAGACGTTTATCACTATCCCGCCATCTTGAATTTGGGCAAGCTCTTCGGAACTTACGACTTCTCCTGCTGATCTATGCGTATGAATGCTCACTACGTTACACGATGACAATAGGTCCTCCTTAGAAACGTACTGTATCCCAAGCTCTGTTTCTTCCGCTGCATGGCGGGTCCGGCTGTAATAGTATACATTTTGGATCCCAAGATTTTTCAACAAGTGAGCGAAGCTAGTGCCGATATTGCCTAAACCGATTATGCCTACCCGCAGTTCATCCAATGAACGGCCTATAAATTCTGTCGCCTTGCCCGTCCTACCAATGTCAAAGATATTCCTTGCCATAGCAAGCATGAGGGTCAACGCATACTCCGCCGTTGCAGTAGAATCAGCTCCCGGACAGTTAGCAATGGCAATTCCGCGTTTGGTCGCTTTGTCGCAGGCTGGAATATACACTTGGTAGTTTGTACTATTGTAAACAATAGCTTGAAGAGAGTCGACACTTTTTATCACTGCCGCGGTGACTGTCTCAATTCCGCCCAGGATGTATCCAGACTTCCCCTTTAGAGCCTCTATCAGCTCATCCTGTGCTGCACAGTGAACTGGTAGACGGCACAACTCAAACCCCGCAGCATAAATTGTCTCTTCATTCTCTTTGGAAAGAAAATTGTCTGTCACTAGGATTGCTTTTTTCACCATAATTCTATCTCATCAGAAACTCCGCTAATAGATTTTATGTCTGTTCGCGTATTGTGGAAACCAAACTTGAGAACTAGCGGAGTTTCTCTGAGAAGATTAGAAATGGAGGTTTAAGGCAGCTTTAATGGCCAGTATCAAACTCGCAATGGTTATGGTTGATGCTATCAGCCATTTGACCCATCTTGGGGTGTTATCTAACCATATTTCTATTATGTTCTTATTTGCAATTTCAGGGTTGCTATTTTTCAAGGCCTTACGAATTGGGCTTCTTAGGTAAACAAATTCTGTTGGCAAGTCTTTTTCCAAGTATCTCAGATTACCCTTTTCGAATACTTTGCTTCTAATTTCTTCTGCAAGAATAGACAACTCGTATTCTCTGTGAGTTGAAACATGGATCCCTTGATAGGTGCATAAATCTAGCAGCAAAGCCCAATCGCCAGAAGAAAGAGTCGTCGAGTAAGCTGGGTCTGGAATATTCTGCAAAATAAACTCAAAACCCTTCGAAATACATGTCTTGTACTTCTCGTGGTTTGAGCGAGATAAAGCATTTGCGATCCAGATTGTTGCGCGCAAGTCTGATTTGTTCTTAGCGTTCGGAAAATGGGGCCATCCGCCGTCTAGTATATTTTGCAATTTAGATAGTCGATCTAAATTCTCATCGTAAAGCGTGGTATCGTATTTTTTAATGTTGCTGAAAAAAGTCAGAACTTCAGCAGTGTCAATATAGCTTGAAATGCCATCAATATCGATCGAAAACCAATTTCCTCCGTTTTCTTGATTTCGAGTTTTTAACCACTTCATGCCACTGATAATTGCTTGATCCAGTTTTTCCGAGTATTCTTTTGAAAGGATTTTGGAGACATCAAGATCCTTGATTGAAGTCAGCAGTTGCATGACGTAAAGAGTCGAAGCGCTGTCAGATTCTTCTTTTGGTAATCCCCAGCCTCCGTCGCTTTCCTTGCTGTCTATAATAAATTCTATACTATTGGACATTGCTTTAGCGATCCTCTCAAATTCTGATTTTTCCATAGAAACCATAAAAGTCAAAAGTGCTGTGGCCGTGTGCCTGCTGTTTGACAAAATGCATGTTTTGGTTCCATGATATGCGCTAATGATTTCGCCATACGCTCCAAATCCCCCTTTCTTGTCTTCATGTTGCTTTATGCAGGTCAAGCATTTTTTAACGGCGCTATTTTCGCGATTAAGAGTATACTTTATGATCGCTTCGCTTGCTTGATAGCCGAGAGTAATACTTTGAACTGTTTTCGTTTTTTCAAGGTACCGATTTTCAGCTTCACTAGCGTATGGCTTTTCATCATTAATTGATATAGACTTCCCCCAGAGCCCGTTTTCATGCTGGTCAACTAGCAGAAATACGTAAGCTCCTTCAGAAAGCTCCTTCAATCGCATGTTTGATTAATGGTGGATTATGTCTATATATATAGTTAGTCAACTCATGTTGACGTTCAAGACGCTTAACCCTATATCTTCAATTTCGCGAAACAGAAATCAAGGCTTATAAACGTGCAAAACTGATAAGCGGGATATGCGCCGCTTTCGCTCAGGTGTGAAATCTAATCGGTATCTAATCTATCTACTCTTAGCAGCGGTTCTGATCATCGCAGCCTTTGTTCTTGCGACAATATTGATCATTAACGTAACTCAAGCGACGTTAGTGTCGGGCGGTGTCCTCGCTATCACGCTAGCCGTTTTGGCTTATGAATTGTATCTCGAAAATCGAGAGTCAAAGATTTTGGCCTATGAGAGATTGCGCAGTGATTTCATGAGAGCCTCGTTGGCGATTGTCAATCATCCTCAGGTTTATGATTTTCTTTACCATGCTAACCCAAATAACGGCAATGACAAGAATTACGACCTGCATAGGAAAATGACCATCCTATATTTGGATACGCTTCTAGGCTTGTTTGAGAGGGCTTGGAAAAACCTGAGGATCAAAAAAATGGAAGAAGAATGGAATTGCTGGCGTAATTGGTTGAAGCTGTTGTCTTGCTCTGAAGGTTTCGACGAAGTTCGCACAGAAGGAATTTACGATAAGGGTTTCGTAGACGAGATCAAAAGAATTAAGGAAGATCGAGTTTGTTAGCTTCAAAGCAACTCAAGAAATGAACAAGGCATCAAACCCGTAGCGCCATCCTGAGGGGTAAGTTTTTGTTCATTTTTGGCCCCTCGATCCCACTTACTAAAAATCCTGACCTCATTCTATTCTAGTGGTATCCATCCGTCTAGAGTTCCGTCCGTCGTGTTCATCCGTCATCGTGGTAGCAATCGTGGTCTTTGGTCGCAGCTGTTCCCGTGCATCCGTCCTCCCATTTGGTTAGTTGGGAGTAAGGTTTACCCTTTTTTGAATGAAAAAACGACAACTGGGATTGCGTTTTGGGTGAGCGCCCCGCGATCAGCTGCGATAAACGACGACCAATGACGGACTGTCGGAGGGAGAAAGAAAGGTAACCAGCGTATACTGGATTCAACATATAGCTATTGGGTATCGGGGCAAAGGTAGGATATACTAATTACCATACTAACTATTATCTGAATCGAGTATACGCTGAGAGATAGTATCGAAATCGAGTGCTCAGCACATGACGGTATATTATATAACAAACTTCACCTTACTCCGTTTTGGGCGATGACAGTTTGGATATAGCTTCTATTTCGGCATTGGTAGCAGCTATCGGTGTGATAACAGGTGTTTTGTTCGCCATCGTGGAGATAAGACATCTATCGAGAACTAGACAAACCGAGATCATTCTAAGGTCTTACTATCTGTATGGAAGCAAGGAATTTCAAGAAGCCTGGGCCAAAGTCATGACTGGCAAAAGTGACGATTTTAATGATTATAACCGTTCTCGTTCCGCTGCTATCCAAGTTGGAATGCTCTTTGAGAGTGTTGGCATTCTGGTCTATAGAAAGGTGGTGAATATCGATTTGGCTTATGATCTCTTCAGCGACCTAGTCAAGATCGCATGGGGGAAACTCAAGGAATTCGTCGACGTCGCTAGAAAACAGACTGACGATCCGGAGATATTCCGCTGGTTCGAGTATATTTATGGCGAAGTGCAAAAGAAAGAGCAAAAACTCAGGGCAGGGCAGTGATATTATTCGCCACAAGCCCTTTTTCTCTTGCCATCGTAGAGTTGGATTACTATTAGCGCGCGATTAAATGGAGACTTCAAGCGTGTATCTCGGCGTAATTCTTGTTTTTCATTAAACAATTCCTTCGAACCATTCGCTAATAAGTTATTTTTGCGCGCGATGCCTCAACCCCCATACCCAAAAGGGTTTTGAGGTCGGGCAGACCTGCTGCTTGAGGTTTCTTACTGGTAAAGTCGGTAGGGGTCCCACCGCCATGTCAGCGCGCGAAAAATAGAAAAAAGGGGAATTTGCGGGAGTTTTCGCAGCTTGGATGCGGAGTTCAAATCCCACCACGCACGTTTACGCTGAAGCTGGGGTTTCGCATTGACAACTCGTTTAGACCTCTAGAAATTCTGTGAAAACTTGATGAAAGAAAGCGCGCGCAGCATTCGTTAACACATGCTAAGAAACGCAAGGTTTTGAAGAAACCAATAAATTATGCTCTATTGCAGAATCCAATTCTGAGATGCGGAAGGTGGTTACCGAAAGAGTAGTGCGTTCTTACGCCTGTCATATAGCAACGACTGATTCTGTTAAAGAGCACAAACTGAAGAAGCGCATAGCCTGGCTAGCCACCAAAGAAGCAAAGGGGATGGAGTTCATCTCGCTCTACATTCCTCACGCGACATTACCATATGAGGTCGTCGAAACGCTGAAGAAAGAGCCTGATCCTGCAGAAATAAAGCAGGGACGCGTTAAGGATCGCCTCCAAGAAGTCCGCAAGAACGTAATTCAGCTTCTGAAGCTTAAGAAGGAAATCCCAGAGAACGGGTTGGCGGTATTCGCAGGAACCTTCGCTGACGATTCAGGAAACGAAGTTTTGAACGCTGAAGAGATCATCCCGCCAGAACCCATTACTAGCGCTCTTTACGAGGTTGACGACCACTTCCATCTAGAGCCTCTAAGAGAAATGCTTAGAAAACAGAAAATTGTGGGGCTTATCGCTATAGATTCCAAGGAAGCTGGATTTGGGATACTCAATGGTGAAAGCCTTGAATTAATCGAGAATCTCACCTCGGGAATTCCAGGCAAGTCCGGCAAAGGCGGACAGAGCCAGAGACGATACGAAAGAGAACGCAACATGGAGCTAACATACTTTTTCCAAAGAGTTGCAGAGCATGCGGCAAAGGCATTTCTCCAAGACCACAGAGTGACGGCTTTGATAGTTGGAGGGCCAGGTCCGACGAAGGACGATTTCCTGAAGAATGGTCACTTAAACTATATGCTGAAGAATGTGCTTCTCAGCGTGGTTGATACGCAATCGGCTGGCAAGAAAGGGGTGAGAGAGATAGTCGACAAGTCATCTGAGGCGCTGGAGAATATGTGTGGACCCGAGGAGCGGAGGATCGTGCAAAGACTTCTAGCGGAATTGACAAAGCAAGATGGCTTGGCTGTTACCGGCCTAAATCCAGTTTTGGATGCACTTAAAAATGGAGAAGCGGACGCTGCACTTGTGACAGATACCACGGATTTGATTGAAGCTGTAGCAACATGCAAAAAATGCGGACTATCAAAGGCAAAGATAACGGATAGGAGGAACGTTCAATCTATGCAAGAAATGATTTCACGCCCTTGCGAGAAGTGCAATTCAATTGAATATGAGGTCGAAGAGAAAGACATAGTAGATGTCTTAGAAGATGCGGCTTCACAGACAGACGTAAGAGTCGAGGTAATATCCACAACTTCAGAAGAAAAAACAAAGCTCACAGCTTTAGGAGGCTTTGCAGCCCTCTTGAGATACAGAACCAGCTGAGGCATACAGCTTATCTTTTTTGCATAGGCGCATTTGGACAGGCGCACGGAGGCACTAGCGCGCGCTATGCTAATACTCTAGTTAATCAAAAAATTGTTGACAAGATAACCCTGCGAATATATCGGTAAGCTATTTGAACTTTCAGCGTTACCGACATATCGGTTAGTCGACAATTAGTCCGACTTACCAAAACGCAACGTGTGCTTTCCCTTGGCAGTGAAGGTTTAATGTAATGTTCCCTTTTATGGGTAACTAGATTAAATTTTTGTAGGGCTGAATCGCGTGGGCCGATGTATCGGTAACTCTGATGGTACTGTATTGAATTTGTGAGGCAAGTTTTTTTATAGTCAATATACTATAATGTTATCTTGCGAAGACTATAATGAAGAGGTGCTTCGATGCAACTGGACACAACAACAATGCGAATTCTAAATGTCCTCTCAGCAGATTTAGGCAGACCATTCTCCATAAATCAACTGACCCAGAAGATCAAGGAGACCTACGGCACGGCCTATTATGCGAACATCTACAAC
>DATHCB010000015.1:0-12942 GCA_035319765.1 Bathyarchaeia archaeon
CAGAATCGATTCTTGAATCCTTCTCCAGCATCTTCAGACCTTCAACTTGATCGAGTACGTCTTTGCCGCCCCAGTCGTGGTCCACCATCTTCATGTAACTCAAGCCGTACCCTGTGCTGCCCCTGACGTTAGGGACGAATATGGCGAACCCGTTGAGAGTTAAGAATTGAATCAAGGGCATCGAGAACCACGTGAAGTCTGGGCGTTCTTGGCCTTGCGGACCGCCGTGCACGTAAAGGACCAAAGGTCGCGATCCCTTGAAGCCCAAATAATCAGAGGGCATATAGAGGCGGGCCGAAATTCGTAAACCATCAAAGCTTGTGTAGCTTGCGTCTTCGCCAAAAGAGAGAAACTTTTGATCAATGCCCAGAACACGTTCTCTGGAGAGTGTCTTTGGAGCTTCAGAAAGTGCTTCCGCCTGGTATAGGTACAACTGGGCTGGGCTGCTGGCCCTCGTGAAAGTCAACACGTATCCAACGCGGGGCTTGGTGCTATTTTCCTGCACCTCGAACTCCACTCCCAACTGCACACCTTGGTCGAGAGGTGGAAGACCACAAAGCGTGCGCTCCACTTGCAACCGTCTTGCGCCGTCGTTTCCATAGAGTCGGCATTCGTACACCCATGAGCAGCCGTCGATGTTGTACTCCACAAGAAACAGGTTCGAGTCCACGAGTCTGATGTCGACAAGTTCTCCAGTGCCTTTGTGCAGAGTTCCAGAGATTGACACCTGTGTAATGTTGCTTGGGTCCTCGAGCGACAGATAGCTCGGCGTTCCTTCATCTCTGAAGAGGCAAGATCTAAAGAGTAGGCCTTTGCCGTCCGGTGTGAAGTTGCAGGTTCCGATGCTGGGCAGTTTGATCTGCTGGTCTTTCGTTCTTTTTTCAATAGGAATCCCATACAATAGTTGCCTTTCGGGTTTTTCTTCTCGCCAGATGAAGAGAACGTTGTCGCCAGCCGTGTAGCCATCTGACAGGATAACTGTTGAGTGATCTGGGTTAGCTGTGTTGAAGGCGTTGCCGTACATGCTTTTACCGAGCGATGTGGTCTCAAGCGTGGTTAAGTTCACTCTTAGGCATTCCAAATTTGGCGTTTTTCTGTCGTCTCTGAAGAAGTAGGCGATGTTTTCTTTTGTGTCGCAGTGAAGACAAGCTAGTTGTTCGTTTGCGTACTTAGCGCCAAAGACTGGCTCGGGAATGCCACCATCTAATGGAATGAAGCATGGCTGGTAGTTCTCATTCCCGTTCTCGTCTATCATCACCAGAATTTTGTGAAGCCTTGGCAATACAAAATAATTGTAGCCTATGATTAGATGTGGGTTCTGCAGAGCGAGGCCGGAGGGCAGCATAGGCTCGGGTATGCTGCCGTGTTGATCCATTGCGTACAGGCTTATCACGCCGCTCATATCGCTCAAGAAGTAAACTCTGCCTTCCGCCAACCGTGGAGCAAGCAATAGCCTTGCTGAGAAAAGTGATTGGATAGGAAAACGATTAGTACCTAGTTCTTTACTCACTCTACTTAAACCTCCGAGTCTAACAAAACTCAGATGTGGACACATATAAGCAATTTAGAGAGCCTAAACTGCGGAACCCTTATGAAAATCATTTAGCTCGTATCCTAGCCTCTATGGTTTGTGGCATTCATGTTTTTCACGCTATTTTTCAGTGAATCAGCCTTCTCTTTCATTCCTTGCTTCTCGTAGAACGCGATGGCATTTAGTAGATCCTGTTTTGCCAAAGCAAGATCGCCTCTGATTTGATCGTGCTTGACTTTGAATTCATAAGCAGTGGCAACGCCTACCCAATTTTCGATAGTCTCCAGCGACTTTATGGCTTCGATAAGTTTCTCTTCAGCCAAGTCCAGTTTTTCCTGTTTCAGATATAGTCCACCAAGATTAAGAAGTGCCCAACCAGCGCCTTGTCTGTTGTCATAATCTGTACTTTGATTGAAACCTGATAGAGCTTCCTTCAATAGTTTCTCTCCTTCGTTAAATTTTCTTGTAGAAGCGTAGAGCACACCGAGTCCTAGTTTAGCTCGATTGAGAATTAGCAAGTTGCCTGACTCTTGAGCGTATACCAAAGCTTTATTCATCAATGAATTGCCTGATTCTAATTTTCCAGTTTCTAACAGAATCCCGGCTTTTCGCATGAGTAAGTAGGCAATAATTGCTTTCTTCTCGTTGTTTTCGCGTTGGCTTGTTGGAGATACAGCTTCGACTTCTGCCAGTAGACGGTCATATGAATCCAAAGCTTTCTCCAATTGCCCTTTCATTTCCCACGTCAGTCCCTCTTTGTCCACCCTTGTTTCCCACGTTTTAAGATCTAACTCCTTTTGCAGTTTGGTTCCCTTCTGAGTGCTTATTATATCAAATCTATACGATTAGATTATATCTAACCGCAACCATATAAGTCAATCGGTATTTCGTATTCACTCCTAGTAAGGAATGGATATCCAGAGAGGTCTCAGTGTTGAAGGAACGAAGCCTTATGAAAATTCTGGCCGATCCAGTACGCCTTCAGATCTTGATGCTGCTAATGATGAATGAAATGACCGGGAAGCAATTATCAGATAAGACTCGACTTTCGCAACCCAATATTCATCGTCATCTTAGAATCTTGCTTGACTCGAAGCTCGTAACCCTAGCTCGAACCCAGGTGAAAGGGAACATAATCGAAAAATATTACAAAACCGCCATTTCGGATCAGGAACTAGGAGCAAGTCTGACTTCTAAATTGAACCCAAAGGACAAAGGATTGATGGCAGTCAGCTTAGCCGGAGCATTAATGGCGCTTATTAACAATAGCGTGCACCTTATCGAGGAACAGCCGGAAAACATTGAAAACTACCCTGTTGCTACCCAAATAAACGTCTTTCCAGCAAGAAATGAGACAAAAACCGAAGTAATAAGGGCTATCAGTGACGCAGGCAGAAAACTCCAAGAAATCAATAAGAAACATAGCGTAACGAATACTGAACCAAAATTCGTAACATTAATAGTGACATTACCGTATGAATGATCAAGGCGCCAGGGCCTTCTAATGATACAGTAGATTCTCGTTCTTTGCCATTTCTTTGTCTGGGCAGTTCGGTCTCGCGAGATCACTCTCAAAGGTTAACTAAATCCACGACGTAGTGCTTACACAGGTGCAATCAAGGTGAGCCTAAAAGGTGTGCTGACTGATTTTGGCGACACGTTAGCATGCATTGAAGAGAATAGTGACAGAAAGTATAGGGAAGGGCTCCTTTCGATATTGGTAAGGCATGGAAAGCAAGTGGATTTGAATAATCTGGCTCTCGCGTTGGAACCTGTATACGGCAAGAGCAGCCGAGGGGAAGTTAAGGATTTTAAGCAGTTTTGGGAGCTGGTGCTAATACATTTGAACATATCTGTAGAACCCGAGTTGATAAGGGAACTTGATGATTTTAGAAGTCAGAATTATTCTACCATATTTAGCTTGTATGAAGGAGCAATGCAGGTCTTGCCTATTCTGCAGCGAAGGTATACGCTTGCCTTAGTCTCCAACTGTTCAATCGGTCTGCGCGATGTTATCAGATCTTTGGGCATCAGCAGTTTTTTTAAAGGGATCGTTTTGTCATATGAAGTAGGCGTTCGGAAGCCTGACAGGCGTATCTATGTTTGGGCTCTTCAAAGCATAAACTTGGCGTCAAATGATTGCGTTTTTGTGTCCGACGAAATCAGCGACCTAGAAGGGGCCAAGGAAGTCGGGCTCAAGACGCTACTAGTGCGTCAAGGCTCACTTACAACCTATGAGGCGAAAGATCCCGACTTCGCGCCGGATTTCCATTGCGACTCCATATCAGAGATCACAAAGCTTTTGTAGCCTACCTTTTGCACGGTCAGCGTGGCAAGCCTAATTTTCTCCTTTTTAGCTCGTCTAGAATTCACGAAACCCTTTAAAACGTAGCTAGGGCAGTATCATACCGAGTGCCTCGGTAGCCTAGCTCGGTGGGGCATCGCCTTGGTAAGGCGGTGGTCGCGGGTCCAAATCCCGCCCGAGGCTCCATCCTCTTGGGTCTTCGCTCAATTTTATATATAACGTGGGAATACGTGTTCTCTGTTATGAGGGAGAACCAAGCGTGAGTTTTGTGGATGCGCTCCCCTACGTGGCGGTCGCGGTAGGGGCTGTCGTTGTAACTGCTCTTGCCATGTACCTGATGCTTGGACCAAAGAAAGGCGAAACGCCAGTTCCGACTAGGACTCCCTCGGAATCGAAACCCTCGACAAGATGGCCCTTTACGACTGAGCACACTGTCTCTTCTGGTGAGGCAAAAGAAGCTCGAGAAAGACTCAGAACCCTTGAGTTAGAGCGTGAGATTCTGAGTGACGCTATTAGACGACTGTACGAGGCGCAGGTGGAAGGAAAAATAACCGAGCAAGAGAGAGACATGCTTGCCGAGAGTTACAAGTCGAGAATGCTCAAGGTCAAAGACGCCATTACTAAGAGCCAATCGGTCGTTGCATTGCAAGAGTTGGAATCGATGCAGGAGGACTTGATCAAGCTATTCGATGATCGCTTCGATGAATTGAACAATAAAATCGAAGATATGCGATCCAAAGTCGAGATAAAAACCGAGAAAGAAGAGCCCGAAATCCCCGTTACGATAGAAGCCCCGGAAGAGGAGGAAGAAATCACTGAAACATCAGAAACTGACTCTGAGCAAAAGCAGGTCAGAAGAATAGACAGAAAGCCAAGACCAAAAGTATCGGCTACCCCTGAGAAGACAGAGGCAGAAAAACGCGTCGACCAAATAAGAGCTGAAGTAGAAAAAGTCTTAGAACGCCTAGGACAGATGGAAAGTGAAGCCTAAGAGCCCGAGCTGGGGAGAACAAGCCAAGAGAGCTGCCGCAGAGGAAGCCGTGAAAGAAGTCAGGGACGGGTACGTCATAGGCTTGGGAAGCGGAACTACAGTTGCATACGCGATACAGGAACTTGGAAAAAACATCAAAAAGAAGGGCATCCAAGTTCTAGTTGTACCGAGTTCCCATCAGGCATTCTTGCTCGCGGCGCAAAATAAAGTTCAGGCAACCTCGTTAGATGAACACCCGAAACTGGACGTGACTATTGACGGTGCGGATCAGGTTGAACGAAAGACACTGAATATGATAAAAGGCATGGGCGGCGCCCTCACGAGAGAAAAAATCGTGGCAAGTGCATCAAAGAGGCTGGTCATAATCGTTGACGAAACAAAACTAACGGAAAAACTCGGTTTGAACCAACCGATCCCAGTTGAGGTGCTGCCCTTTGCGCTCGCCCCAGTCACTGCGAGGCTTCGAGCCTTGAACGGAAAGCCCACGCTAAGAGAAGGAAACGGCAAAGTCGGCCCAGTCGTGACCGACAACGGCAACTTTATCCTAGATGTCGACTTCAATGCAGTAAGGGTTCCGGAGAAACTGAACACGCAGATCAAGGCCATCCCCGGCGTAGTAGAAACCGGGTTGTTCTTGAATATGGCAACCGTAGTTTATGTTGGGAAACGAGACACCGTTCAGAAACTCACGAAGGAATGATCATCGCATTCAATTTGTGCGTAGCCTAGGCATCCGCACACCAACTTATAGAGAAAACATCAGGTACCAAAGTGACAGCAGAAGTGGCTAGCATGAATGTTGAAGAACTTATGACAAAAAACGTCATCACGATGCATCCAGGCACTACTGTAGAAAAAGCGGTAAGAACAATGAACCAGCACGAAATCGGCTGCCTCATTGTATGCGAAGATGGGAAACCTATCGGAATACTGACCGAACGCGACCTTCTCAAGCGTGTTCTCGAACAAGGAAAGCAGCCGATGGCGGTCAAAGTGGCGGAGATCATGTCTCGACCTGTCATTTATGGCGATCCAAGCATGGAGCTAGAAGATGCGGCGAGACTCATGTTTCGGAAAAAAGTCAAAAAACTTCCAATACTCAAAGACGGGGAACTTGTGGGGCTAATAACGCTAACTGATCTCGCCAAGACCGCTCACATCGATCAAAAAATGATGGGTGTAATCAAAGAGCTCAAGGATGGCGGCTGGCTACCACCGAAACGGATGGAAAGAATAATCGATGTCTACGTCACATAGGAAACTGCTATGCAATTTAGGAAAGGTAATATCCTTCTCTTTTTTCTCTTGACGTTATGTTTGTTGTCAACTTCATGTCCAGTTAATGCAGATACGGGAACTTTTCAGATACAACCATTTCAACAGCAGACAATCACATTGAACCTAAACAATGGCGATTCCGTCACTGGCACAGTGGTAGTCAATGGGCAAGGCGTTATTGATTTTTGGATTTCAGATCCCCAAGGCACGAACGTCACAAATTACGGCAACGTAGGACAAACAGGCTTCTCGATGAATGCCCAGACGTCGGGTAATTTCACGCTTCACATGTTCAACCCTAATGCTAATTCAAGCGTCAGCGCCACTATAAACTACAATCCCAATTATACAATCCTGGGCATGCCCCAAGAACTGTTTCTTCTGCTAGTCATTGTTGGCATCGCCTTGCTCTTGATCGTAGTCTGGGCGCTTTCATCCAAGATGTAGCGCGCGCTCAAAAGAACCAATGCTTCTTCTTTGGTTTCTTAGGCTCTTCTTTTGGTTCTTCCTTCGGACTATCTGATCTTGTCTTATTCAATTGTTCAATCCATTTGTGACCACATATGTTGCATTGATAACTTGCTTTCTCTTTGTCAAAGCTCCAGACACCCACATCTGGAGAATGACATTTTGGACAAACCTCATGCTCATGCCTTGCATCACGTAGCTCTTGTTCCTCAGCAATCCTTTTCTTCTCATACCAAAATATTGGATTCTTGGGCAAACTTACACAATGATGATTTTCTGGAATCCTATGCTCTGGACAGAATGCCCCATGACAGTAATTACAAGTAAAAGGAAATTGGATCTCCTTTCCACACTCTTCACATTTCTGCACAGACATTGAATAAAGTCTAATCTATGATAAGTGAATTTCGTTTATCTCAAATTGTTAGACTTTAACAAAAGGTGTGAGTGCAGAGACAGAGAGAGAGGGTAGTGTTCATGCATGATAAATCTTAAGTCCGCTAAGCAAAGAAATATTCACTATGGAGAAAGCCGAATTATCCAAAGAAACAGATTATGATGGATTAATTGAAGACCTTATTCAAAAGATTGACAATGAGAAAGCTCTTTTCAACCTGCGTTACCAACTCGATGTCTACAACTCAACAGTCACCATCACTGTTCTTCTATGGGTTGTTGCAATCGTAATCTTGGCTTTGCCCAATAGTATTGCTCCATTAACTGACAGACTCACACTCTTCATAGCAGTAATAGCGATTCAATTCGCATTCGCAGGGGTATTAGTTCAAGATTTAAGGGATATTGTTATCAACACTAATTTCAAAAAAGCAATCCAAAAATTCAAAATAGATGAAAAAGAGGAAGAGAAAAGACTTTTGCTCATGGCATTAATAAAAATGAAAGCCACAAATCACCATTCCAAATTAGGGGTAGCCAAGAAACTGCACGAAGACATGTTCACAAAGGAAAAACTGTTAGAAAGGCTATATCACCCCAGTTAGCCTTCCCAGATTCTTTCATTTGGCAATATAAACACCACAAACAGATACTTAGTAGACTCTTCTTAACCGTGATGAGATTTTAGTCTTGTCCGTGACGCTCTAGGAGAGTGAATGCAGATGGAAATCTTCACTATCTGCACACCAATAGTAAATGACAATTGAAAGCACAACTGTCCTTACATTGCACTCTCTAGGATGCCCTATGGCGAACCCAATTAGCGCGCGCTGTAGCAATTAGAACCTTGGACGTTGATAATGAACTCGAATACTTGATCTGGATTGTCCAAGTCTAGAGCCTGAGCCAATCTGTTTAGTCTATACCCATAATTCTTCAAAGTGTTCTCTGATAGTCCTTTGCTCTTCAGCTTAACAAGAAGAGTTAATATCTTTCCATCTAAATGGGTGTTGACCAGTTGCAGCGGGGGTTTCCGAGCTTGGATAGAGCCCTCTGTATTGAATGTTTTAATCAAGTTGAAGAATAGAGGATTAGCAGAGAATACGTTAAGGAATTATGAATACAGACTAAACAGATTAGCTCAAGCTGTAGACTTAGATAATTCAGATCAAGTGCTAAAGTACATAGCTAATCTAAAAGGCTCTAACTGTTACAGAGAAACTTTCGTTAAAGCCTACATTCACTATGCAAGGCTCTATCACATAGACTTTATCAAACCAAAATACAGAACTGAAAAGCGATTACCTAGAGTGCCTTCAACAGAGATAGTTAAGGAGTTTATTGCTAGAGCCTCTTTCAAATATGCTGTAATTTTCAAGTTGCTATCAGAGACTGGTGCAATGCCTAAAGAACTTCATAATGTGAGATTGAAGGACATTGACTTTGATTCTGGAACTTTAGCAGTACAAGGATTGAAAGGACATACTAGCAGAATATTCAAACTCAAAGAAGAGACTTTAGCAATGCTGAAGAGCTACACTGGTTTCTATGCTTCAGATCCTTCACTATTTCCTAACAGTAAAGCAATGCTCAAAGCTTGGGTAAGAGTAAGAGAGTTACTGACTAACAAGCTTAAAGATCCTAAATACCATGCTGTAAGACTCTATGATTTAAGACACTATTACGCTTGCCAATTGTACGCACGCACCAAAGACATTCTGCTCGTTATGAAACAGTTAGGACATAAGAAGATTGAAACTACTTTGATCTATACGCAATTGATAGGGACTCCAAGTGATGATGATTTTATCTGTAAAGCTGCTAAGACTGTAGAAGAGGCCAAGGTCTTAATCGAGAGTGGCTTTGAATTCGTCTGTGACTTGGATAATTATAAGCTGTTCAGAAAGAGGAAATAGACATCAAAGAAAACTTATGCTCTGTAAGATGGTTGTTTTTTCTTTAGATTCTTAACTACCTTTAGATTGGGTTTTGGTATTCTTATTTCCTATGTCACCTGTTCCTTCGTCAATCCTATCTTGGACACTTCTATTTACTGCAATTTGAGAAGCACTACACGCAAGTTCCATTAGACGTGTTTTTTCCTCGTCAGGTATTGCTGAGGGATGATAGAAGAATTTAGTGCGTGCATGGAATAGCCTGTTTCGTTCCTCTTGAAAATCATGTATTGTCTTGTAATCTGATTGGCTAAGTCTACGCATATCCTTCAGAAATTTTAACTTGGCTGGGAACCCTACATTATCTAGAATAAGGTCAGTTCGTGGTTCCTCTTTTGGAAGATAACTCTGCAAGTCAAACTCTTGAAGAGTCATTTGGTTTACGAAGTACTCGACTTGTTGCCAACCTACTATCATACATTCAGGAAACTTCTTCTTCCTAAAGTAGAATTCCATCATAGATTCATTAATAGCTGTGTTTGGTTGTTCATCACTCATTTTCTTTCACTATTTCGATCATCCCTTTTGGTTCTGCTATAAGCCTTTTCAGAAAGAGAAAGCAGGCTTTAACAAAAAAGAGACCTCAAAAGAGGAAGGATCACATTTCTAACTTTGCTACCTTTGAAAGATTTTTACAGTTGTACTAGAGGGAGATATTGCCCACCCAAAAAACATGTTGTTAGTATCGCTGTAAGTCAGCGTAAACGGTTGATTCCATATTTGAGGGGGACTTGGCACAACATTAGGATTTCCAAATTGGAAAACGACTGTTGCATTAATAGCTCCCGTATTTAGTAATGTCATCGCAGGAGAACTGTCTGTATAATAATATCCAGTAAAAGTGTTGGTCGCATTGTACATTGTTCCACCACTAGTGAGAGTTGTGTTGTACACGTTATTTCCGATTTTCACATAGAATCCCCACATACCATTGACCTTAACACCGCTTGTATAGCAATGGTTAGTTATTGTAAGGGTTAAGACAAGATAGGTATAATTGTAGTTAATGCCTCCATAAAACCAACCAATAGTTTTGTAATCAACTTCAACATAGGGTGAAATAGTAAAACTCTGAATTCCAGAACTGCTCACAATACCCACTGTATTGTTTGCATAGATCTTCCAGTGGCAAGTTACGGTAGACGTAGCATTTAACCTACAAGAAGTCACATTAACCCATGCTGCTGTTTTTCCTGTTGGAAATGAAACTGCTGTGCAATTGACATATTTGCTAGTGCCATTGTCGAATGAAAATATGTATTTGGACAAGTCTCCCTTCTTAGTTGTGACATAAGCCGAAAATTCGGGCTTCGTTCCTATCAATGTCGAATTTACGGATAGAAGACTGAACGTTGGAGCATTGCTCGCATGGGTGCTCTGAGATATTTGCAGTGCTATCCCAGCAACTATAGTGCCTATTATTATTATACCGATAACTATTCCTACAATTATCTTCTTGATGTTTGAAGGCTTTTTTTCCTCTTGAACAGTCATTTTCCCCTCACCTACTAACGATTACTCCTCTTAGTTCTGCTTAAGTTTTCCTATGATTCAAAAAGACTATAAGAAAACAGACTTTGCCAAAACGAGGCTTCATTCTCTAGATTTTCATTGTTTTGCAAAGTATATTGTGAGCAACCCTATGAAAATAGCTACTGCTGCTCCGAAAGCATAGTCTGTTGAGATGTGAAGATAAGTTATTACAACATAAGAGAAGATGACACACGCAATAACAACAGCTAGAACGAATACGCTATGCTGTACGATTCTGTGAGAACCAAGGAAGCTAGACACTTGTCTACGAAATCCTTTTTTAGTTGGCCTGTAAGGTTGCAAGTCTTTTTCTAACAATTTACTGACCACGTTGATAGCCCTTAAGTCGAATTTATTAGAGAATATAGTAAGATACGACATTATAACTGAAATAAGTTCTAGAAGCTTGTCATCACCTTGTTTGATGTTCGGAATAAGTCGGTATTCAACATTATCCTTAAACCTAGAAATTGAATCTCCAAAAAACTCAAGGGATAGTTTAAACGTACCTATTGTCCATGTCTTGTTAATTCTATAAAGAAAGTCTCTTGCTTTGTTTTGAGCATTTCTTCTGTACTCGTTTTTCATTTCTGGGTTTTTCTCTTTCGAGTATTTTTGCAAGTTCTTTACAATCGAATTAGAATAGTACCTTGTCCACTGCTCGTCATCTATTGAATATTTGAACATTCTTTTTGCGCTTTGTCTGCCTACAAGTAACCAAATTGTAGGAAAGACAACTAGGAAAACATAAAAAGAGAGAGAGTTTTTGGTCGCAAGCACGTCTGTAGCAACAAGGGGTGGTATAAAACCAATAAGAACAGAGAGAGCAAAATATGCTCTAAGAAATTCAAAACGCCTCTCCCATTTTTCATATTGCTTAACTCTGTTTTCAAGGTCCTCAAAGTCAAATGGGTTTTGCTCAGACATTTTTTATCGCTATTCTCCACTTTTCTCGGCCTTCATAAGTGGCTCAAGAAGTTTTTCCATTCGTTCCTTTTCTGCCTTAAATTTCTCTCTCGTTTTTTCTACGATTTCAGGGTTAGAGACAGCTTTAATCAAGGCTGCATGGCTCGTATCATAAAATGAATCAATAGTCATATGTGCTACATCACTTAAAGAAACCTGTTTTCCAAACAGGATGCTAAGAAACCCTGACAATTCAACCAATTTGAAATAGTCTGGTGCTTCAATACGGATTGTCTTCCATTCAGTTGATACTTCATCACCCTGAGTCCAAGGCATGGTTCGTTCACTCCTAAAGTTTGTTAATTGTCACATATAACAATCTTGTGCATATAACACTTTCTATAATAGGTGAAGCATCATAAAAGCTCAGATCTCATAGCGAAGGTCTTTATGATGGATAATCCTCAACAGGTTAGAATATTAGTACAGAGGACCATAGATTAATAATTTAATAACAGAAAAAGACCATTAAGTTACTCCTCTCTAAACTGTCCATAGTAACGGTAAACCGCAGAATATCATCATGCTGTACGTAGTGATTACTGCTCTTAACAGACACTGTCGTTACCACCAGACAAACTAAAGCCTATTACATGGGCCTTTAAAATTAACATTTAAAAGGATCTGCTAGGCCTAAGATCATAAGCTCCAAAGAAGAATTATCCCAGAAGCGCGCGTTTTTAATCACTAATTCATAATGGTTATACTATATGTATGTATATCTATACTATAGAAATCGATCTATCGCATTAACAATAAAAAGGAAAGCAAAGTGCGAGTATGAGTGGTGCCAAGCTTGTCAAGATCTTTCCAGTGCAGTACGATCCAAGTAGTGTGTATCCTAGAATATTGTGGTACAGGGGTTTAAGTATCAACAAAGACCTCACGCTGAAGAGATTAAACGAGATCAAAGAATTGTTAACGCATGATAAACCAGTAACCACATCAAGCAATTCAAACAATCTTTTACTTTGGCAGTACGAGGGAGAACCATTGATGATACTAAATTTAGCGAATGGTTCAATCAATACTACGCAAAACAATCTAGAGAAATTTGGTGTCGGAGAATGTCAGCAACAAGCATCTATTTTGTTGAGGATACTAAGAAAACATAACGAAGCTAGGTTTAGAGGAGTGGTAGTTTCAACCTATAGATTAAGTGAAAATCCAGAAGAACGTAGATTGATTTTGGAAGCTTTTGAAAGACTAGACAAAAATGGTAGTAACTAAGAGGAAGAAATTGTCAGATGGATAGACTAGCTTTCAAGCATTGAATAAACCAATAATTACCATAGATGCACAACCCCTTAATCCCCTTATGTCTCTGCAGAAACGAGGGGATCATCATAGACTAAGAATGTAGTGCGATTGAAGTAGTCGATACAAGTTGGTAGTCGATAGCAGATTGAGAAATGCTAAAGTCTATTTTCTGATGCCATCAGAATTTACTACTTTCTCCGTCACGGAGAATCTATAACTACTTTCTGCCAATGGCAGAATCTATCTACTTTCCAACAAT
>DATHCB010000016.1:0-20333 GCA_035319765.1 Bathyarchaeia archaeon
TACATAAAGTTACCAAGTGATATACAAGTTATAAGAAAAGCAGCAGGTTCGTATGCCAAGGCAGCTAATATTAATAAGGACATAAATGCTCAGAAGTCGCACTTATGCAATGTAGTCTTCTGGTTGTTTATCTCGGGTATAGTGGTCATGATCATTTTCTCTTCTCTCATGATACTTGCTTTGAGGGTTCTGTTACTACTTGTTTAACCCATGAATTTAAATAACGTCTGTGCTTAGCTCTATTGGGGAAGAGAATGCCTGATACCAAAAAGAAGCAAAAACCAAACGAGTCATCTGAAGAGTGGCAACCAGATAAGGGACAGATAGATGATATTCAAGCTAATATAGACCGCAAAAAGAAGGGATTTACTGGAGAATCAAAGAAATGACTGATGAAGAAGAAACAGAAACAAGTGCTGAGCAGAAAGAGGAAGAGAAAGAGTGGGAACCAGACGACTCACAAGTAAAAACAATACAAGAATCTCTCATGATCGCTAAGAAGGAAAAGAAGGCACAAGAAGAACAAAAAGAACAAAAAGAAAAACAAAAGTAGATTCCTAGCATAATGCTTCTGCAGCATAACCTTCTAACGGCTCAATACAGGCAGAAGCGCGTTCCATACTCTAGAAAATACCATTTTTGAAAAGGCTTATAGCAGAAACAAAAGAAGTAATCAGAATTGTCAGGAGCGAGTGAGAGGAAGAGTTTAATTGTATTTCCTAGAAACTGTGGCGTTACTTCTATTGAGTGTATTTCTAGCGATGCTCTGCTGTTGTTTTGCAGAACGTAAACGAGAACCAGACGGAAACGATACAACTGAAAATCCAGAAGGAGACAGGACAGAAGACGCTAGTAAAAGGCAAGATAGAAGATTTCAATTAGCAATGCTGAAAGTATCCGTTGTGCATGAACGTAGGGTAACATTTGTGACAGTCTTATTGGCCATAGGAGTATCACTCATAGTTTTTGGCTTAACAATACTGTCAACTGTTTTTTTTGCAGGGAAAATATTTTCAGTTTTGGGTTTTGAATGGCAAGTGCAAGGCTTACTATGGACTTTTATTGGTCTCGGACTGTTTGTATTTTCTGCATGTCAGATGGTTGAGATTAAGAAATCTGAAAAAGAAGACTTCGATAAAATTAATGAGAGATTCATAAAGAAACCTGAAACTGAAGCTGAAAAAGAAGAATGATGTCCATTCTCTCTTTCTAGATTACGGGCATTATGTTGTTTCTCTGTCCCACAAAATCCACTTTTCTATAAGAGTTTTCTATCTCTCTTTATTAAGTAAGCCAAGCTTACTCTTCTCTGGATATGTGAAGCTTGACCTCTAACTTATTTGGAGCCTATTTAGGTCGTATTCCACGAACGGGAAGACTTAGATGCTTATTGTGTTATTGCTATTCTCGGAATCCATTCTTTTCTTTCATTCCTTAAATACATCGCAAACAATAGAGCCTCTTCGCAAATCAGCGTTTCAATTTCTTGGTTCTTTCCCATTCTTATCCTTTGAATTGCGACTTTAGTCTGGAAGTATTCGTTCAAGCTTTTAATCAAAATGTGAGTCAAAGAATCATTGAGATACTCTCTTTTTCCCTTTCGCTTAGCTGAAAAATCTTCATTCTTCATTATGAAATCTTTCTTCTGAAGGCGACGGCAGAATTGAATCACAAAGTCTTCGACAAGATAACGGTATAGCTCTTGAAAATCACAGATCAAACTAGGCTTTCCTTTCGTAGTGCTGTGCAAGAACCCAAGATAAGGTTCAAGCTTGGCTTTTATCAATGCATGTTGCACTTTCCACGACAGAATCTCATAAGCTAAATTGAAAACATTGTTAATTCCATCATAAGCCTTGAAAGTCTTTCTGCGGTCAGGTCTCAAAGGTTCAGGAATTAAACTGAGGATTTGATCGAAGTATTTCTCTGAAGCGCGCGCCTCAATGCACATCAAGCCTGCTCTAAACTTTGAATCGGCTTTGAGGCTTTTCACGCTTTCCACAACCGAGAAACCATTACGCTTTAAACCATACTTGCCAAGAACTTGATTCTGACCCTCAACTCTGCTCAAGACAAGCTGTTTGGCAATATGAACGCCTTTTCCATCATTCAAAGCTTCATACTGACATATCCTAGTGTTAACGTGGCTATCATCATCTAAACTCTTCAGCATCGCAACAGGTCTGCCCTTCTGAGTTAAGAATAAACAGTCTATCCCCCAGAAACCCAGAGAAGCAAGAGCACCAGTAGAAACACAATTACCACTTTTCAATATGACTTCTCCAATCTCATTCTCAAACATTGGATAACGCTTGGTAGTTCCGTTCTTATCCTTCACCGTAAAGCATCCTTTCTCCATGCCCAGATATGAACCATAATCATCAAGCATTAACTTTGAAACTTTAGCATGATTCATACCCACATCACTTTCCCATTATCAATGATTTAATTTTGTCTTGAATATCTTCATGTCCAGCAAGAATTTCCAGTTTGCTAACAAAGCCTTTAGAAATCGAATCCAAATCATCAAGCATTTCTTCACAGAATTTTCTGTCTTTTCTGCATTTTTCAATGACAAAATCTTCTGAATGCTTAAAAATCAAGTCATCAACTAGCAAAGATTCCAAAGCCAATTCTGGTTTTGTCTCAAGTACCAACGATTGAATTTTAGTTCTCAATAAGTATGTGTATCTTAACCCTGCAAATTGTATAAGGTCATTAACAAGCTCAAGTCCTTTCCTTCCATTCAAATACTCATCAATGTACTTTCTAAGCAAATCAAAACCTTGAAGACGCTGAAACTTATCATAATTTAAGCTGTAGGCAATGTTCTGCTTGCTTTTTTCATTGCGAAAAACAAGTTTTCTTTTGGTTAAGTCTTGAATGTGTTCGTTAAATGTTGGTTTAGATATTGTCTGTCCATCTTTCTTCACGTTGTCTTTGACAGCCTCATACAGTTCATTGAATCGCATATCCTTTCCGTGAAGACTTAGTGTTATCAAAATCTGTTTGCATTTTCCATCTAGTTTTCTTGACCTTTCCATTTTTCTCCCCTAATGGTTAACCTATCTAACCAGTTAAGTAGGGTTACTTTAATATAAGTTTTACCTGTATTTTTACTGTATTGAGGTCAAAAAGATGACCGAGAAAAGACCTGTAGGCAAAATCCTTCTGCATGATGAAAGAGGCTACGCCTACATACCAAAAATCTTGAGAAAAGAACTAGGTCTTGAAGGCAAAGGTGAAATCCCATTCTACCTTGACGCTAACTGTGTTCTACTTGTCAGAGAAGGTGCAACAAAAAAAGACGTACTCAAAGGTCTTGACGTTTTGAAGGATGATTTGAAACTCCGCATGACAGAGGGCTAGACGGTAAGCAAAATGGCGAATGAAACAGAAACTCGCAAAAAACATGTTAAAAAACAAGAAAATGAAATATCTAAACCTCTCAGTCCAGAGAGAATGCGTGCCATAGAAGAAGCCTATGAACGGGACATGGATAAAGAGGAAGCAATTCTGGATGTTTTCGAATACTTAGACCTTAACGCTGATTGTCCAAACGCGGGTACTAGAGCTAGACAAACACTGATGAAACGAGCAATAGTGCTGATTAAAGAAATGGACAAGGGAACGTATCTAGAATGGCTCTATAGGCTAAGTTTGAAGTTGAATTTGAATCCTAGAAACGTGAGAGAGTCATATCTTTCTCCGTTGATCGCTGAAGGCATCATCAAAGAAGTGAACGGTCAATTATCTTTCGTCGGAATTCCGAAAAAGAGTGACCAAAAATGACAAAGAAAATTGCCGTCTACGGAACATACCAAGAAACTGAACAACCACGCAGAGAAAAGCGTTTGAAAACGAGAATAGACGGAATCAAACAGCACTATTGGTACGGATTCAAAAAGCCAAGACTGTCCGCAGAACGCAAAAAAGGAAGATACGAATTTCACAGTAACAAAAATAAAGAATTATACAAGGCAATGGTAAACGCTCATGAATATATGCCTAAAGGCTATGTTTCTGTTTCTGCTGAAAAATTCAATGATGACCCAGAAAAGTACGGCGTGAAAGGCGAGTGGATCAAGCGTGAAGTGAGATACGAGACAGATTGAATGTGGTGAATTCTTTATTAGAAACGATTGAAAAGAACTATATTCACGGATTCTCCAGCAAAGAAACGGTAAAACTAGATTTCGATGAAATTTCTTTTGGGTTAGTCAAAAAATGGGCTTCAGAAAAAATGAAACAGTTTAAACTAGGCGGATTCATCATTCTCAAATCAAGCGAAAACCACTATCATGTTTTGTTTGACAAGAGAGTTTCATGGTCTAAAAACATGAAAATTGTAGCGTGGATTTCTCTTGAATCACGAAACAAAGGCTTGTTAGAATGGCTCAGAATGCAATGTATTAAAGAATGTTCTACTTTGAGGGTTTCGCCTAAAGGAAAGAAGAAATCTCCCAGAATTGTTTTTCGCTATGGTTCACAGAATCATGAAATAAAGGAATTTCTGAAATACAGAAAACTTGCTTTGAAGTGTTACTAATGAAGAAAAAGATTAAACCGCAAGAATGCATTGACCTAAAGAGTAAGTGCGGAATAAGAAAACATCCGAATTTGTGTCCTCTTCCTTTTGTCTGCACCAAATTTTGCGAAGGCACGCTTAATGGTTATTGCGTTCCTTACAAGAAGAAGTTTGTCAAAGTGTTTGTTTTCAAGTATGCATTGTTGCATCACACGGAAATATTTGAAGTTGCGAATCCTCAATCATTAATTGAACAATTTTAGGAAACGCAAACGATTTCTTCAATTCTCGATTTTTATCCCCATGAAAACGAATTTATTTTTCTAAGAAAAAATCGAATAATTGTTTGTTTATAGAACCGTTTAATCGTTTATTTGGTTGTTTATTCGTTCGTCCGTCGCCGTCCGCGTTTGGGTTTGGGTTTGGGATAAAACTTTACCCTTTTTCTTCTTCTACTACTACTTCCTCTCTTTCCTCTACTTCCTCTACGGACACCGAAAAGGAAAAAGGTAATGCACTAGACGCATATCCGTACCACTAAACCATTCAACACAGCTACACAAACTGAACAGAGGTGAAAAAAATGGAAGATGAGGAAAGCGAAGAAAGCGAAACAGAAACCAATGATGAACCAGAATCAGAGTGGAAAGAATAAGCACCTAAAGCGCACTCTTCCCCTATTCTAACTTTTTCGGTCAACACGAGCCTCAGAATGTGGAGGGGAAAGTTTTACCTTTCTCTCTCTCCTTACCTACTTCTAGAACTACTTACTTCTCTACTACTCTCTCTATCTCTATTTATCTACTACTCTTCCCTTCTATGAGATGAAGAGAGAGACACACACAGAGATAGAGAGAATAGATTCATAAACGTTAAGTGGCAAAATTGAAAATTCTCGTGCTGTTCCTAACAAAGAAACAGATTGAGAAAAAGGTAACTTAAATGAGTTATAAACAAAGCAATAGAAAAAACCGAAAGTTTCATAGACGAAATCGGAAAAAAAGAGAAAAATAGAGCTAGAAAATGCCATGCTCCCTTTTTTGATAAAGCGCGCGAAGGCAATATCTAAGAAGATAAGAACTAATCAGAAAGTGAGATAATCCCTACCTTCTAATACCATGTTTTTCTGAGAAGCCTCTCTTTGGTTGAAGCCTCAATAAACTGAAGTAACGAAGTGTGAGTGATATACTCCTAATATTGTTTGGTTATGTTTCATGTGAAACATTCGGTTATGGATAAAGATTATATACCTAAACATCGCGCGCTGTTTGTTCCATTCTCAATTACTACTTAGGCATGGGGGCCCTCATAATTCTAATGATCATTGTATTCATTATTTTCAGAAAAGAAATAGAAAAATCTTGAATGTATTTATAGCGCGCGCTATTTTTTTAGACATAGGTAATAAAAAGGAATAAAATAAACTTGGGGAAGTGGATGGTTATAGAATCAAGTTGTTAGTTTCAACCTAATATCTTGATCTTGCTGGTCTTCTTTTTGCGTAGCATTCTCGACAATACACTGGTCTGCTTCCGTCTGGTTTGAAGGGAACTTCGCATTCCTTTCTACACTCAGCACAGACTGCCTTGTGCATTTCTCGATTTTCTCCATAAGCCAATCGAATCACACCTCCACTAACAGTCAACGAAAAACTAGCATCCTCATGGAACTCTAATTCTCGCGTGTTTAAACCGGTTAACATATTGATCTATTTAAATCTGTTGTGTGCGTGAGGTACTGTTAAGTAGCGCGCGCGAGATAGTTTCAATATTATCACGTTATGGCCAAGCCCGAAGCAGTCCTGCATGCAACCTGACAGGCGAAAACCGTGCTTGTAGTAGAATAAGACAGTAACAGCGCGCAAAACAATGGGGAATAGGAGTTATGAGAAACGGAAGAAATGGAGGGATATAGAAAATGGCAATAAATGAAAAAAAGAAAGAAAATACAGAATTGGAGAAAAAAAATGCGGAAAGAACAAGATTGAGTATGGCTGCTAAATCGGAAAGAGTTAGAAGGAAAATAGAAGGAAGAAATAGAAGAAATAAAGAAAGAAAAAGATATAGCAGAATATAGAAGAGATGAAGCACGAGTAATATCACTCAAGGAATCATCGTCATCGCAAGCAGTACTCTGGGCCCGTTAGCGCGAGTAGCGATGCGTGATTACGTGTGGATAACCTTGTCTAAATTCATGAGGAG
Source organism: Bathyarchaeia archaeon (assembly GCA_035319765.1). GTDB lineage: Archaea > Thermoproteota > Bathyarchaeia > Bathyarchaeales > SOJC01 > DATHCB01. Next base: position 6,730 of record DATHCB010000016.1, read on the forward strand.
CTGCTTATACTGATCACTAGTTATTTGTGCCTAAATACTAATGCTGTGTCATTTCCTCAATTGGCTCGACGAATTGTAACAAAGGATTATTTTAGCGGTGAGAAGAATGGAGTTGAAGGTTGGAGACAGTTTCAAATGCCCTAAAGGTCATGAAGCCACAATAGTGTGGATCCACAAAGATGAGAAGGTTGTAGCGGTTACGTGCCCTCAAAAGCACTTGGGAAAGGTACGGAAGGTGGCCGATCACACAAAACCTACGTTGCGATATAGACATCAACCCAGGACGGAAGAACAAACCTATCTTAAGAACTTGGTTTTCCTCATCGAAATTTAGCAGGGCAACGTCCTAGTGCGCGCTACCGCAGTTTTTGTAACTCGGAAATTGCGGGCTAGGATACATTCGTGCGCGCTACTACGATGATGAATGTACAAACGAAGACGATTGGGTATTAACGCAAAAAGTCTTATTCGTAGAATATGAGGTTTTGTTCCTCTAAGCTTGTGTGAAGCTTGCGCACTGCGGCATGAACGTCCTGTTCTTTTCTTGCTCCGGTGCAGACTAGTTTTCCAGTTGCAAATAGTAGAATAACGACTCTTGGCTCGTTCATTCTATAGATCAATCCTGGGAACTGCTCTGGTTCGTACATGGTTTTTCTAAGCTTGCTCCCTGCCTGTTCCAAGTCTATCTTCCCGCCTAGGCTTGCGGAGGCAACGATGTTTTGAATCTTTAACTCCGGCTTGCTGATTATGATTATTCCACCGTCTTTCAACTCTTTAACGACGTTCATGACAGCCCTGCGGGCTTCCTTTTCCGATTTTGCTCCCGTGCAGACCATTTTTCCAGAATGGAAAATCAGCGTGGCCGTCTTCGGTCTCTTAAGCCTAAACACTAACCCGGGAAACTGTTCTGGACGATACTGAGCCCCCGGATAACCCTTCACAACGGCTTTTAAGTCAACCTTCTGATTTAAAGTGGCAACGGCAACAACGTTTTCAATGTTTATTATGGCTTTACTCTTCGGCATTAAAAAACCACTTCCTATAGTGTAGCGGACGCTTATATACCATTTATAAAAGCCTTAGTGCACACCAGACTTGAAAAGACGGAACTCACTGAGTAAAACACTAAACTGCCAACCACATAGTCGTCTGAAGACTTTCATGTGCCTGAAGGGATCAAAAAGGTTGGCTAGAGAGAGGCGTGAATTGATTTTATCTGTCGCTTACGGGATTAAACTACAAGAGGCATAGGCTTCTGTAGCCTTCGAACCTGCTTCATGAAGCTCCTGTACCAGTTCTCAATTTCTGGCGATATGCTTGGCTGGACCTCCTCCATAGCTTTCTCAAAATCGTTGAAGGTAACCTCTTTTGCGTTGATGCCTCTTCTCAAAGCGTTCATGGCGGCCTCTCTGCACACGGATGATATATCGGCGCCGGAGTAACCTTTCGTCATGCGATGCTCCTTGATGTCCACATCATTTGATAGTGGCATGTTCTTCGTGTCAATCTTAAAGATTTCAAGCCTAGCAGCTTCGTCAGGTTCTGGAACATAGATCAGCCGATCAAATCTGCCTGGCCTCAATACAGCTGGGTCGACGATGTCGGGCCTATTTGTTGCAGCTATAACTATGATGTTTTCTAAAGGTATTATTCCATCCATTTCTGTTAAAAGCTGGCTGATGACGCGTTCAGTTACGCCGCTGTCGCCATAACCCAGCTCCCTCCTTGGAACAAGAGAGTCAACCTCATCGAAGAATATGACGGCGGGCGAAGCCATTCTAGCCTTCCTGAAGACCTCTCGAATAGCCCTCTCAGACTCGCCAACCCACTTAGAGAAGACCTCCGACCCCTTAATCGAGATGAAGTTTGCCTCGCTCTCGGTTGCAACAGCCCTGACTAGCATCGTCTTCCCACAGCCGGACGGGCCTATTAACAGTACACCTTTGGGCGGCTGAGTCCCTAGTCTCTTGAAGACTTCAGGATTCTTCAGCGGCCACTCGACAGCCTCCTTTAACTCCTCTTTAGCCCCCTCCAAGCCTCCCACTTCATTCCAATGAACAACTGGGACTTCCACAGCGACCTCTCGCATAGCTGTTGGCGTAATCTCCTTGAAGGCGTTCATGAAATCAACCGTCCGAACTTCCATCTTCTCCAGGATGCTGGGTGGTATTCGCTCTTCCTCCAGATTTATCTCGGGAAGATACCTACGTAGAGCTTTCATAGCTGTCTCTCTACACAGGGCGGCCAAGTCGGCACCAGTGTAACCGTGCGTCCGCTCAGCAAGCACCTCTAAGTCAACATCACCGGCTAAGGGCATACCTCGGATATGAATCAACAATATTTCATGACGTCCCTGCTTGTTCGGGATCCCTATCTCTATCTCGCGGTCAAACCTCCCGGGCCTCCTGAGAGCTGGATCTAAGGCATCCGGCCTGTTTGTTGCACCTATTACTATGACATTTCCTCTGCCAGACAATCCGTCCATAAGAGCTAGAAGCTGGGCGACAACCCTTCTCTCCACTTCCCCTGCAACTTCCTCACGTTTGGGCGCTATGGAGTCCAGTTCGTCTATGAGTATGATGCTCGGAGCGTTCTTTTGAGCATGTTGAAATATCTCTCGGAGCCTCGCCTCAGATTCTCCGTAAAACTTGCTCATTATTTCTGGGCCATTTATCGACAAGAAGTTTGCGTCTGACTCATTCGCTACTGCTCTGGCTAGGAGTGTCTTTCCGCAGCCGGGTGGACCGAGCAGTAGAACCCCTTTTGGAGGATCTATTCCAAGCCTCTGGAAAATCTCGGGATGCCGCATTGGGAATTCAACAATCTCCCTTATCCTTTGAACCGTCTCCTCCAAGCCTCCTATGTCCTCATAGGTGGTACGTGGTACACTCTTAGCTTCCGCAACAGGTTCAGTCAATGTCTGCAATTTAGTGTCGTGAGTCATCTTGACTATTCCCTGGGGCTGCGTCTTGGCGACAGTGAACTGAACAGAATGACCAAGCATCATAACGAGCGTCGTGTCTCCCTCAACGAACGTCCTATCAATGAGTCTGTTCTTCACGAAATTTGCAAAGTCTTCGTCAAAGTTCAATCGTATACCCACTGGAGCAAGCGCTATGCTCATAGCATTTTTAACTTCAGCCTTGCGAACTACAACGTACTCGTTTATTGATACGCCAGCATTTTTGCGTAAGAACCCGTCGATTCGCATAATGCTTGGATCCTGGTCTTCAGAGCACGCTGGCCAAGCGATCGCCGACGTCTTTTTCTTCCCAAGAATCTCTATTACGTCTCCAGATGAAACCCCTAACTTTTGCATTGTTCTCAGGTCTGTTCTAGCGATTCCTCTTCCCACATCACTCTGCCTGGAATCCAGAACTCTAAGCTGAACTTCGCTCAATCTTCAACGCCACTAAATATATTTCTGATCGAAGCGCGCGGTGAACTCTTTGAGTAGGTTGGTTTTTGCAAGGATGTGTACGGGTATGGGAAATTGTGCGATTATTTTTTGAGTGTCTGTTATGAGAAAGACTGCGTGATTCTGTGTCTTCATGCGGCATTCGATCGATAGTTCTTCACACGCAGCTTTGTCATGCTGAAAAGCGTTGAGAAAACTGCTGAAAAACTTGCTTGAATTGATTTGGTGTTTTGCTGAAATGCTAGCAAGATACTCGAAGAGCCGTATGCCATCGTGCGAGTAGAGTCTGCCCGGTGGGCGGCCTCGCATGGTAGTCCATGTTCTGCTTCGCATTCTACTTGTTTCCTACGGTATTACTAAAGTGACTTCCATCATTGAAACGTTCCGTGGTCTGGTTTCGCCTTCTCTTGGTGGCATTTCTTCTGTTCCTATGGTGATTTTGCCTATGCTCAGGTCTTTCATGAATCTGTGTCTGGTTATCTCGACGGCGTCGACGGCTGTTGATATTGCTTGTCCTCTCGCCTTCAAAGTGATTTCTTTAGTGTTGGAGCCGCTGAAACCTGTAATAATCGCCAAAGCGTAGCTCATCGGGGGCTTTCTGCCTACGAATATGACGTTTGGTTCTCTAGACAAAATTTGACTTCCTCATTGTACTTGTTGACACACACAATAGCCGTGCCTCACTCTTAAACACTATTAACATTCTCTAATAACTCCCACGCACGCACACTGTATGCTTATCATGGAAGCCATGTGACCTGGCGATCCAGCTTCTCACGCAACATGCAGTTCTAATCTAATAACAGACGCATCCTCGTATCAAGTATTTTTAAGGAGCATGCTTGACTATCAACACGTTTATTAATAGCGCTACAGTCTTGACCTAAAAGCGCTAATTTTGGAGGGCAACACTATGAGCGAAAAGGAAAAAGATGACGAAGAGGAGCCAGAGGAAGAAGATGAGGAAGGGGAACTAGAGGAAGAAGATTGGTAGGGGCATTAAGTGTGGACCAAGCTCTACAGAGCCCTATAGACGCGGAAACGACGCCTTGTTTTTAATCCAAAACCTTTGAAGGAGGTGACAGACAAATGGCCAAGTGTCCGACCTGTGGAAAAGAAGTTAAAACGCCGATAAAAGAGTGGGATATGGGCAGGAACAAGATACGTGTTAAGCAGTACGAGTGTTGCGGGAAAAGGTTCCGTGAATACGGAAAGAAGGTTTAGTAGCTAAACTGTCAGCCGTCACCGCAATCATCAACCCGCTTCACTGTCGCGTGCAAGCTATTGAGTCGGGTCGCTAGTTCGATTCCCATTTTGGCCGTGCACGTTGACTCATCGCATCCGAAAAACTCCGGACAACATTTTCCTCTTCAAGAAATCACTAATTGATCGTTAGAAATCATTTTTGGGCGGATTTTGGATGACGTGTCAAGATGACGGTTGCATAAGAAATCATATAAGTAGAAATCGCTTAATTGTAGATTTGAGGTTGCAGTTGTGTCGAAAAGTCCAGCCGGGAAGAAGAAAAAAATAAGTAAAAAGAAAACTAAATAGAAAGATAACAACGATAGGTTAATCTCCCATTTTTCTCAATTTTCTGTCCATCCCTGCATTGAAGTAGGCGATACTTTGGTGCGCGCTGGCTCTTTTGATGAAGCTTAATGATCGACGATACAAGGGGCGTCTCAACAATAGAGATTACCTTAACCAAAGAAGCTCAGCAAAAAAGAAGCCCCGAAAGCAACGCTGGAAATCAAGCACATACGATTTGAGCACCCAAAGAAACAGTATAAAATGCGGAACACTTAAAGCTTCAAAGTGCGCATTGTCATTACAAATACGAAAGGAGAAAGACGCCTCATGAGTTATGAGAGAAGACGCAGTTATGGTGGGAGCGTTAAGCCTTGCCCGGTAGAGATGGGAAAAGAATACGAAGTGGACATAACAGAGACGAGCCGCCAAGGGGAAGGCATAGCTAGAATCCAAGGCTTCGTAATATTCGTTCCCAACGCAAAACCTAAAGACCACGTGAAAATAAAGATCACCAGGACAAGCCAAAGATTCGCAACCGCCGAAATAGTCAAATAAACCTTCAATGTTTCTTCCACATCGACCCTCCTAGTTTAACCTCTTAGAACTCTGATAGCCTCGCCAAATGCCTTCCAATCATTATTATTTTCTAGCCATGCTAAAAGCAAGCGCGTGCTCGTACACAGGATCTCTTAATTAATAGCCTCTGCGTTCTTTGATGAAGGTACAACATAAAAATAGAATGGCTCAGCAGTGTTTGGCAAATGCAGGGGATGAACCAATTCCCGAACATCTCAACGCTCACAGAACTTTTATCTCTTCAATTTTTCGAGTTAAGATCTCAACAATCCAGTCGTTGCTAACGCGCAGCATTGGTTTGTTACAGGCTGGACATTTAAAGAGAAGCTCAAACGCATCCTCGAACGGAAATCGCTTGCAGCCCGGCGTTTGGCAGGTGTAAAACTCGTGGCTTTTCTCAAACTCAAGCCGAGTTTCTAGTTTTTCTAGAATATGTCGTTTTTGGCTTACGATAAAGCCTTCTAGCTGGTCGGGCTGAAGTCTCCAGTTGAAGATAAACCAGCCTGTTTCTTTGTCGCGGTGTTGCCTGAGTGCCAAGAGGGAATGGTCGTAGAGTCTGTAGAGAGTCTTACGAACTATCTTGAGTTGCATTTTGGTTTTATCCGCTATCTCATTATCCGTAATCTCGTGAGCCTCTCTAAGAACCTCAACTACTCTAACAGCGTCCTCGCCGAACAATGCAGCCACCTTCTTTAGCGTCTCGTTATCCACAAAAAACAGTTTTGAAAACACCTCCGCTTAGGCAACTCGCAGACGAGCTCCGCCCGAAGAGAATGCTAGGAATACCACTCTCGAATTCCCATTGCTAACCATTGCTTCCCTTATATCACCCAAACAAAATTTAGATTCTTCAAGCCCATTTTTTTTAAGCTCTTTTGTTCCCTTATTTAGTAGCGCTCAAGGCGATTAACCCTTTCCATCCTAAGAAAGCTATAAAATTCGCCCGCATTAAGAACCCTTCCAAGTCTTATTCTTCCCATCTGGAAGGCATACTTGCACTATTTTGATTCATCTATAACTAGCATCGTTAACGTTGACCTAACTTTGTCTATCCTTCTCATACGCCAAGTTACAATTTCTTTGAGCTTATCCATCGAGGTTGCTCTAACCTTTACGATCACGTCGTAGACTCCATATACTGCGAAGACCTCGTCCACTCCCTCGAGTTTCTTCAAAAACTTCAACACGTCGGCCTCGAAACCCGTTTCAGTGTTTATCAAAACATATGCTACTGCCATCTAGTCTCATCATGTATTGTTGCTTCGCAGCTTAAATATCTTAGCGCGCGCTTCATCACATAACGAAGAGAATCAAAAAAGAAGAGGCAAGACTAGCGCGCGCGATTTCAAGAGAAAAATTATTGAACACGCCAATTGCCTATGGTGCGCAGAGCAAAAGGGATGAAAGGAAACTGTCGCGCCATTCCCGCCACATACAGTGGAGGACTTTTTCTCCCCGCACCATAGCTATTTATGGATAATGTCTGTATAAAAGGTGAGCGCATTTTTGCTACACAAGGTTTTATGTTAGCGCTGAATGCGCGCGCTAATTGGTAGCATATATAAAGCATATGCACACACACAATTTTCGCCAGGGCGTTAGCTGTAGAGAAGCTACATATATGGTTGAAGGGTAAAGATAAACGCTTGGAAAGCCCTTGGTGATGCGGGCTATGGGGTTGGATCGGTTTTCATCTAGGAAGGAGATTTTGATAGATGATGCTGGGTGGGGGGATTTTGTTCTAGGCGTGGTAATTGGCGCTCTTAAGCTTCCCGACCGCAGGTACATGGAACGCAGGATTCCGGTCTCCTCCTTTCAGCCGCCCAACTTCGAGAATAAGCAGTACTTAGATGACGCCGTGAAGATTGCCCAAGAAATCGTTAAGGTGATGCAGCCCGATAGTGAAACGCGTTTTAAGGTCTGCTCAGGATACGTTCTCTCTGGTATTCGTGGATACTTGCGGGACCAAGGATTTAGCCTGGAAGAGTTAGAAATCACCGGTGAACTCCAAGAGATGGTTGAGAAAAGCTTCGTAAGGTGGTGCGAAGAAGTGGGAATACCAACAGAAAGATTGGAAGATAAAAGGCGCTTCTGGGCACTTCTAGAATGGGTTGCGGAGGAACCTAAAAACAGGGAGAACCTCGTGAAGACAGGGTGGAAAAGCTGGCGTGAAAAGTGGCGAGAGCATGCCTTTGGAAATCCCGAAAAATAACGTTAGATGCGTGCACAAGCCTCAGGTACATTGCTTCGGGTATCGTTTAAGCAAACCGTCTAATTCTTATCTCGGGCTCTGTTGAGCGCGGTTTCTCTGGAAAGCGGTAATAAGGTACCGCGGCGAATAGAAGAATCCCAATACCATTAACACGATTCCAGCTACGGCCAATACTATGCCTATAATTTGATATGGACACGCCTTTCGCATGATTCCGCGCTCGTGCCAAGATCTTCCTTGTACAGTGAAAGAACCACTCCTATTACTAATAGGATTATTCCGATAAGTAACAATCCCTACTTCTTTATTCCAGTTCCCTGAGTTGCCATAATCTTCTCCTTTCTTCAGGTCCACTTAAAACCTTTGCAAGAGCCTACTGAGCGCGCGCTTGTTCTGTCACGTCTTCGATTCTCTATGCCGAAATAGTTTGTTGAGGCCTCGGGAAACCTTCTTTCTGGTTTTCTCTTTCTCTATGAAAAACTTGCACTTGTCATTTTTCTCTTCGATTTCCTCTAGATCTTCTTCGGAAAAGGGACCCCCGATGTGCTCGCAATGATAGGCATAGGCATCCCATGCCGGGATATACCTTTTCTTTAGGTTGTTGCAGTTCTTGCACTTCATTAAGAAACCTTATTTTCAGTTTTCTCTTTCAGCGTGGGTATGACCACTTCTACCGCGTGCAAATTAAGAGTTACTTAGTAAACACTAACGCGCGCGCTACTCACTTTTCCGAGTTTATTAGTTCTCTTCAACACTAAGGCTTTGCTAACATGAACCGTTCAAAAAGACCATGAGAAAACAGACTTTAACAAGAAAGAGGCTTCTCATAAAAACGCGCGGTGGCTTGTCCCTAAATTGGCTAAAAATGGTTTTTATTATTCTTAGAGCTTTGAGAACATTCTTGAATTTCCCGAGTTTCTATGTCTTCTTTATAAGGATGCCCCTATTCTCAAAAGCGAAAACTGAACTTTGACCATTTTTGACCATTTAGCGCGCGTAGTGTATGCCTTCATTGAAGGAAAAGAATATTCAAAAGAAGAAAAAACACGCTGCTAAAACCGGGCAATAACGCAAGTCATGACTTGTGTTTACGCTGGCTTTTATCATGCATCTCCCTCATGGTTACCGAGGTTAACCTTTTCAGAAAATGGAAAATAGCAGCCGTAAGCTTACAAAAGCGGCACCCATTACGCACGGATAGGATTCGCACCAGAGAAGAGTGGAGATGTCTCCCGCAACTCTCCTTTTTTCTACAATGTCCGCTTTTGAAAAGAGTATTTAAGCGCCCTCAAGGCGGGGATGCCCGCTTGTGACTATGCTCATAGGATATTTACAATTCCTATCATACACGCTAGCTATTAGGTTGATGTCATAGATTTTTTCTTATTTAGGGAGGAGAAGGCTTCAGGAATTACGTACATGTAGATGTACCCAATGTACGCAGTGATTTCGCTTTCGGACGCTTGCCAGCCGTTCATCTTGAAGTCGTAGCTGACTACCCGTGCACCCGGTCGCGCTTCCTTGGTCAGCTTGGGTTTCAAGCGTTCGTTGCCCGACGCCGACAGGTAGAGAGTGATCACAGTTGCATCGGATATGTCGGCTTTGAACAGATCCCCGTTCATCAGATTGATCCTTTCCTTCAAGTTCTGGCGTTCGATCTTTCTAAGTGTTGATTTATAGAGGTCTTCCCTAAGCTCATAACCCACAGCCTTCTTCGCCCCGAACTCCTTCACAGCCATTACAAGTATGCGTCCATCTCCAAAACCAAGATCGTAAACCACATCTTCAGGTCTCACACGGGCCACCTCAAGCATCTTCCTCACAACTTCAGGCTGAGAAGGAACATAGGGCGCAAAACTCATACCGCTCATCATTAACCCAACTTCTTTGACTGCATTCTTTATTAGCCCATAGACGCATATTTTATAGGTGTTCGTATGATTTGGGTATCTGTGTTCTTGCTTTCACCAATGAAAGGGCTAGCGCGCGAATGTCAAAGATGTTTTCAAGCATTATTTTCCGTTTTGTAGTTGTTTATCGGCGTTTTATCTTTTGGGCACACGACTTTTCCAAGTCCTCTATCCCATATGATCTCTGTTCCATTACAATTCGGGCATCGATATACCTTCCCCATCGCCCATTACCTTTTATTTCATTTAGGCGCACCAAAGATTTAAAGAAATCCTTTCGCGAAAATAACCTCAAAAGATGAACAAAAAATCAAAATTGAACTGCAGCTCGGGAAAGATGCGAACTCCGGCGGGCGCGAATTTTTTATCTAATTTTGTTCAGCGGCCACGCTCTATTTTCCGTGCGCGCTATGAAGCGTGCTTTATATAGGTCATGAACGTGCCTTTTTGCGCCTGTTTTGTCTCTTGAGGTAGGCGACGGTGAATACTCTATCGTCTGAGAGGTGAACGTCCTGGATACTAACAAGTTCCCATCCTTCATTGCCTAGAGCGTTCAGGTCATTTTGAACGTTCTCTATTACCGGCTTACTTTCAGAATGAAAATGATCCGTATGAATCTGCGTCTTCATCGGAATCACCCTATACTCCCACTTAACCAATTCAAACATCCTCCTAAACACAAAGGATATTCAAGCTGGAAAAATAAAGCTGTTCGCGGTCCGTCCCTCCTCTGTCCGCCTTTTTTGCTTGATGACATCAAAGGCAAAAATCATGGCAGCGTTGGGCACGCCCCATATAAGATCATGCAACATGCAAGTATGGACAGCACTAACGATAGCGATGGTGTTCGAGAGCATGGGTTTATAAATGTCGATCCTAATGATAGGCGTAGCGTGTGAGAAGCGATTTTTGCACAGCAACCAACAGGAGTTGAAACACTATATGTACAAAAGAGAAATGCACAAGGCAGTCTGCGTTGAAGGTCAGAAAGAATGTGAAGTCCCGTTCAAACCTGATCCAAGCAAACCAGTCTACTGTCGAGAGTGCTACGCAAAAAGAAGACCAGCAAGATACTAGGTTAGAATATACAAATTGATTCTGTAACCATTCAGTTCCTTAAGTTTTATTTTATCTTATTTTTTGTCTTTGCACAAAATAATCGCCCTGTCTTACCTCGTCCGACGTTTTTCGTCCAATGTGGAATTTGGAAAACAAGAATTCGTTGCCTTCAAAAGCGCGCGGTGGTCGTTTGAACGATATTTCGTACAGCCTACGCTAGGGTTGATTAGCATCGGGAGTTGAAGATCGCTGCTTCGCACATGTCTTTATAAGAGTGGAAGCACTATTGCGAGTGAAGAGTTTTCTCTTATCCCGCAGGATGATCCTATCGAATAATTGAATCTTTTCTGAAACTTCAAGTGAGGTAAAGAATGAATGTGTAAGGACAGAGCGAATATTGTGGCTAACTGCAGAAGGTGCAAAGCAAACACGCGCCTGCACTGCATATACAGAAAGAAAACAAAGGCAAAAACGTACGTGAGCAGCAAGAAGAAGACAGGAGCATAAGACGAGTGGGCAAGAGAAAAGTCGTCAACGAGGACGACATGGGGCGAGTTCCCGTACCATCCGGCAACGACGTGTTGGGAGTAGCCGTCAAACTACTCGGTTTCGACAGAGTAATGGTAAAATGCCAAGACGGCCACGAACGACTCTGCCGAATTCGCGGAAAGCTGAAGAGGAGAGTTTGGATCCGTGTGGGAGACATCGTGCTCGTTTCGCCCTGGGATTTTCAATCGGACACTCGAGGCGACATCTTCGGCAGGTACAAGAAAAACCAAACAGCTTGGCTGAGAAGTCAAGGATACCTCACGATGCAAATATAGAGGAAAATTGAACGTGAAACAATCAGCCGCCGAAAAATGGATACGACGGGCGCACCAAAAAAGTCCCGATGATGCTATTCGGCCGCCTAAAGAATGGATATGCCAAGTCATAAACGAAGCAGAAAAGAACGGCGACCCCAAAACAAGAAAAATCAATTCCTCGCTTTAAACACGAGACTCTGAAGCGCGAACCAACCACTCGCTGAAGGTGCACCCGTGGCGCCGCGGCTTCTTTGGCACTCGGACAGTTGTGTAGATTAAATACATATAACACGCGCACTATATGGATACGTAGCGACCTTAAAAGGAGGCAAAAAATGTCAATAGAGATTAAGCTAGAACGTGGAGTCAAAGGATACAACATTGTCAGGAAAAAATGTCCGAACTGCGGTGCCGAATTTATCTTCAAAATTCATAAGAACGCGGTTCACGACGTAGGCGCAGACGCCTTGTACTATCCTGAGGAGAACGTTGTTCGCTGCAAAGTCTGCATGAGCACGTTCAAGTACGAATCCAAACCAGGCCGTTAAGAGCCAACGAGCGCCCTAGGCGGCTAACTTCCTAACTTCTTTACATGTAGATAGCTCGTTCCCGCTTCATTGCCAAATCAGGGAAGCTGCTGAGACGTTGGGATGGACCAGTTGAACCCTCTTGTTACAAAGTTCTAGGCACGACCGTTTAGGCACGTGACGAATGCAGCAAGCGATTGAATCTACACGGTCATTTCCGTTTGTCTGTAGGCGCGTACGGTATTCGTATTGGGTGAGAATGTTATCCCAGTAGGACTTCCAGCATCAGTTTGTGGCGCAAGACCTCGGTAAGGTCTGCTTTCTCTATGGCGTCTTCCAAAGCGTCAAGTTCTCTTTGCAGGGATTTGCGCATTTCCTCGCTGATTTTGATTTCTCGCATTCGCTTCTGATACAACTCATCGGCTTCTCCTCTGAGCCTCCAATAACGCTCTAGCGGCGATTCTTTCTTGGTCTGTTCCACTATCTCACACCTTTCAGGTTCTTGGTTTGGTTCCTGTTACGGGTTGCCTCGGCGTCTATTCTTTGTAGAAGCCTCATTAGTTTTTTGCCTTCTGTCTTAAGCTCAATCTTCGAGACTGTACTCTTCATTGGGCAAAGGTCATCCACTACTATTCCTTCTTGTTCGCTACAGATCAACGGATAAATGCGACATCCTAAGGGTCTGTGTTTATAGATTCCACAACGGCATCTTTCAACGTCATAAAAAACACAAAATCTCCAGTGATTTCTTAGTCGGATAAAACCCTGCCGATCTTGACGCGCAAACTTCTGTCTTTCATAGCCCATTCCTTCTAAACGTTTAACATCCCCCCTAGAAAGCATCATTTCAGTTCTTTCACAACACACTCCGCAACGCGAACAGTCCATAAGGGGATTCTACTCTAACCTTCTCCTATTAGGTTTTCAGCGAACGCGCTACATTTTGAGGAAGGATAAGAATGCACGTTGCCAGATACTGTTAAGTCTGTTGTGGTAGACGGATGTGTTACCTATCCCGACTGATTTAATTAGCCATTCGCTACTTTTCTTTGTCATATTTGAATAGGATCAGTTTACATTTTTCGCAATGGTAAGCTTCTATGTTATTAGGACCTCGAAGTGCTGTAGTTCGCATAACTTCTATGCCGCCAAGCGACCCGAAAAATCCAGTATGCGGTTTCGTATCCCAGAATACTCTTACCTTGAGCGTATTTATGTAGCCTTTTTCCATTTGCGAACCGCATGAAGGACAACTAAACAATATTCGTACCTCTTGAGGTTAGTAATGCAAGTTTCCACTTAAGCATTTATTACGATGTCTTCTTGGAATTGTTGTGTTTCTTTCATGGTATCTTCTGGGTATACCAGAAGATATATATAGCTGGGAATCCTATAGTATACCTTGAGGAACACAGATGAACTGCAAAAACTGCAACTCAGAGAAAGTGCGGAAATGGGGCAAAGTCAGAGGAAAGCAAGTTTTCAAATGCCTAGAGTGTGGATACAGATTCTACTTGGATGGCAAATTCTCAAGAATGAAGAATGACAAAAATCTAATTGTCG
>DATHCB010000017.1:0-35735 GCA_035319765.1 Bathyarchaeia archaeon
GAGAACCTGAGTTTTCTGATCTCACACCGCTTAATCCCGCCTGCCATGGAGCTACTGCTCGGTATTGGCGACTTGCAAATAGACGGATTCATCGCGCCGGGGCACGTTTCCACGATCATTGGTCTAAGGCCTTACGGAGTATTTCCCAGCGCTTATCGAATGCCGGTTGTGGTGGCAGGCTTTGAGCCTTTAGATGTCTTGTTTGCACTACACATGTTGCTTAAACAACTACGGAACGGTGATGCCAAACTGGAAAACGAGTACGTGAGAGCCGTCTCCATCGAAGGCAACGTCAAAGCGCAAGAGTTGATCAACCACGTCTTCGAGGTAGTAGACGGCAGCTGGAGAGGACTCGGCCTATTGCCTTCATCCGCTTTGGCGCTTAAAAGCGAGTTCGAAGCCTACGATGCGCGCAAAAAGTATGATTTACACGTAGAAAATAGCAGAGACCTGCTGCCTGGGTGCCAGTGTCACCTTATCATGATCGGAAAAATCAAACCCGACGAGTGCCCGCTGTTCCTGAACGCATGCAAGCCGACATCGCCAAAAGGCGCATGCATGGTTTCTATGGAGGGCACTTGCCGGATTTGGGCAAGATACAAACTGAGGGCCCAAGACTAATAGGGTGTCAATAAGCCCAGGGAAGAAGATCAGCTCTTTTCCTCTAACTTTGCTGGCAAATATTCGTCTACGATGTACGTGAGGCCGTAGCGACTGAAAGCTTCTTGTTCGGCTTTCTTCTTGATCTTCATGAATGTCTTGATCTCTCGTTGCCAAAGGTCATTCTTGTACCGGGGGTCGCGCTGTAGCTCGTGCAAGCGTTTTATGTCGAGTTCTGTTAATGGGTCCGAAGGCAGCTTGTAGTCTACGATGTCGGAAGCCCAGACACCGCTCCATTTAGCGTCTGGAGTTGTCAACTCTCGTAGGTGTGCGGCGTTCGCAGAACCACTGATGATCACCATGGCTATATGCATGCCCCACGGATCGCCGTCCGTAAAGACATAAACTGGTAGGTTGAGTTCCTTGTTGAGCCTGCGTATGAAATGCCTTGTGGCACGTGGTGCCTGTCCTGCGGTCAGCACGAGAAGGGCGTTGCATTTTTTGTGCACATTTTCTTCGATAAAACGCGTGAACAAGCCGCCTTTCTCTATGGCTATCACTTTGTCTGCGGTTGTCTTGACAAATTCGCTGTAGGTCAAGGCTGGGCCGATCATTACGCCATCAGGATGCGAGGTTAGGTTTAGTTGTTTGCCTTCGTATCCTGGGACTGTGTATTCGATCGTCAAGTCACCGAAAATGGCTGAGCGCTCCTCTGGGAAAATGTTGAAGTCTTCTCTGGCGAAGCCTGCGACCGTTTCCAAGTCGGTAATTACGTTGTCTGATTCAGACTGGTCTTGGAAAGACATCTCATACGCCTGAGCGGAATAGAACACGTCTCGAAGCGTGGAGGTTTTGCGGTTTGTTGAAAGCTCATGGGCAAAGTAAGCTGTCCACACAAGCTGAGTGAAAGGTCGGATGTGGCCCACGTTCTGTGCGCTACGTCTTACTGTCCTGTCACCCAGGATATATTGGCGCAATTCTGGGTTGTAGTAGATGTTTTCGATCGATCGGCTGGGCATCTTTATGGAAGGGAAACGTCCATGCGACATCTGTTGATACAGGTCTTCGCCAAAAGCTCCTAGATTGCCTAGAACTTTTTTCTTTCTTTCGGTTGGCGAAACCTCTTCATTCTTCATTTTTTTTCACGCTCGCTAATAATTTTTCAATATCGGGTGGCTCTTTTCTTCCGGCAAGGTTCGTCGAAAACTGTGCGATCTTTGGAAGATACTTTGCGAAAACGTTGAGTCTCTTTCTTTCTCTCTCCACGTGTTCCTGTCTCGATAGGAAGTGCTGCAGTTCGCGAGCCACTTCTCGTACACCGTTGAGAACTTCTCTCTTCACCTCTGGTCGGTCAGCGATGAATTCTTTACCCACAGTTTTGTACGGAACTTTCGTACTGCAGATGTGAACCAAAATTGCGACCGGCATGTCGGGTGAGGCCTTGTATCGTCGCCAGTTTATTCCTTTAATTACCCTGAAAGAAACATCGCTTGCCTCATCGTATAAAAGTGGTATGCGATTTGCAAATCTGTAGATTACGAAGTCTCCCCTCTTTGGAATGCCTCCGCCATAAGCAGCTGCCACTTCGACAATGAACGGATGCCCAGCATAAGTGGAAGGCTTGCGTTCATACACCGCGGTAAACTCTGGCTTCAACTCTTTTAAGATTCCAGCTCTCATAAGCTCCTCACCAAGCGGGGATAGGCAACTCGCATCCGGAGGGAGAAAATCCTTGAATCTCTTCATCATTTGCACTAGGCGGACGATCTCTTCGCGTTTCAATTTTCTCGGGTTTTTCGTTTCTGGCAGTTCTGCGAAGGCTAGAAATTTGCGTGCAGTCAGTTCCCCGACGCGATGAAAATGGGTTTTCATGAACTCAAGCAAGTTGTTAGAGTGCGTGATATGGATTAATCGCTGTAGGGTTTCGACATCCACCCCATATGGGTGCGGAAGGGTTTCTCTTGGCGCAGGGGGCATCTTCGTCGTCACACGAGTGAACTTGTACAATCTACCTTTCGGGTCGACAAACGTAATGTTCGCGTAAGGGTTCACGAGAGCGGTCTGCTTAAGATACTCAATTATTTTTGGCATGGCACGGAAATAATCGCCCTCGAGACTAAATTCAACGATTGTTCCACGCCATTTTTCCTTATTTAAGAGGATTTTTCGGTCCAAAATTATAGGCCGATTCCTCTGGATGTCGATCATTATTTTGTAAATGTATATCTTTGAAACTCCCGCGCTTGAAGCGATGTAGGCTGCTTGGTGCGTAGTAATCTGTCCGTACAAAATGGACATAGTGCCGCCGAGTCCAAATGTGCCACGCGTCTGTTTGAGTTTGTATTTTGAGCCAAAAAGCACTTGCCCAAATGCTGCTGGTATGTGCTGCGGTGGTATGCCTGAACCGTTATCCATTACTCTCAACTTATAGACGGCAGCCTCAGGGCCCGCTTCAGCTACATAGGAAAGTCGAAGGTAAATATCAGGCGGAACCTGAACAAACTCCGCAGCATCCAGAGAGTTTTCTATCAGCTCTCTTATTGAGGAGAAAATCGCCCTTGACGGGTTTGTGAAGCCCGCTATATCCCTGTTGCGATAAAAGAAATCTGCAGGGCTTATTTCCTCAAAAGTCTGGGAGGTCATGGCTCTTCTTCATGCCTTTAACATTTTCATGAATTTGAAGAACGCTGTGGTTACTCTTCAAACCTCTCTCCTGTCGGTTTCCATATTTCTAGCTTCTTCTTCTTCAAATCTCTTCGTTTCTTGTGAAGAAATCTGTAGACTGTACTGTGGAGGCTTCCATGGAGTAGCATCCGTATTGCTTGTTTGGCGATTTCGATTTGATCGCTTTCCCCTATGATGCTGATAGTGTGTCCGTAGACGGAAACATGCGTTTCGGTTAGTTCTTCAATGATGCCTCTTGTTCTTCCTTCTTTGCCGATAACCCTTCCCTTTACTCGTTTCAGGTCTGCATCCGACTTACCTACAGACTCGTGTAGATCAATGATTTCAAGCAAGGCGTCCTCGTCGTCTAGCAGTTTAAAGGCATGTTCCGCCGAGAAACCTCTACCAATGGCTGTGACGATATCTTTTGCTCTAAACAACGCCGTAGGATCTGCGGCTTTTGGCGCCAAGGAGATCTCAACGTCGCCAGATTCGCTGTCTACTTTAAGTCTCACGTTCAGTCGCTCTTCTATGCTGGACCTAACGGTCCCATTTGGACCGACAAGAACGCCAACCCTATCCCTCGGGACCTTAACAAAATTAGTTGGACTAGCCACCAACAACCCTCTTATAGGCTTCTTCGGCAGACAACGCCGCAACTCCGTATCTTCGAAAACAACGGTACAAGTTGTTTAAATCCCTTCTCAAAAAGCTATCAGCCATCGGATGCTCCAAACGCACCGCCTGAGCTAAATCAAACAGCACAGGCCTATTTCGCCAAACCATAACGTTATACTCGCTTATGTCGCCATGCACCAAATTTGCTCTCTGGTATAACCTCTTCACGAACTCTAACAGCTGCTCATAAAATTGCACCGGATCCTTCGGAGCCTCCTCCCTTAGTACCGGAGCTGAAACACCGTTCTTTCCGATGAACTCCATTATCAGAACGTTGTTTTTGACGTCAAACGGTTTTGGAACTCTTATGCCCGCCTTAACGGCGAGTTCAAGGTTCTTAAACTCCTTCAAAGCCCAAGCGAAAACGATAGAGCGCGTGTCACGCCTCACATTTCGAAATCTTGGGTCCCCTTCAAGGTACAGCATTTTGCCCTTTTTGAATTCCGCGGATATAGTCAGGTAAATCTTGATGGCTAACTCTTTTCCTGTCGGATTCTTAGCCCAGTAAATGCGCGCTTCCTTTCCTGCTTTCACTACTCCGTGAATGTCTCCGATTACTCCTTTATTCATGAATTCATAAATCGTCATAAGCGTGGAACGGTCAAAAACTTCTTCTAGGACTTCGTACTCTTCGCTTCTTTTTTCCTTCATCAACTGCTCGGTTTCATACGATTCTTCTTTTCGTAAAAGCCGTCTGTCCACACGTTTTCGATAGGCCACCTTTCGTTCCCTACTAGATAGTCAAGAACCCTCTCTTTCGAAGCATTTCTGACTGCGCTTTTGTGTATCGCCAGATGAGGTCGCCCTTCTTGTCTGACTGAAAATCCCATGGGGAGACAAGAACGATGTCTCCTTCGCGGATCCAGACTCTTCTCTTCATCTTCCCCCTGATGCGGCAGAGTCTCTCCTGACCGTCTTGACATTTGACGAGCACACGGTCAAAACCTAGCAGTTTTAGTGCTACACCAAGCACGTCTGTTTTGGCTGGGAGCACTAACTGCGCATGAATCTCCTCTTCGCTTAGAACCTTCTTTTTTCCCAAACGGCCACCTGCGACCCTGCAATTCTACATGAATGGACCATCTGACTTAAAATAGCTTCTATCCTAAACCCTTACAATCTGCGCGTGGGGCACTCCGTCGATAACCAAAACCGCTTCTGGATGAACAAAACCATGCTCGATAGCTTTGCTCACGATCTTCTTCCCGATCATGTTGACTATCGTTGACTGCCTAATCAGCTCAACCGCTTCTTCGAGCGTGACTCTTGTGCCCTTATAGAATTTTTCATGAACATGAAACGCGATTTTTCCTTCTTTAAGCGTCTTCCCCAAGAGTTCAGCATCACACGTGGCTAAAAGAACACATCTGCCCATTCGGCGTACGTTTACGTAGACATCCAACTCTTAAACGCTACCATTATCCTATACCGAGGGCACAGACGACCGTGCGCCGCAAGCCTCACATGTTAAAAAGAAGAGACGTCTCTCTTTTACGATTTTCGTATCATAACTCTTACATACTGGGCATACGACAAATCTTTCAGCATATCGGCCTACCAGATTCTGCAAAGTTGGATTAGGAAATTTTCCTTGAAAAATAGCTCTTCCACCTTCTATTGTTGCAGCCGTTGCCATCTCTTTAGTCAAGAACTTCAACAGATGTTGAGGATCACGACGCAACGTTTCCGCAACATTTCCAAAATTCCTGACTATCGTACGCATGCCGACAGGGTATGACTGGAAAACCGGCATCTCAAACCTTCCTTTCTTCAGAAGCTCAGGGGGAAACTTTTCGTGAGCGCGTTTCAAAAGCTCTTTGTAATCAGTTTTCATTCTTGCATGACGCTCCATTATTTCATTAAGGGAAAGTATCGCCACTTTAAATACTTTGACACCAGAGAATATTAAAACAGAAAGAAGCAGAGGAAAGGTCATGGGTTATATTTACCTCTACACTGGAACAGGGGGAGGAAAGACCGCAAACGCCCTAGGCTTGGCTCTACGCACTGTTGGGCATAAAAGAAGCGTCATTATCATTCAATTCATGAAATGGTGGAGAAACACAGGCGAGTATAAAATTCGGAAAGCACTCGAACCCTACTATGAAATCCATCAGTTCGGACGAAAAGGCTGGCATGGACTGAACAATCTAAAAGAAGAGGACCGCAAACTCGCAAGAAAAGCGCTTAACTTCGCTAGGCAAGCGATGATAGGAAGAAAACCGCACCTGCTCGTTTTAGACGAAATTAACCTGGCAGTGCACACTAAACTCCTAAACGTAAACGATGTTCTCGCACTTCTCGACCTCGTGCCGAAACGCACACACGTGGTGCTCACTGGGCGATTTGCGCCTAAAGAACTGATCGAGAGAGCCGACTTCGTAAATGAAGTAGTGGCTTTGAAATACCCTGAAAAAATCCCCACAACCAAAGGCGTACAATACTGAGAGAACCCGAGTTAGAGTAAACTTTGAGTGCTTATGGAAAAAAGAAAAGAGAGAATTATTGCTGTTGCACTGGTGTTTACTTTTTTGTCGTTCTTCGTTTCATCATGAGGCTAACCGCCAAGGCGATCATGGCTATCACAACTATTGCGCTGACACCTATGGGTAGCCAATTCAGTGCCGTTGTCGATGTTGTTGTTGATGCGACTGTAGGTGCATAATACATCGTAAGCATTGGGTCGTTGACGATTTTGAAGCCGCTATAGGTCGGGTAAGAGATTATGTAGAGGTAGTTTGCGCCGGTCACGTTTAGTGTCAACTTGCTTCCTTGGTTGTACATTGGTTCATCTATGTGCCTTAGAACATAAGTAACATAACGCAGAAAGGATGTTGAGTTTGAAATCACTGCGTTCAAAGCAAAGCCGCGTATCTTGCTTGTCCTTATAACCGCGGTGTAATTGGTGTACGTTTTTTCAGTGGGTTCGGAGGTGTAATTGTAGAGTTGGTACGTGTTTTTCGCTCCAAAGGATGCGTCAAGAACTTTTTCTCCTGTATCTGCGATCGTTGCAACATTGGTGTTCGTCACGTTTACGTCGCTATCGGTGACGTTTTGCGAACCTGCGAGATTCTGCACGGTGTGATTTATCATCATCGTAGTTTGGTATTGAATTATGCTCATTTTGATTTGGTTTTCACCCAGCCAATCATAGATAGTAGTTCCGTTAAGTTTGGTTCCGGCGAAGGTGCGGTAGCATCCGGTGCTGTTGAAGTGCAGCAGAGCTGGCAAACTATTGACCGATGCCCAGAAGTATAGATCGCGCATTCTTCCGATCACGTAATTCTGTGTGAGAGTGGCTGTGCGTGTGGACTTGTTTATGGTCAGGTTGTAGGTGAACGTTAACTCGTTATACCTTGTTACTGCGACCGGTGTGCTATTGTATGAGTGGTTGTTTGGATCTATGTAAGTTCTATACCAGATAGCTGTTAGATTTGTGTATTGCATTCCCCAAGACCAATGTGTTCCATCAGCGGATTCTGTTAAAGGAATCACTGTTGTCTGACTGTTGAGGCCAGCAGGCGGCGTATTTCCGAACCATGAACTCAAATCAACTCCGAAGCTGGTGGATGCATACAACGTGTCATTCACATCAGGCGAATTTGGAATATTCGTTGCTGTTTCATTGTCTTTGAATGCCATGAGCATCAAGAATGACGAGGCAGTAACTACATCGGAGCTTGTGTTTTGAGTTTTATAATGCATAAGAACGGTCTGAAGAGGTGTCGTAAAATTCAAGGATCCAAGGGTCATGTTCTGAAGTCCGCAGTAGAACAATTGAAGCCCAGTAGTGTTTATGTAAGCCAGATACGTCCATGCATGCCAACTCTTTGGCGGCGCGAGCGCGCTAAGCGCAGCATCAAGCCGGAGGTAATTGAAGTAGTCTACAGTTTTGCTCCAACTCTGCAGATTGAAATCTGTGCTGGCTAACGTGTCTGCTGAAGAGAGTGGTAGTAGACTCACTGCAGATAATGTGCATAGTATTAGAAAAATGCCTAGCAGCTTTTTAGTGTCCATCTCATTTCTTCTCCTTTATGTATCAAGATTGGACGAGCCTAGGCTTCCATCGCTTAATAGACTTGTGAATTTCAGCTACAGATTCATACTATCGTCCAATTCAGAGTCTGAACTATGTTTGTTGTTAGACTCGAGCATGATATAGAATCCGAATATTCCGTGGATGAACCAACGCATAGAAGAGGTTATATTTGGTTGAATATTGACTGATCACAATAAAGCCGTCATGAATTCATCGGCCTGTGTGCACGAAGGGTTGTCTCTAGGCCGTTAACGCCACTGAATTTCAACAGAATAGAATGATGAGGGATATACTACGAACGTGGTCATAATTGGATGTGGAGTCGCTGGCATCACTGCAGCCCTTTCCTTAAGAAATAGCGTAGCTAACGCTGAGATCTCCATCTACACCGATGAAACTCATCTGTACTATCCTCGCCCCAGGCTGTATGAAGTGATGTCTGGAGAAAAGAAACCCGAAGAAATATACACCCATCCTCCACAATTCTATGAAAGCCAAAGAATTAGAGTTACTCTAGACGAGAAAGCAACGAAAATCAATCCAGGCAACAAACAGTTTCTAACAAAAGCGGGGCAAAGAGTAAACTACGACAAACTTCTGTTGGCAAACGGAGCACATCCATTCAAGCCACCACTGCAAGGCGCTGAAAAAATGGGTGTTTTCACGCTTCGCACAATCTCTGATGCGATTGCAATCAAAGAATATGCTGAGAAAACCAGTAAAGTTATCGTCATCGGCGGCGGACTACTGGGCTTGGAATTTGCGGCATCCTTGAAGAAACTTGGAAAAGAAGTCGACGTCGTAGAAATCAACTCAAGACTACTGCCAAACGAACTTGATCAAGACGGTGCGACGATATTGAAAGAGAAGCTCGAGGCACTAAACATCCATCCATTCCTAGCGGTACAAACAAAGGAGATTCTTGGCAAAAGCGCAGTTTCTGGGGTCTTGCTTGACGATGGAGAAGAACTCTCAGGCGGCCTTGTCTTGATCGCGGCGGGCATAAAACCTAACCTTGATCTGGCCGCAGAAGCGGGCATCAGAGTCAATAGAGGAGTGATCGTTGACCAGCATTTGCGAACAAGTGACAACGACATATACGCTGCCGGGGATATTGCAGAATTTAACGGAAGAGTCTACGGCACTATACCTCCAGCCATAGAACAGGCGGAAGTGGCGTCAGCCAATATTCTGGGCGAGAACCAAGCTTACAAGGGCACGGTCCACACCACGACGCTAAAAATCGCAGGCATAAGCTTGACCTCGATGGGCATCGTGAACCCCGAAGACCGACGATACAAGGAGATTAAAAAGACAAACAAGCAAGAAGGTATCTACAAGAAAATAGTTCTCGACCAAGGAAAGATCGTTGGTGCAATCCTTCTCGGCGACAGAAAAGGCAATGCGGCTATAAACAGGTTGATGGATCAAGAGACGGACGTGACAAAATACGAAGAAAGCATCCTAGAAGACAACTTTGACTACAGAAAAGTTCTAAATTGAAAAACTCTGTTTAGATGAAGTATTCGCTGATTGGTTCTTTGATCAGTCCTTTAAGCCCTTCGAGACCTTTGCGACTATAGGCCTTCTTATTTTAAATGTCCGGCAGTTAAGGACGCGCAATCACTGTGGTCGTGCCTTCGCCTTAAGGCATGAGTGACCGAAGGGAAAATGTGCAAAAATCTTAAATAAAAAATGGGCACATCAGGCTTTTTGGTGAGAATTAATTGCTAGAAGGTTGGGAATTCCTGGGGGTAGGCGTCGTTGTTCTAGTGATCCTTCTCTGGGGACCAGCAAAAATACCCGAATTAGCAAAGGCGTTAGGAAGAGCCAAAGGCGAATTCGACAAAGCTTCGAAGGAATTCACCGAAACTGCCTCAAGCGCTGCCACAACACCAGTTCCAAAGCATGAAGATGTGTTAATCGAAACAGCCAAGAAACTGGGAATATCGACCGAGGGAAAGACTAAGGCTCAGATATCCGGAGAGATAGCAGACAAAGTCAAGACTTTAGGTAACGAATAATAACCATCGCTGGTACAAAAACTGCACAGTTGGGGCTACGAGCTCCAAGTCTAGGGTCTAAGTGTAGCTAAACCAGGCCTTGAACGATTGTACGCGATAGTAGTAGCTATGCTAGAGACGGATCATGTCAGCTAACGAAATACGGAGAAACCACAAAATCTTATACCTCTAAAACTCATGAAGAATCTTGCCTGAAGGAGCATATTCGAAGACCGATAAAGGTACTGGGTGGCAATCTTATTGCAAGACAAAAGTAAAGAAGCTACATTTTGGGGCCACCTCACAGAGTTGAAACAGAGAGTCAAAATAATTTTCATAACACTCATAGCGACTACCATTTTCTTTATGGTATTTCCAGCGGACCCATGGGATCTGCTTAATTCTCGCGCATGGGTCAACGGATTCTATAAGCCAGCAATTACTATAGTGCTAAACTGGATCAAAGGCTACGTTGCGCCAAAAGGTTTGCAGATAATAAGTTTAGAAATAGGAGCTCCTCTAGAAGTGTACTTTCTGGCATCGCTGTTTTTCGCCTTACTGGTAAGTTCACCAGTCATAGCGTATGAAATATACAAGTTTGTCGACCCAGCTTTACGCTCTGACGAGCGGAGAACGGTGTATTCGTTTGTGACCGGATTCACTCTTCTCTTCGTTATCGGCGCAATGTTCGGGTTACTGGTACTCTCTCCATTCATAACATGGACTGTAATTCTTTTTTCGGGAATCGTGGGATCCACACCCATCATTTCGGTCATGGATTTCTATTCGATGGTCTTCACTTTTACAATTTTCACTGGGCTTGCCTTCACAATTCCTGCAATCTTTGTGTTGCTTGCAAAGTTTAGGCTGGTCAAGGCTTCGACGATGACTAAGTATAGGCTCTACATTTGGGCGATAATCTACATAATCACAGCGATCATTACGCCCGATGGGGGGCCCCTGGCCGATGCCTTGCTCTTTTTTCCAGTGATTGTACTCTGGGAAATCGCAGTGGTGGTTGCAAAGAGATATGAGAAGGGAGTCGAACCTCTAACTGAGCTTGAAAAAGTTTCCGAAGCCAAATCCAGTGATAAATGCAAGTTCTGTGGAAAGAAATTGAAGCGCCCCAGTGTATTTTGTCCCAAGTGCGGCAAAGCGCAACTCTGACCCGTAAAGAAGCCTCATCAGTTGTAGCATCTTACAGCAACAAAGCCTTTTATTGTTCACTCATCAAGTACGAAACGGTGGCCAAGAACGGAACTTGTAGAATTAAACTGCCCCAAGTGTGGTTACAAAGCGCATCTGCTTCTCGGAACTCAGAATCCTGATCAAACGCTTTCTGACCTGAATGAAGACTTTGCGTACTACCGTCTGTATCGTTGCCCGGCAGATGAAACTCTGTATGCTATGAACGTTCATGATAGAGAATGGGATGGAACATGTCCTCAGCACAAAGAAGTGGAGCTTCAACTGCTGCAAACCGTTCCTAAGAATTGTCCGAGGTGCGGAGAATCGTTAGAGGTTACCGAAAAACAGATTTTGAAACCCGAAAAAGAGGAGTAACATTATGACTGGAACCCTTGCCGAAAAAATCATCAAGGCTCATCTCGTAGAAGGCGAGATGAAGCCAGGTCAAGAAATCGGCATCAGAGTCGACAGAGTGTTAATGCAGGATGCCACAGGGACAATGGCTTGTCTGCAGTTTGAAGCCCTAGCTATCCCAAGACCGAAAGTTGAATTCGCTATAGCTTACGTGGATCACAATATTCTGCAGACCGGGTTTGAAAATCCAGATGATCATAGATTTCTTCAGACGTTCTGCGCAAAGCATGGAATATACTTCTCCAAGCCTGGAAACGGCATATGCCATCAAGTGAATCTCGAAAGATTCTCTATACCTGGCGAAGTGTTGTTGGGTTCAGACAGCCACACTCCAACCTGTGGTGGGGCTGGAATGGTTGCCATAGGCGTCGGAGGCTTAGATGTGGCCGTGGCCATGGGGGGAGGGGCATTCTACCTTGAAATGCCCAAAATAATCGGCGTCAAGCTGACTGGAAAACTGCAGCCTTGGGTAACTGCAAAGGACATTATTCTCGAAATGCTACGCCGATTAACCGTGAGAGGAGGGGTGAAAAAGATAATCGAATATTATGGACCAGGCGTCAAGACCCTTTCGACGCCTGAGCGGTCAACAATCACTAACATGGGCGCGGAACTAGGAGCCACCACCTCAATATTTCCGTCTGACGAAATTACCAAAGACTTTTTTAATAGACAAGAGCGCGTTCAAGATTGGAAACCCATGCAGGCAGACTCAGAGGCCGCCTATGATGAGAATATGGAGATCAACCTAAGCGAGCTTGAACCTCTCGTAGCTGCTCCGGGTTCACCTGACAACATCAAGTCTGTAAGAGAAGTCGAAGGCACGCCGATTCAGCAGTCCTGCATTGGCTCTTGCGTGAACTCCAACTACAGAGACCTTCTGATAACTGCTCATATTCTCAGAGACAAAAAAGTGCATCCCAACGTAAGCCTCCACGTTAATCCGGGCTCTAGACAAGTCCTTGAGACCGTGACCAAACCAGGTGCTATGTATGATATAATCCAAGCAGGTGCCAGACTCATCGAAAATGCCTGCAACGGGTGCATCGGTATGGGCTCAGCGCCGGCGTCAAATTCCAACTCGATCCGATCGTTTAATCGGAACTGGCCTGGAAGAAGTGGCACGAAGAACGATTCTGTTTATCTTGCCAGCCCAGAAACGTGTGCTGCTGCAGCGCTTTTCGGCGAGATAACTGACCCCAGAAAACTTGGCGAGTACCCTAGAATCGACTGGCCTGAAAAGTTCGTAATCGATGATTCTGAAGTTCTGCAGCCGTCAAGCCAACCCGAAAAGGTTGAGATAATCAGAGGACCGAACATAAAACCCTTACCAAAAAGAGGCCCGATGGAGCAAAAGCTTGAGGGAGAGGTTCTGATAAAAGTTGGCGACAACATAAGCACGGACGCAATAATGCCCGCGGGCGCTAAAATACTACCATTGCGTAGCAACATTCCAGCCATAAGCGAATACGTCTTTGCTTGGGCGGACCCCGATTTTGCCAAACGAGCCAAAGAGAAAAAAGGAGGTTTCATTGTTGGAGGCGTCAACTACGGTCAGGGATCGAGTCGCGAGCACGCTGCTTTAGCTCCTATGTTTCTCGGCATCAAGGCTGTCCTGGCGAAGTCGTTTTCCCGTATACATAAATCAAACCTCATCAACTTCGGCATAATACCTCTCGAGTTTATCAACTCAGATGATTATCAAAAGGTTGCATTAGGCAGCAGAATCAAGATTGACAATGTCACGTCAACTCTTAGAGGAGAAGGCGAGACGATGCAGGTTTTCATCGACAATGGCCCTCGAGAAGTCAAATTGATTCTAACTCGAAGATTGCGCGACATATTGCTCGAAGGCGGCTTGCTGAACTACACGAAAGCCAGACATTAGACTGGCCAAGAGATTAGCCATGAAAACGTACAAAATAGCGGTTCTTCCAGGTGATGGTATAGGACCAGAAGTCATAGGTGCAGCTCTTAAAGTCCTAAAAGCGGTAGAAGAAAAATCCAAGACCTACAAGCTTAACCTAGTTTGGGGAGAAGCTGGGTTTAATTGCATCGCGAAGTATGGAACAAACGTGCCACCTCAGACGATCGACATGCTGAAAACTACGGCGGCTTGTCTTAAAGGCCCCATGACCACGCCCGAGGAAGCTGGTGCACCCCCGAGCGCCGCACTCACGATTAGAAAATTGTTCAATTTGTACGCAAATGTCAGGCCCTGCTTTTCTCTGCCCAACGTGCCTTCTCTAAAGCCAAATATCGACCTGATAATCGTTCGCGAGAATACTGAGGGCATGTACTCGAACATAGAATTCGAACTAGAAAAAGGTCTAGCAGTCGCCATGCGTGTTATAAGTAGGAAAGCTAGCGAGAGAGTAGCCCGCTTCGCCTTCAAGCTTGCAGATCAGAGGAAAAGACATCTCTCTTATGCTCACAAGGCAAATATTCTAAGGCGAACCGACGGAGTCTTTAATCAAGCAGTCCTAGACGTGGCCAAAGAATTCCCGGGCGTTAGAGTAGACGATTTCCACATCGACGCTATGGCAATGGAGCTGATCAAAAATCCAGGAAACTTCGACGTAATAGTCACCACGAACCTTTTTGGCGACATAATAAGCGATGAAGCCGCCGAACTCGTTGGTGGACTAGGCGTAGCAGCCGGTGCCAACATCGGCGAAAATTATGCCATGTTTGAACCAGTGCATGGGTCAGCGCCAAAATTATCTGGGCAAAACAAGGTTGACCCAATCGCAGCGATATTCGCAGGCAAGATGCTTCTCGATTACTTGGGCGAGAAAGATTCGGCATTGATCGTAGAAAGAGCAGTTTCTCAGGTCTTGAGGGACGGAAAGGTGCTAACATACGATTTGGGCGGAAAGGCGAAAACTAGCGACGCGGCCGAAGAAATTGTTGGAAAGATAGGAAATGTTAAACGGAATCCGGACTAGGAAAATAATGAGCAGAGGCAGGGAATAGTGTCAACTCAGTCTTCCACTAAGGATATAGGTCTGCGAGGAGTCCTCGTTGCTGACACGAATATCTCTTCAATAGATGGCGTCAAGGGGCAGCTCTCTTACCGGGGCTACGATATTCACGACCTCGCGGAATACTCAACATACGAAGAAGTTGCATACCTGCTCTTGTATGGAAATTTACCTACGGCTTCAAAATTAGAGCAGTTCTCTAAGGAGCTCATATCTCAACGTGAACTCCCGCAGGAGATCATCACTTCTTTTCAGAAAATCCCGAAGACATCTGCATCGATGGACGTTCTCCAAGCTACTGTTGCGTTGCTGGCTGGCTTTGACTCGGAGCTTTTGGACGAATCAAAGGAAGCTAATCAAAGAAAAGCAACGCGACTGATAGCCAAGACACCGACTATCATAGCCGCTTGGTACAGAGTCAGAAACAACTTGGCTGTAATGACTCCCGACAGGACTCTGTCTCACGCTGCAAACTTTCTTTACATGCTAAGAGGAGCTCAGCCTGACAAGGAAACCGCTAGAGATTTTGACGTTTGTCTTACTCTTCATTCTGAGCACTCGTTCAATGCGTCGACCTTTGCAGCAAGAGTTGTGGCCTCGACAAGAGCGCATGCTTACGCCTCGGTGGCTGCAGCTGTGGGAGCCTTATCGGGGCGGCTCCACGGAGGTGCCAATTCAAGAGTGATGAGGAACTTGATGGAAATTGGCGACCCTGCCAAAGTTGAAGATTGGGTTAAGACCCAGTTTGACCGAAACAAACGGATTATGGGTATGGGTCACGCAGTTTACAAGACTGTGGACCCTCGCGCCGTTATACTTCGGCAGATGTCGGAGAGACTTGCCCAGAAAACAGGCGAATCAAAATGGTACCTCATGACCAAGAAAATTGAGGAAATTACAGAACGGGAGTTTAGAAAGCGGAAAGGTCGCGACATATATCCTAACGTAGACTTGTACAGCGCCTCAGTATACTACATGATGGGAATCTCACCGGACCTCTACACGTCAGTATTTGCTGCTTCTAGAATCGCTGGCTGGGCAGCACACATTATTGAAGAGAAGTTTCCAGAATCGCCTGTCAAGCCCGTACTGTACAGACCCCTTGCTGAATACATTGGAAACTACTGTGGCCCTACCAGCTGCAAGTATGTTCCTGTGGAAAAGCGTTGATTGGAAGGAATCATTATGCAGACGCGCGTCGAAGTTGATTCTCTAGGCAAGAAAAGAGTGCCAAAAGAAGTCTATTATGGAATTCAGACGCTACGCGCTGTTGAGAATTTTCCGGTAAGCGGGATTAGGGCGCCAACGGTTTTCGTTCGTGCCTACGTTATGGTTAAGAAAGTTTCGGCCATTGCAAACATGCAAGTTGGGTGGCTAGACCGAAAAATCGGCGAAGCGATATTGAAAGCGTGCGATGAAGTATTGGCTGGCAAGTTTCTCGATCAATTCATCGTCGATGTTTTCGAGGCAGGTGCTGGTACGTCATTTAACATGAATGTGAACGAAGTGCTTGCCAATTGTGCTCTTGAAATCTTGGGCAAAAACAAGGGCGATTACAAAAGTGTGAGTCCAAATGACCACGTGAATATGGCACAGTCGACGAATGATACGTTTCCGACTGCCATTCACATTGCCGCTCTCATAGAATTGCAACTATTGATGAAGACGCTCAAGGGACTCATAAAGGCATTTGACAAACTGAGCCGGAAATACTCGCACGTCATCAAGTCAGGTCGAACTCACCTTCAGGACGCGTTGCCTATTACGATCGGCCAAGAATTCGGCGGTTACGTGGCAGCCCTGAAAAAGGTGAATACCCAGGTGAGGACGAGGAGCAGGCTTCTGGAAGAACTGGCACTAGGCGGAACTGCAGTCGGAACGGGGGTAAATGCTCACGAGCAATTCAAAAAAATCGCAGTTTCAGAACTGCGCAGAATGACTCGTCTAAAGTTGAGAGTGGCAGAGAATCCTTTTGAAGCGCTTCAGAGCCGGAATGCCCTTGGGTTCATTTCAGGTGCGCTTAAGGAGCTTGCTCTTGAGCTTATCCGAATTGCCAACGACCTCAGACTATTATCGTCAGGTCCAACCACTGGCCTCTCCGAGGTTGAATTGTTTCCTGTTCAGCCGGGTTCATCGATTATGCCTGGTAAGGTCAATCCTGTGATGGCTGAATGTCTTGATATGATTGCTTTTCAGATTGTAGGGAACGATTTGGCGCTGTCATTGGCCGTTCAAGCCGGACAGCTGGATCTCAATATCATGATGCCTTCGATGATGTACAATATTCTCCAGTCAATTCAGCTGCTAACCAATTTTCTTCCGGTATTTACTGAAAAATGCGTTGAAAAAATAACAGTCGATGAAAAACGATGTTCATCATACGTTGAAAACAATCCTTCGCTGGCAGTTTTTCTGTCACCGTACATTGGATACTTGGAAGCCAGCAAGATCGCAAAACAAGCGCTTAAGGAAAAAAGACCTGTCAAAGAGATAGCCCTTGAAAGGGGCATATTGACACCTCAGCAGATAGAAGAAATCTTCAACCCTGACTTTCTTCTCGGTAAGAAGAGGAGAAAGTGAGATCTATTGGTGTCTTAGCGCTTCAAGAGCGTTCTTCCCTGTTTGCGCTTCGTTAATTATAGCTTCTTTCTGCTCAGTCTCAAGTCCTCGCGTGCAGTAGTAATTAGTCATGAATTTGTACATCTCGTACACTGGGCATGTTCCGCAGTAGCAGCCCGTTTCTTCAGTTATCTTTTTGCTTCGACCGTGATTTTGAAAGCAGTACCCTATGTAATCGTCTTCTTCGCCCAGATCCTTGTAAGTGGGGCAGGACCGGCATATGCACATCGTGTTAATCATCTCTTCGCGTTTTTTCATTTCTTCGGAAGACATCTCATCCCTCCATTATTCACTCTTCGTTCTATCCTCATTATTCGATACTGTTATGATGGGCATCCTATTTCACCAGATGCAGTTCGCCCAGAATTTTGCGTTTAGCTTCTAAAATGCGGTCCGTAACCCTGATTCCTTTTGGACACACTTCGGTGCATTTGAAATAGGTCTTGCATTCCCATATGCCATGCGGTTTATCCATTATCCTCATTCGTTCCAATGGGTCTTGTGTTCTTGAGTCGAAAATATAGCGGTGCGCACGAAGTATGGCTGCGGGTCCCACATAAGATGGGTCCTCTTTTAGATTCACTGGGCAAGCGCTAACACAGCAGGCGCACATGATACATTTTATGTCATCGTCAAATTGCGCGCGCTCCCGAATGCTTTGCAAGTGCTCTCTTCCCTCATCCGTTGGGGTCAAAGCTATTCTTCCCTCGGGATGAACGGATTTTTCTCTAGAGAAAAATGGCGTCATATCGACAACCAGGTCCTTAATGATTGGAAAGAACCTCAATGGTTCTATCAAAATTTCTTTGCTGTAATCATAATCCTTGACAAGCTTTTGGCAGGCTAGTGCGGACGTGCCACTTATTGTCATCCCATCAGAGCCACAAATTCCATGAGCGCATGACATTCTGTAAGCTAAGCTGGCGTCTTGTTCCCATCGAATCCTGTTCAGGCAGTCGAGCACTCTTTCGGTCGGTTTGGCCTCCACGATAAACGTGTCGTAGTGCGGTTCTTTATCGCCTTTGGAATCAAAACGAAAGATCTTCAGTTTAACTTCCATGATCAATACTTCCTTGCCTTTGGCTCAAATCTCGTGACAGTAACGGGCTTGTAGCTCACCTGAAGACCCTCGGGTGTTTGAAAGACCAACGTGTGCTTCAGCCAGTTTTCGTCGTTCCTTTCTGTAAAGTCATTACGGTAATGTGCTCCTCGGCTTTCTTCACGCCGAAGAGCAGAGAACACGATAACTTCGGCCAACTTCAGCATATTTCCAAGCTCGAGCGCATCTTCCAGCTCATAGTTGTAGCTCTTTCCATTGTAGGTAAGACCGACATTTTCCCATCTATTCTTGAGCTCTCGGATTTTGTTAAGTGCTTGTTCCAACCCTTTCTTTTCTCGAAACACGCTGCACTTGTCCATCATCACCTTCTGAGTTTCATCTCGAATGGTCGCAATCCGTTCTTTTCCAGTCAATTCTAGCAGTCGACTAATCTCCTTAGAAGCGGTAGCTTCAGCATCTTGTGGTAGTGGTGGCAAGGAATTTTCTTTGACGTATTTCGCTATATCTTCACCCGCCCTTCGTCCAAAAACGAGAAGATCGACGAGAGAATTGGTTCCAAGCCTGTTGGCGCCATGAACGCTGACGCAGGCGCATTCGCCCGCGGCGTACAATCCTGGAAAAGGTTTTTTGTTCCCGTCAACCAAAACGCGACCGACCGCATCGGTTGGAATTCCACCCATCATGTAATGACACGTTGGAGCCACGGGGATCGGCGCTTCGCTTGGATCTATGCCCAGGTAAGTTTTCGCGAACGATGCAATCTCGGAGAGTTCAAGTTGCAACTGCTTCTTCCCGATGCTGGTTAGATCTAGGTTAACGTAGTCTGAGCCGTCGATCCCCCTGCCTGCCTGAATTTCAACTAGAATCGCTCTTGAAATGATGTCGCGTGGGGCTAGGTCCTTTAACGTAGGTGCGTACCGTTCCATAAATTGTTCGCCAGAATTGTTCCGCAGGATACCTCCTTCGGCTCGTGCTGCTTCGCTTATCAGTATGCCGAGACCACGAATACCGGTTGGATGGAACTGTACAAACTCCATGTCTTCCAGAGGGACTCCAGCGTCAAATGCTAATTGAAAACCATCGCCTGTGGCCGCAAAAGACATTGAGGTCGTCTTAAAAATCCTGCCACAGCCGCCAGTCGCCAGCATAACTGCTTTTGCATGAATAATCTCCATTTCGCCCGTTGCCAAATCGTATCCAGCAACGCCACAGCATTTTTTGTTGGTAATCAAGAGAGACTTGGCGAAGAGTTCATCGTAAATCTTTACTCCGCGGACCAAACAATGATCGAAGATGGTGTCCATGATTACGCGCCCGGTTCTGTCTGATGCGTAGCAGGCGCGTTTGATAGGGGCTTCTCCAAAATTCTTCGTGTGGCCGCCGAAACGTCGCTGTTCGATCTTGCCGTCCTTGTTTCGGCTGAAGGGAACTCCCAAGTGCTCCAGCTCGATTATCCTTTCTGGGGCTTCTCGTGCCAGAATCTCCGCCATGTCCTGGTCAACGAGATAGTCGCCGCCCTTTACTGTGTCAAACATATGCCATTCCCAGTGGTCCTCTTCCTCATTCCCAAGACTCGCGGCAATTCCGCCCTGCGCCGCTCCAGAGTGTGACCGTGAAGCGTATACTTTGCTGACAACAGCGACATTGCAGCTTTCTGATGCTTTCATTGCGGCAGTCAGCCCAGCGATGCCTGCCCCTACGATCACTGCGTCGTATTGTTGGATCATAACGATTCGTGGTCTCCTCTTAGTTAGTTTGAATGATCGTGTTTTATGGATTAGATTTATTGAGTATTAGTTTGTCTTTAGTTATTTCTTTCAGAGAATCGCAGCATGTCATGATCATAGCCATTCTCAGATCCTTTTTCACGTAATCTAGATACATCTTTACCGCTTCTGATCCTCCGGCGAGGGACATCCTTGCGAGTTCTCTTCCTATCAAAGCAACGTCTGCTCCAAATGCGAGTAGCTTAAAAGCGTCGAAGCCTGTTCTCACGGCGCCATCTGCCATTATCGCGATTTTGCCCTTGAATTGATCCGCGATTTCAGGCAGAACTTCAGCGACTCCTTGCCCGTAATCCATTACTCTGCCGCCATGATTTGAAACATCCATTGCTTTGGCACCGGAATCAACAACAGTGGCCGCATCATCAGTATTCATGATACCCTTGTAAATAACGGGCTTCTCTGTTGCGTCGACGAGCTCTTTCAATTCCTTCTCGCTTTTTCGGTAGAGAGGCTTTCCCCGCAAGGCCCAGTTGGTTGACCCGTAGCCGTCCAGATCAACTCCTATGGCTATTACGTCAGCCTTTTCAGCGCGTCTGAACAATTCCAAAAGCTTGTCCTGCGCTTGGGGCTTGAAAACGGGGATTCCCCATCCGTTGTTTCGTCCGATTATGTCTATTCCTGGATGTTCTGGTACGTCGACGGTGTGTCCGCTCAGTCCGATTGTTCCGAAAAGCTTGGCGCCTTCGATCATTCCTCGTTGAAATTCTTCTTCGCTCAATGCGTTGCTCATGCTTATCTTAGTGCCTGAAATGCTCGTTACCATCACTGGCATTACGATTTTCTTTTGGAGAAAAGTGGTTTCCATCTCAGGTTCGCGATGCTGCTTGATTACTCGCATCCTGAGTTTGTATTTTGCAAGTGCTTTGAAGTTCGCATCAAATGTTTTTCCTTGGCCAGCTCCCCCGAACCCTATGGGTCGATCGTACTTCATACCCATACAGAGCCTGTTAGGATCTCCATCGCACACCTTGTTGACTGCGCAGATTCTCGCGAGTTGTCTCCTTGCAACATCTCTGTAATAGGTTATATCAATGGTCGGTTTTTGGGCGAGTGGTGGGTACAGTTTTTCATAGTTTGATCTTTTTTCTATGAACTCTTCATCGTTAATCTCTTTCAGGTCGCCCTTCCAGTGACCACAAACGGGGCATCGCCAACTCGGCGAGATTTGGTGCAGTTTGGTTCCTGGTGCAAGTCCTCCTCTCTTGTCACCTGCTTCCTCGTCGAAGATAAACGTGTTACAAAATGTGCAAATGAGTTTCAACTTGAACACCTCTATAGACAATTGGTTCGACTATTAATTTGATTTCTCTACTTGCTTCCTTGGCTAACGCTTCTTTCAAGGATAAGCACACCAGAGACTTTCGATGCTTCAATTTTTTCTCCGCCACCTTTGAATAAAAGTCTGAGTGATTGTAAAGCTACAGTAACAGACACGTTCGTTCTCGCCCCATTCCGAAATAGAAGAATGGCTTATCGAGAGATCTGAAGATTCTCATTGAATATTTTTTGGAAAGGTTTTATAACGCGCGTCAAGACGCTTTCCATAACGCTGAATTCTGAAGGATGTCAGTATGAGTCTTAAAAGAGCCCAGCTCCATGGTGATGTCGACGGGTATCAATCCTATTTCGAACAAGTCAAAAGAGCAATAGATAGTGAGCTTTCTAATCTTGTGCCAAGAATCTCAGATCTCAAACTATACAAGAAAATAGCGTATGTGCTGCGCACGCAGGGAAAACGGCTAAGGTCCACGTTGCTTATGCTCAGTGGCCAAAGCGTGGATGGAGAGGAAAGGCCCTTGAGAAAGCTAGCTTTGTCAATCGAGCTCCTACATGCTGCAACCCTTGTACATGATGACATTCTTGATCAGGACAGGTTTAGAAGAAACGCACTGTCGGCTTATGTAAAATGGTCCATTAGGGATGCCGTCCTGATTGGAGACATGTTAGCAGCGATTTCGCTTAATTTGGCAGCCGATTACGGCGAAGAAATACTCAAAATAATAACGCAAACCGGGCTACTACTTTGCGATGGGGAGTACATGGACGTTGAAATGGCTGAAGAAGAGATGTCTGAAACTGATTATCTGGAGAAAATCAGAAAGAAGTCTGCTTCTCTCTTCAAGACAGCGACTCGGTGTGGAGCCATAGCCGCCGCAGGCTCTCCTCTGGAAATTGATTGCTTGGCAGAATTCGGCGAAAACTTTGGAATGGCGTACCAAATAAAGGATGATCTTTCAGACATAGTCTCATTAAAGAACGACATCCCCCCTGATCTGAGGGAATTTCGTGTCACTCTTCCATTAGTTCACGCTTATGAGAGTGCAAAAGAGGATGCTACGAGAGCCTTACTCCAGGGCCTGAAATCTCAGAAAGAAGTGAATTCCTCAGAGGAGAGCGTTCTTCTCAGTAGACTTTACGAGAGTCTCGAAACGAGTGGGTCGTTGCGTTATTGTGTCAGCAAGATAAATTACTACTCGCAACGCGCAACCACCAGTCTTAAGCCTCTGAGAGACAGCGTTTACAAGTCCTACCTTATCGTTATGGCGCAATCATTAAGACCTTAGAGAATTTTCTCAACGAGCAAACTAAAATAAACTGTCCAACGAGTTTTTTCTAATCCCAAAACTTTTATTTTGAAAACAGTAAAGGGCGTTTAGCGAAAGAATTTTAGAAAAAACTCTGGGCTGAATTACCAATGAAGGATGCCAATGAGCGTAAGGCCAGCCTTAAGGTATTCACTGTTGAAGAGTTGAAACAGTTTGATGGAAAAGACGGCCGACCTTTGTACGTTCATTTCGAAGGCAAAGTCTACGATCTCTCTAACAGTAACCTTTGGATCCAAGGAATACACATGAGCGCTCACCGCCACAATGAAAATCTAGAGGTCGCGATAAGAGGTGCTCCGCACGGTGAAGAAGTTCTTTCAAAGTTCCAGATAATTGGCGAATTAAAGGCAGAGCTTCCGAAGGCGCCAGTTACCCCCACACTTATAGAGAAACCCGTAATCGAGAAACCGGTAGAGCAGCCTCCGCAGCCTCAGTTGATGGAAAGACGTGACTTTCTGAAATTAGTTGCAGCAGCAGGAGGTGCTGTAACCTTTGCAGCTTTGGCGAGTTCTCTGAGGCCCTTGTCTTTTATTCCCAAATCAACTGCGGTGCTTGCATGGCCAAGAATTAAAATCATAAACGCTTCTCAATTAACGGTGCTGAAACCAGTGGTTTTTAATTATCCTCTTGACAATACTCCAAACTATCTTGTTGACGTGGGACAAAAAGCTCAGGGCGGTGTTGGACCGAACAGCTCAATAGTGGCTTTCAGCCAAATCTGCCAGCACTTGGGTTGCTTCTATGGATTCCTTCAGCCAAGCTCGGCAGCAGGATACACTCCTCCCTCATGCAACAAATCCTTTAAGGCTCAATACCCGCAGGGTTACTGCTGCTGCCATGGGTCGCAATACGATTTTCTTGAAGGCGCCAAAGTGATTGGAGGTCCGGCTCCTAGACCAGTCCCTCAGGTTCAGCTAGAATACACTAGCACGGGAGATATCTACGCGGTATCTATGGGTCCTCCAACCATATTTGGACACGGTCCGCCAGGAACCACAAGCCCATCGCTGGTGTTGCAGTATGATCTTCAGGGTGGATCTATAGTCACTGGATAGGTTATGAATATGAGCGGGAATAATGGGAGCAAGAAATCAATCTATGACAAAATAGTCGATTGGTTTGACTTGCGATTTGGTTTCACCAAGACTCCCCTCAAGCCGATCCCAGATTTCGCCCTGAACCCCATTTATTGGCTTGGGCTCCTCTTGGCTTTGACTTTTGTGATGCAGGGCGCGACTGGCATGTTTATGCTATTTTACTATGTTCCTTCGCCAGCTCAAGCGTACTCATCGACTCTGAATATTATCAACAACGTGCCGTTAGGACGCCTTGTTGAAACGCTTCACCTCTACGGCGCGTACGCTATGATACTGCTCGCGTTCATGCATCTAGCAAGGAACTACTTTGGCAGTGCGCACAAGGGTAATAGGAGTCTTATGTGGCTAGCTGGAATAGCCCTTGGCTTGATTGTCTTAACCTTCGGAGTAACCGGTTATCTTTTACCGTGGACGGTGATTTCGAAGTCCGCTACCGATGTTGCTGTAGGTTTCGTTAACTTCTTTCCTCCTCAACTGGCCAATATAGCCAAGTTCTATCTTACGGGGTCGGGCAGCGACGCAGACGAACTCAACAACTTCCTCCATATACACACGGTAGTGCTCCCAGCGGCACTCATACTCTTTCTCGGTCTTAAAATCTACATGTATGAAGTACATGGTCCAGCCTACGTGCCAGCCTTCGGAAAGCCGAAGCAGACTGGCGGCAGAATTGTGCGCTGGTTTCCAGAGGTTTTCTTATACGCTGTCATATTATTCAGCATTTACATTGCGATCCTGTTTGCCGTTGCGTCAATCTTTCCTATTTCACTCCCTCCAGGATTCTCTGCCCAGACGGCAGGACAATACGTTGTTCAGCCAGACTGGTATCTCTTATGGCTATACCAAATCCTGAAGATTCAACTGTTTGAGGGACCATACGCGGTGTACGCGATTGTGGCAGCGGGAATTTTTGTCGCACTCCTGCTTTTGCTGCCGCTCTATGATAGAAGCAAGAGACGAGACCTGAGTCAGAGGCCATTATATGTAACTGTAGGCGTGATGATTGTAGCTGAATTCATCACGTTGACTGTTTGGGGCTACCTCACGCCTGGGCGAATCATACCTGATTATCAAGCGCTATCCATATTGGGAGGCGTACTTATCGCCGTAGCGATTTTGATGTGGTTTGTCTACAGAATCAGGAGAACTCGCGTTCCGATTCGTGTGGTTCAATCTCGGGAGCCAAGTCCGCCCTCTGCTCCTTCGACGAAACCTGCCGTCCAGACAAAGCAGCTCGTCGGGGCTTTAAGATCCTTGCGACCAGGCTTGCTCAATCGTTTCACTGCCCTGTTCGTTCTGCTTCTCGCCGTGTCC
Source organism: Bathyarchaeia archaeon (assembly GCA_035319765.1). Taxonomy (GTDB): domain Archaea; phylum Thermoproteota; class Bathyarchaeia; order Bathyarchaeales; family SOJC01; genus DATHCB01. The sequence goes on from DATHCB010000017.1 coordinate 25,054, forward strand.
TCCGTATCACTCGCGACCTCCGTGAACTTGCTGCCTAACCTCTTTACAAATCTGCCCTTCTTTGGTATGACCGTAATTGTTTTTCTTGGTTCTCTCTACTTCATGTGTAGAATGTTACGAGGATTCGTACTGGCCTATGAAAGGGAAGTGAATGCTCATTGACTAACGCGCCAAAGGGAAAGGGTCTGACTGCAACTTTTCTGCTTTTATTCATAGTTATAATCGCAGTCGTCTTGTGGTTAACAGATCCGCTGAAAGAGCAACGAGCATTTGGTCTTCTTATGAGCGCTGAGTTGGTAGCTTTCTCTATGCTAGTGTACTTGTACTACAAGAAAGATCTAGTGCAGTTTAGGACGTCATGGTTTTCCTCGGGGTTTGTGGCCCTGGGACTGCTTGTTATATTGGCAGGCTTTGCTTTTTCGGGTTTTGGCATATTCAGTCAAAAAATCGTTCCGCTTTCTGTTAGTATCTCCCCTGCTTCTGTCATAATCGGTGTTACTGAACCCCAACAATTCAATGCATCTGTGACTGGAGGGGTCTCCCCGTACTCATACCAATGGTATGTAAATAATGCTTCTGTGTCCTCTGCAACATCTTCCACGTTTACCTTCAATTTCTCTTCCGCTAGCTCGAACGAGGTCTATGTTAATGTCACGGATATCACTGGAATGACCGCAGAGTCCAACATCGCCTCAGCGACTGTCGTTGTCATAAACGTGAATATCGTCCTGTACGCGGGCGAAGTAAACGCGACAGCTTACGGTTTCGGCAACAGTTCTAGTTCAATAACTTCGCCTGGACCCTCACTCACCTTCAAAGTGAATGACGTAGTAAATATGACCCTTCATAATGTCGGGACGATGGGTCACAACTGGGCGCTTGTCACTCAGAAAGTCGATGGAAGCACAAGCTTGGCTTTTCCTAACGCGCAGATCGCTTCGGGCAGTAGCCCCGTGCAGCCTGGAGACACTGCGTCAACGATTTTCGTCGTCACTCAAGCCGGAAACTACTACTACATCTGCCAAGTGGATGCTCATGTGACTTTGGGAATGTGGGGGAATGTTACGGTAACCTCATAACAAATGTAATTTGGCACTTGAATAGAAAAGCAAATAAATTGGCTTCTTGCTCGTCAGCTAGCAAAATGCCACGCAAATTCGTGAATTCTTTGTCATTTCTATGGGCATGCCTAGTCAGTGCTATGATGAGCTTGGTGGCGCGCGCTAACCGGAGTTGAGACTTTTTGGGGAACAGAAGAGTACGTCGTTGTTGTGGCTGGAACAAAGTAGAAGAAATCAGCAGCCTATCTTTTGCTTGACCCAACTAAAGCGATCGCCACCGGTGCATAAGCTAACGCCAGCAGCAGTAGGATGAAGATCAACTGAAACGCATCCGCACCGCTAAGAAGACCTTGAGCACTATATCCAGCGATGAGTCCAAGGCACGTTATAGCGTGCGCTTTTATCATGTCGAGATTGGCTGGCGCAATCAGAATAGGATCGTTGTAATACACTCTAAGCTTCCTGATCGATGTAGCAACGAGCGGTAAAGACAATAAGGCGACAAGCGTGAACACAGGAATAATCTTCAGAGTCACAGCACCTATAATGATTGCATAAGTAAAGAACCAGCTCAAAACGTATAATTTAATCCCAGCCTTTTTGCCGTATCTGGCGACAAGCGTGAGCTTTCCGGCCTTTTTGTCCTCTTCGTCGTCTGGGATTTCATTTATGACGATCATTGAAAACAGCATTATTCCCATAGGCAGGGTCGCCAGAAAAGCCTCCAAGCCAAGCCTTTGTGTTTGAACAAAATAGGCGCCTAATCCTATTACGGGACCGAAGTTTATGAGAAGCGCTAGCTCGCCTAGCCCATGGTGGGAGAAACTAATAGGCGGAGCTGTATAAAAAACTGAGCAGAATACGCCGACGAGCCCAAATGCAAGCACTGGCAGTCCCCTCGCTAGAGTAAGATACACTCCCACAGATGCAGTAATCAAGTAGCATATTACAAATGCTTTGAACATCGACGCGGGCTTTATGCGACCACTGCTGAGTACTCCACTGCCGCCTGTGTAAGGATTCTTCTCGCCTGGTTTGAGGGTGTCGACAGCATTTTTATAATCAAAATAGTCATCGGTCATGTTCAGGCCAATGTGATTGATTATTATAGCGACTAATACGAGGAAAAAATACCGAGGTGAAAATTGGTGATCAATCGACCACCCAATCAAACCACCTAACACTGCGGGAAAGATGCTAGGTGGTACAAAATGATACCTAAAGGCTCGCCACCAAACTCTTATTCTCATGATCGATGGGTCGTCCATGAGCAGGTCGATTATGTTCCTTTCGTTCTCTAGATATGAGGCTTGCCTTAATCGCATCAGAATGCCGCTTGAATATTTCTGAAGTGAGGTGTGATTGTTAGCGCTCAGTTACCAAAATTCTTATAATGGGACTTCAATAAAGGTCTGAAATGAACTAGTGCGTGAATCATGGGCTCTATACCAAAAGTTTCACTCTAAATCACAGCTAAGTGGCTATGGGATCGTTGAAGCCGATGGATCCATGATCAAAATTCCGACGAGATGAATGAGCAATTTGAATAAATATCTCGAGTTAACCAAGCCCAAAGTCACATTGCTGAACCTGTTCGTGGGCGTTACCTGCTTCCTTCTGGCCGAATTACCTTCTGTAAATTGGCTGGCATTAGCGATCTTTTTGGTAGTGGGCTACTCCGCTGTGGGAGGCTGTGGAATTCTCAACTGCTATTTCGACAGAGATCTGGATGCAGACATGGAAAGGACCTCCAAAAGAGCGATTCCGGCTGGCAGAATAGCGCCAGTCAAGGCGCTAATCTATGGAATCATAATGACGTTAGCAGGTTTGATGGCCGCATACTTTTTCTTTGGCGTGTTGACCTCGCTTCTAGTGTCGTTGGGCATTATTTTCTACGTTCTTGTTTACACAGTAACTTTGAAAAGAACAAGCCGCTGGAACGTCTTGTTAGGAGCAATCGCTGGGCCCTTCGCTGCACTCGCTGGATGGACGGCAACCGGCAGTACCCTCAGTCTAATACCCGTGCTAATTGGCTTGGTGGATTTTCTGTGGACTCCGGGTCACCTTTGGTGCCTCGCAATTCGAATGGTCAAAGAATACAAATCTGCAGGAGTCCCTATGTTGCCAGCGGTTTCTGGGTTGGCAGAGGCAAGCAAGTTTGTTTTTCTTTTTAACGTAGCAGCCATTTGTTGTTCTCTTGTCTTCTTGGCGTTTGGCGCAGTGGGTTTGATTTACTCAGTTATTGCCTGCATCGCAGGTGCGAAGCTCATTGTTGAAAGTAAGAGATTATTGGTCACAAAGGATGGCGCTCAGGCTTTTAGATTGTTCATGACAACATCGCCTTATCTCGCGACGATCATGATAGCCTTACTTCTCGATAAATTAGTTCTCATACGTGTCTTGTGATGCAATTCAGCTTCTCGCAGTGCTGATGGCCTGATATCAGAGTATTCTCAAAATGCTTTTTGAGGTTTGAAAAATAAAAAAGGAAAGGAAGGAAAGCTAGGGATTGCCGCCTAGAATCTGTTCTTCGCTTGGTGGTGCGCAGATGAGTCCGTTCTTCATCAGAACTTTTGTGGATTCTCTTGCATTCGTTATTATGGCAGCCGCTCTGTCGTAGAGTTCTTTGCGGCTCGGTTTGACTCTTGCCACGCCTTCTTTTATGCTCTCTAACGCGCATGCAACTGCAACTCTTGGGAAGACTTCCCATTCTTCCATTCGCGGTGAAATGTCGTTCTCATTAATTCCTCGTTCTTCTGCGAATTTGGCAAGTTCCTCCGCGGCAGCCACGCACATGTCATCTGTGATGGTCTTCGCTTTAACGTCTAAGACGCCCCTGAAGATTCCTGGAAAGCCTAGGCTGTTATTGATTTGATTATCGAAATCACTTCGTCCGGTGCCCACTATCCGAGCGCCAGCTTCTTTCGCCTCCCAAGGCCAGATTTCTGGGATTGGGTTGGCACACGCAAACACTATGCTATCCGTCGCCATGTCTGACACCCATTCCTTCTTAATCACACCTGGACCAGGCTGCGACGCCGCCACCACAGCATCTGCCCCTCTCAGCCCATCAGCCAAGCTGCCGGTCCGTTGCTCGGCGTTGGTCTTCTTGGCGAGTTCGTATTTCCAAGGGTCTTCCTTCTTTAAAGATTCCACGACGTCGGACCTGGTGGCGGTGACTATGCCTTTCGTGTCGACCATGAGGATGTTGCCTGGTTTGAAGCCTGCCTTGATGAGCACGAAAGCCGTGCGGATGTTTGCTGCACCAGAGCCGACGAGAGTTACAAGTGCGTTCTGTTTCTTCTTGCCAACGATCTTTAGTGCGTTAATCAAGCCTGCTAGTATGACGGTTGCTGTCCCTTGTTGGTCGTCATGCCAAACGGGGATTTTGAGTTTTTCGCGGGCTTTTTCGAGCACGTAGAAGCATTTGGGTTTAGAGATATCTTCGAGGTTGATGCCGCCGAAAGTTGGTTCGATTAGTTCGCAGGCTTTGATTATGTCCTCTGGGTCCTTCGTATTCAAGCAAATTGGGAATGCATCGACTCCGCCTAGGTACTTGAACAGCAGTGCCTTGCCTTCCATGACTGGCAAGCCCGCTTCGGGTCCGATATCGCCTAAGCCTAGGACGCGTGTTCCGTCTGTTACTATAGCAACGAAGTTTGACCTGTTGGTTTGTCGCCAGACTTCTTCATACTTGTCCTTGATTTGCCTGCAGGACGCTGCCACTCCTGGAGTGTACCAAATGGCAAAATCGGCGGGGCTTCTGATTGCACATTTGGGCAAGACTTGGATTTTGCCTTCATAGAACGGGTGATAAGCGAGTGCGAGTTTGCTCGGTTTTTTAGCTTTCTCCAATAATTCTTCAGCTGTGACCTTCTTGGCCATTGTACTTCCACCTTAATTTTTCAACGTAGGGTGAGTGTTCTACACAGTATACGAGATTTAAGGGTTACGCAGTTGACTCCTTTCAGAAGGCAGAGCACGAAAATCTTCGGCCAAAACTAGCTTGCGCGCGCGAAGCATATGATTGCACTTAATACGACGCTTGTTACCAATAGAATAGCTGTTATGCGCATCCATTTTCTATTGTTCTTTGGCAAGTCATTGAATGCAAACATTAAGGCCAATATAATTGCGGGAAATCCGACTGAACTGTGAATCATCTGTAGTATTGAGAATGGTTAAACTGCTTTCACGTTTGGATCCATGCAGAAGGTGTAGAGTGAAGAGAGCATACCTACAAACATCGAGACCAAGTTTAATGCAACTGCTCCGTAATGATCCAGCGGTGCATTTACAGAGAATCCTTGCTCTTGATTCTTCCAATGGCCATTCCGACGATTCCTAATCCAAGAGCCACGGACACCAGCGTCAAAGATTCTCGTTGGAGAAGTGCATTGATGTCTGGTTCTTCTCCGTCATAAATTGGATAATACTTCCATGTGTTTTTTGTGATTGTATCGCTGCTGTCACAAAGGCTTAAACCCTCATAGAGCTTTTCTAATGGTTTACAGGAGAAGATAAATTGACCACGCAGGCTCGTAAGAAAAGTAATACGGTTTGGTACATTGTCGCAGCCATCATCATAATAATAATCATTGTAGCTGGGGTTGTTGCATATCTGTATACAAGGCCCCCTTCGACTTCATCATCTTCGCCGACAGTTAGCGTAACGCTATATGCGGGCTCAGTAAACGCGACGGCTTATGGTTTCGGTAACACTTCTAGCTCCATAACTTCACCTGGACCATCGCTCACCTTTAAAGTGGGTGACAAAGTCACCGTGACTCTTCATGTTGTCGGGACGATGAGTCACAACTGGGCTCTGGTTACCCAGAAAGTCAGCGGAAGCACAAGCTTGGCTTTTCCTAACGCGCAGATCGCTTCGGGCAGTAGTCCTGTGCTTGGAGGAGATACTGGTTCAACTACTTTCACGGTTACTCAAGCCGGAACGTACTACTACATTTGTCAGGTAGACTCCCACGTAGCTTTGGGGATGTGGGGAAACGTTACAGTGACTTCATAGTTCCAAGCAAACGTATGACCGACGACAAAAAACTAGTGCGCCTACAAATCTGCTTACGTCACCGTTCTTTGTTAACCGAGAGTTTGCCCTGACGAAAAACATATCAAGAGTAAAAACGAATTAGCTAGATCGGATAATATTTCGCGTGCGCCCTGACAACTTGAAGGAGTGTCTGCGATGTCCGTTCCACTTCCTCCCACGGCAGCGAATTGGTGGAGCCTGTTCTACACTTACCTTTTTTTTGGTCTCATAGCTGGGGTCACAACGATAAGCCTGATGGTATATTTCGTTCTCAAGCACAGGGTAAGGCTTGATGAAAAAGTTGAATACCAGGCGCCAGAAAAAACTGAATCAAAGTGGCACAACCGATTCTTTGCCATATTCTTTATCTTAATGATAGCTTTGCTGGTCGCTTTGGCGTTTCTAAGCTACCCATCCGCGGTTACACTTACCTCTCGAAGCGTGACGCCCGGGGCGGTCGTAATTGAGGTGTCAGCATTCCAATGGGATTTTGAGTTCATATATCCTAACGGCGCAATGACCATTGGCTACGTGTATGTCCCGACTGGAACGCCTATAGTTTTCAATGTCACAAGCGTTGACGTAAACCACTCTTTTGACATCCCAGATTTCAAGGTACAGGTTCAGGCAATCCCTGGTAGGTTCAACTTGCTGCCGGTTGAGGCGCCGACGGTGCCTGGGGTCAGCGAGACCAACTATACCATTCAGTGTCTGCAGCTTTGCGGCATAGGGCATACCTACATGAAGTCCGTTCTTGTGGCCATGGATCCAAGCGATTTCGCCAAATGGTACGCCAACTCGGCTCCTCGGTCTTCAAAGACAACTGTGGTAATCACCCTTTATGCGGGCGAGATAAGCTCATCAGAGTACGGCTTCGGCAACTCTTCTATGACAATAACGTCGCCTGGACCTACTTTCAACGTTAATGTGAACGACACGGTTATGATTCTGTTTGCAAATGCTGGTACGATACACCATTCCTTCGAGGTCATCAACTCCCTAACCAATTCGACTGTCTTGTTCGACTCAGCCCTGGCAGCTCCTGTGCAATCCGGCGGGTTCGGTTCTATAACTTTCACTGCTAACCAAACTGGGTCATTCTATTACATATCGCCTGTAAATAATGATGCAGCTCTTGGTATGTGGGGGCACTTTAATGTACTTCCTTAGGTTTGTGGAAAAAAGCCTGCGGCTTTCCCTTTCTATGTTTTGCCTGACACAGGTGAAAAAAAATGGACCAAAGCTCTAGGTCTATTAGTCCCAAGCCGTGGGTCTACGTTGCAACCTGGACAATCATGGTGGCGCTTGTAACATCAGAGGTGGCCATCCGGCTCTACGCTCCAATTGGAAACGATGCCAAAACCATTTCTATTTTGACATTCGTTGTCGTCGCCGCAAGCCTTTCAGCACTGTTCCACCTTCACCTGCGCTATGAGCCTCGCGTCCTTTCTGCCCTTCTACTGTTAGGATTGATGTCGGCTGCGGTCCTTCTGCTTGCTACAGTTTTCGGAGGTTAAATCATGGCAAGTACAAAGGTTGTCCTTGGAACACTACTTGTCTTAGCCGTTCTACTGATCGCCGCCAGTTGGATAATAGTAGTTTTCTCCCTGCAGCTGCCACTTCCACCTCAGCCAACCCCGCTTGGGGCTTATGTAGTTGCGATCGCCAGCATAGCCGTCATGTTAGGCATTGTAATCTTACTGATGCTGCGAAGGCACCCTATGGCCAGTGTGCCGGCTGTTCCTGCTGGGCAGATTCCGCCGGGAACTGCAGCCGAAGAGGGTGCACAGAAAGCGTATGAAGAGTTCTCGATCAGGCGGTGGCTGACAACAACGTACCACAAGGACATAGGCATACTTTACCTCGTCACCTCTCTCTTCTTCCTTGTCTTCGCCGGAACCCTTGCCCTCACTATGAGGAGCCAGCTGGCTGTCCCCAACAATACCCTCCTCACTCCCTTTGCGTATGAGCAGTTCGTTTCGCTCCACGGGCTTTTGATGATCCTGTGGTTCCTCTCGCCCTTCGGCATAGCCTTCGCAAACTACTTCCTCCCTCTGCAGATAGGCGCAGAGGATGTCGCGTTCCCACGCATCAATGCCCTTAGCTACTGGCTGTATGTTTTCAGTGGTTTCCTTATGATAGGTACCGTCTTCACGCCAGGCGGAGGTCCAGGCGTAGGTTGGACTTTTTTTGCGCCCCTTAGTACGACGCCTTTCAGCCCCTCCGACGGAACCACGCTTGCTATCCTAGCTTTGGGGATGATTGCTGCTTCAGTTACCTTGACCTCTGTGAATTTCCTGACAACCGTCTTCACGATGCGCGCGCCAGGGATGACGTGGCCCAAAATCCCGATGTTCACCTGGTTTATACTTGCTACTCTTGGCCTAATGTTGTTTGCATTTCCGGCATTGGGGGCGGGAGTTGTGCTTCTTACCGCGGACAGACTCCTACATACCGGCATCTTTGCATCGGCCGACAGCACAATACTGTGGGAGCAACTCTTCTGGTTCTTCGGTCATCCCGAGGTCTACGTCGTTGTATTGCCTGCGCTTGGGGCGATGGCAGCGGTTATCGGAACATTCACCTACAAAAGGCTCTACAGCAAAAGGCTGATTCTGGCTGGATTGGCCGGAACAACCGTGCTCAGCATGCTGGTATGGGAACATCACATGTTCACCACCGGGATCAGCACTGGTGTTTTGACATTCTTTCAGGGTACGACCGAAGCAATATCGATACCCTTTGGGTTCATTGCCGTTGGATTGATACTGAGCTTAAGCAAAGGGAAAATAAAGCTTACGACACCATTGCTCTTTGCCCTGGGTGCACTGTACACTCTCATCGTGGGTGGCATAACAGGCGTATTCCAGTCATCCATAACCTTGGACTACGCCTTCAGTGGAACCTACTGGATAGTAGGTCACTTCCACTACATAATGGTCGGAACCAGCATCTTCGGCCTTATGGCGGCACTATATTACTGGTTCCCGAAAATGACCGGCCGCATGTACAACGAGAAGTTTGGCAGATTTACTTTCGTGCTTTCATTTATAGGCTTCAATATCCTGTACTTCCCGTATTTCTTTATGTTAGACATGCCAAGAAGGGTGTCAACGTACTCGGTCGCCTCTGGACTAGCTATTCCCAATTTCGTGGCTACTGTGGGAGCTTTCATATTTGGACCCTCAATACTCTTGATATTCTACAATTTATGGCGCAGCTACAGGGCAAACATCCCGAGTAAGACTAACCCATGGGGATCGGTTGATCCAGAATGGACTTCAGGCTTCCCGCCCGGCCAAGTTGTTTATGAAACACCTTCACAGGCCCAGCCCAAACCCGTTCCTCAGTCCCTTCCGATTATCGGTTCGACACCATCATCGGCGGACTCGAGCCCGCAATCCTCAAAACAATCGTCCCTCCAGCAGTTCAAGTCATCGCTGAAAGGGCAGCAGAAGCCTGAGGGCACGTTCTCCTCCATGCCCATTGTAATGGCACTAGGCGTAGCAATAATTCTACTGGGCCTGTCCGTGAACTATTGTCTCGCGATAGTGGGGGCTGCCGTCTTCGCAGCCTCTATAGTCATGCTATTCAGGGATGGTCTGAGCGACAAGTTCGCATCCTCTGAGGAGACTGTAGGCGAGATGTGGCCCTTTAAAGGTCTTAGCAGCAAGGCCAAGATGGGAATGTGGGTATTCCTCGCCTCTGAAGCTGTAATCTTCGGGTCGTTTATAACTGTCTACCTTTTCGAGAGATCGATGAGTCCGACGTGGATCATCTCTTACCAAGTCCATGACGTGACAATCGGTCTCATAGAGACCATTGTGCTCCTCACCAGTACATTGGCAATCGTGCTCGCACTTTACTCGATCAGGAACGGCAATGTGCGGGGGATGAAGATGTGGATAGTGGCAGCCTTCATCTTGGGGGCTCTCTTTCTAGTGATAAAGCTGGGTATAGACTGGCCCGCCCTGTACGCTAGCGGCTTCACGCTGACCAGCGGCCTGCCTGCTGCAACTTATTATCTAACCGTCGGTCTGCACGGCGTTCACGTTGGGGCGGGCCTAGTAGCTATGGCCTATCTGCTGATAAAGGTCTATCAGGGCAAGTTCAGCAGCACGAAGCATGAGGCTGTGGAGATCACCACTATCTTCTGGGCATTCATAGATATTGTATGGCTGTTTCTCTTCGCCCTGTTTTACCTGATATAGCGTGCGCTAATTTCGCACGTGTTCGCGGCGAAATGGCCGGAAAAAAGCGCTTTGCGAGAGTAAGACAATCGAGCCTAATTCCTAAGGAACCAATAAATTAGTCGTTACAGCAACTAATTCTAAGGTGGTAAATTTGGTTACTGAAAGAGCGCGTACTCTGGTGACGCATTTTTATGGATGCCAGATAGCAACTACTAACTCCGTGAAACAGCACAAACTGAGAAGGCTCATAGCATGGCTATCAGACAAGGAAGGGAAAGAAAATGAGTTCATCTCTCTCTACGTCCCTCGGGAGATACCAATATATGGGATAGTTGAAATCCTCAGGAAGAAATCCGCTTCTGCTGTCGTGAGATCTGGGAG
>DATHCB010000018.1:0-18625 GCA_035319765.1 Bathyarchaeia archaeon
TGTTATGAGCGACATCATAGACTAGTTTCAGGCCAAATGTTTCTGCGGGTTTTTTCAACACTTGTTCGAAGCTTTGTCTAACCCAGTGTGCAATGACCTGGCGGTTGACGAACGCATAGTTAACAGCGCAAGCCATTGCCTGATAATAATCTCGCGCTTCGTCACTAGTCCCGGGTGCACAAGCTAGTTCCCTGTCGGGCAATTCAATTTTATACTTGTACACTGCATGTTCCATGACGCGAAGATAATCGGAGCAGATTTGGTGTCCAAAGCCTCTGGAGCCACAGTGTATCATCACTGTGACCTGCCCCTCATGGGTAACGCCGAAGACCTTGGCGGTTTGAGGGTCGTAGATTTTATCTACTTTTTGAATTTCGAGAAAGTGATTTCCCGAGCCTAATGTGCCGAGTTGGGTGACTCCTCTGTTTTTTGCTGTGGATGAGACTTTGTTTGGTTCCGCGTCTTTCATGCATCCCATCTCTTCGCAGTGGTCGACGTCTTCTTTCCATCCGTAACCTTGCTCTATGATCCATGGAACGCCTTCTCTGGAGACTCGATCAAGTTCTGCGAAGGTTACTCGGAAGTCTTTTCGTCGGCTACCGAGTCCTGATGGGACATTGTTGGATATCTCGGTCGCTAGTTCGGCGAGTTTTGGTCGAATGTCGCTTTCAGCCATGTTAGTGGTCAGCAGGCGGACCCCGCAGTTGATGTCGTAGCCCACTCCTCCGGGGCTGATGACTCCCTGCTCGTAATCTGTGGCAGCAACCCCACCTATGGGAAAGCCATAGCCTTCATGTCCATCGGGTAGGGTTATGGAATACTTGTAAATGCCGGGCAAATGCGCAACGTTCGCACATTGGTCTAACGTTCTGTCTGTCTTCATTTTTTCAAGCAAGTCAGCGTCAGCCAAGACTAAACCAGGGACGCGCATACCGGGCTTGTACTTCTGCGGAATACGCCACGTATTCTCAGTCAGTTTTTCAAGCTGCACCTTGGGCGCTGGTCCCCGATATTCCCTTTCTTCGCCCATGAATAGTCACCTAGAGTTATAGAGAAGCGGCAGATTGGATATAAACAATTTTGGTGTCTTGGCCAAAGAAATTTAGTTACGGTTAAGCCAAAAGAAGCTTAAGTGTGTGAGATCTTCATGTTGGTTCGAATTTTTCGCCAGTTGGCTTTGGATGGAGTACAGAATAGAATCAAAGCGCGCGCTATTTTGACTGTTTAAGCATATATTCTATGAACCCTTCGACGTCCTGTTTGGCTACTCCGCTGCTCAGAACTGGATGTGTTTTCACATATTGGCTTACCGCCTTTACTGCAGGGTCTTTTTGGCGAATGTCTTCACTTATGGCTTCCAAAGTTTCGCCCATCCTCAAACCATTACTCACTATTTCTGCCCAGAGCCTTAACTGCGCTGAGTGCCTGTTTAGTTTTTCCATGGCGTCTTTAGCCACGCCGAAATGTGTGTAGCACAAGAGGTTGGGCTGCTTCTGAATGAGTTTGTTTATTGACAAAAGAGCCGTTTCTAAATGGAAAGGTGGCGGCGTTGTCGGCACTATTACGTCAAATTGATTTAAGTAAATCCCTGCAGCATCTCCTGGAAAGAGTATCTTGCTGCTTTTTTCGTTGTAACTAAAATGATGGGAGGCATGCCCAAGTGTCTCTAAAATCTCCAATTCGATATTCTTGCCCAAACTGACAGACATTCCGTCGAATGCTTGAATAATCCGTTCCGATGAGACCGGCTCAGGTTCTCCATACATCTCAGCAACTTTGCCCAAGACTTGTCGCGATTGTGTCCAGAGCTTTTCTGGGTTCACAAGATGCGGCGCACCTCTGGGGTGAACCACAAGTTTTGCGTTTGGCAGACGTTGCATAAGAGTTCCAGCACCGCCTCCGTGATCCAGATGAACGTGAGAGATTGCGATGAAATCTACATCTTCAGTATTGACGCCTATCTCTTCCAAGCCTCTGAGCAAGTTTGGCACCGTTGAAGTCGGTCCTGTCTCGATAATCCCGACTTTTTCGCCTACCAGCAAGTAAGAAGCGATAAAGTTCTCAAACCCAGCGGGTTCTAGGTCGATTAAGTACAGGAACTCGTTGATTTTTTGAGTTTTCATTTGTTTTTCACTTTGGCTAGCGTTAACGTTAAATGTCTAAAATAAACTTGACAGATACATTGTTTGGTTTCTTATTGATTTCCATGCGGTGATAAGTTACCGCTTTGATTCCGACTTTTGTGGGGTGTTTTTTGGGGTTGTATGGCTCTCCGTAGATCCTTGCTTTCAGCTTGAAGCCATCAGGTGTTTTTTCTATCTTAGATATTTTGAAGCCAGAGTAAAGGTTTCCTTTCGTCTCGAAGTCTATCAGAAGCTGTTCCAGCCACGAATAAAGCAATGCTTGCTCGTCCGGTGCTTCGACTTCCACTCTGTCTTCTACAGTTTGGGCTATCTTGCCCGCATCTGTCATGATTTCGAAGGTTGCAAACGCTGCGTTTTCGAAGGCTTCCTCCAACGTCTTTCCGTACGCCGCTACGTAAGCGTCAGCAGTGTGCTCAAGAAACTCAAACCTTCTGCCAGGCATCACGCCAATCTCCATACTTGGAAGACATGTTAATCAGTAAGTATCAGGAAATTAGGCTTATCAAAAGCAGTTATATAAGGAGCGTGGGCTACTTTTCTTATTCGTCATCGAATATCGGAACGTAATCCTCTTCTTCTTGCTCGTCGCTATCTGGGTCTTCACTATCTTCTTCGTCATGCATGAGCTCACCATCTGAATACGTGCGTATCTAGGTGTTCTCGTTTATTTGCCTAATTCAAGGCGCGCGCTATTGAAAACAAGCCGAAGAGCAAAGAATTTACGCGTGCTGGGGCTACAGCGCGGAGTGCCAACCGCTAGTAGGCTATTTCAAGGAGTTTAGCTGCTTTTTCAAAGTCAGCTCTGGCGCGGAGAAGTCGGCCACTTGAAAATCCAAGAGCTTTATTGTGTAGTTTTCCACAAGCTTTTCTTTTTTGTCGTGGCAAGCGTCGGCTTTGTCCTCAAGCGAAAGCAGTCCTTTCCTGATTTTTTCGATAAGCTTTTCGTCTTTCATCGATCTTCTAGACGAGGAGTGCCATAAACTTGCCTATAAGTGATGCGTCCAAGCTGTTCAACATGAAAACAGCGCGTGCTACAACACAGGTTACCAGCGCAGAACCATTACCAAAGGTGAAGAACACTAATAAACCAAGATCTCGTTAACTTGTTAATCAATAAATCTTTAGTACGGTATTAAACCTCGCTCCGGGGCCGGATGAAGATGGAGAAATGGGATCTAATAATCATTGGTGCAGGTGCCGCAGGCTTAACTGCAGGCATATATGGCGCAAGAAGTGGACTAAGAACCCTAATAGTGGAGAAACAGCTTCCTGGAGGCGCCACCGTTGAATCGCCTTGGATCGAGAATTACCCCGGTTTTCCAAGTGTCAACGGACAAGAACTCATCGATAAGTTCGTCGCTCACGCAACCAAGTTCGGTGTGCAGATAAATCAGCTAGAACCTGTCACGGCGCTTGACTTGAAGGAGCAGAATAGAATCGTTAAGACGTCTAAAGCCATCCATGAAGCACCAGCCGTCATCATCACCACTGGGTGTCACCATAAGGAACTAGGAGTTCCTGGCGAAAAGGAATACAGCGGGAAAGGCGTTAGTTATTGCGCTCTCTGCGATGGAGCTTTTTTCAAAGGCAAGACGGTCGCGGTCATAGGCGGGGGAAATAATGCAGCAACCTCTGCACAGATTCTTGCGCATCTGGCTTCTAATGTGAAGCTGATACATCGCAGAGAACGACTGAGGGCAGAGGAGATAATAATGGAAGACTTGCGGAACAAGAACGTTGAACTTCTTTGCTGTACCGAAGTGAAAGAGATAAAAGGAGAGAGTGTAGTGAAGAGCATCGTTACTTTTGACAACAAGACTGGTGAGACGAAGGAGATCCAAGTTAGTGGTGTTTTTGTTCAGGTAGGCGAAGTGCCCAACAGCGAAATTGCCAAAGATGTTGGCATTCAAGTCAACGATGAAGGATACATCATAGCGGATTCTCAGCAGAGGACCAACATTCCAGGCCTCTACGCAGCAGGAGACGTTACCGTTAATCCTGTCAAACAAATCGGTACGGCTGTTGGTGAAGCTATCGTTGCGGTTGTAGACGCATTTGGTTACATAAGACGCCCATATTACTACAAAGGCTAACGCTTCTTCATTAGATACTCATGAATTGATCTTGCCGCCCGTTTGCCCGCGCCCATGGCACTTATCACAGTTGCCTCTCCTGTAACAATATCGCCTCCTGCAAAAACGCCTTCGATGCTGGTCTGGCCAGTTTTCTCGTCGGCTATTATCGTACCCCACTTGGTCGTTTCGAGTCCTTTCGTTGTGCTCTGTATAATCGGGTTAGGCGTTCGCCCGACAGCAACGACGGCAGTGTCCACGTCCATTACAAATTCTGAGCCCTTAATTGGAACGGGTCTTCTTCTGCCTGAGGCGTCTGGTTCGCCGAGTTCCATCCTTATACATTCCATCCCCTTAACCCAACCGTGCTCATCTCCTATGAATCTGATCGGATTGGTGAGAAACCGGAACTTTATCCCTTCTTCCTCTGCGTTTTCTATTTCTTCCGCTCTTGCGGGAAGCTCTTCGCGGGATCTTCGATAGACTATCCAGACCTCGTCCGCGCCAAGTCTAAGCGCAGATCTTGCAGAATCCATAGCCACGTTGCCGCCGCCGATTACGGCTACTTTTTTGCCGATTCGGATCGGCGTGTCATACTCTGGGAAAAGGTATGCTTTCATAAGGTTTATCCTGATTAGAAACTCGTTGGCTGAATATATGCCGCCTAAGTTTTCTCCTGGTATTCTCAGGAATTGTGGAAGGCCCGCACCCGTGCCGATGAATATCGCGTCGAATCCTTTCTTGAACAAGTCCTCAATTGTGTGTAGTCTTCCAATTAGGGCGTCCGGTTGAATCTTTACTCCTAGTTTCTCTATGTATTCAACTTCTGCCTTGACTATTCTTTTCGGCAATCGGAACTCAGGTATACCGTAGACGAGAACTCCGCCTGGAACGTGCAAAGCCTCGAAAATGACGACTTCGTGCCCAAGCTTCGTTAGGTCCGCGGCGACAGTTAAGCCCGCTGGTCCAGCTCCGATCACTGCAACTTTCTTGCCAGTTGGCGTAGGGAGAGGCGGTGTCTCGACGCCTTTCTCCTGTTCATAGTCAGCGGCGAATCGTTCCAATCGACCGATCGCAGTTGGCTCGCCGATCTTGCATAGTATGCATAGTTTCTGGCATTGTTCTTCCTGTGGACAAACCCTGCCACAGATGGCTGGTAGACTATTCTTTTCCTTTACTTTTCTGGCCGCCTCGTCGTACTTCTTTTCTTTGATTAGCTTGATAAAACCCGGAATGTCAAGTTCAACAGGGCAACAGGTAACACATTGCGGCTTTGGGCAATTTAGGCATCTCGCCGCTTCTTCAAGCGCCTGTTCCTCTCCGTAGCCTATTGCCACCTCGTCGAAGTTGTGCGCACGCACTTTTGGCTCCTGCTTTGGCATTGGAACTGCTTTTTTTGACCTCTTGGAGGGCGGGTTAGGCGTTGTCACATTTGCATCCTCCCAGCTTTTCGTAGAAGACCGAAGCGAGCCTCTCCTCAGATGAGTAGACCCGTTGGCGTTTGATAAGCTCATCAAAATCAATCATGTGCCCATCGAATTCTGGTCCGTCGACGCAGCCGAATTTGGTTTCGCCCTTGACTGTGACCCTGCAAGCACCGCACATTCCCATTCCGTCGACCATGATAGGTGTAAGCGTGACTACTGTCTTTATATTGAAAGGCTTGGTCATTTCTGAAACGGTTTTCATCATAACAACGGGACCCATGACTACAACCCGGTCAAACTTCTCTTCGTTGAGGATCTCTTTCAGAAAGTCCAAGCCCTTGTATCCTTTCGAGCCGTCGTCAGTTGTGACATAGAACTCTTTCGCTACGCCTTTCATTTCTTCCTCGAAGACCAGCAGATCCTTCATCCTAGCGCCCACGACAGCAACGATTTCATTACCAGCTTCATGCAAGGTCTTTGCAACATAGTATAACGGCGCGGCCATTACCCCTCCGCCGACACATAAGACCCTGCCAAATTTTTGGATTTCGCTGGGATTCCCGAGTGGTCCAGCAATGTTCGGGATTGAATCGCCCTCCTTAAACGTACCTAATTGCTTGGTGGTTTTACCTACCTCGTTGAAAACGATAGTTATCGTTCCTGTTTCGCGGTCAAGACCGGCGATCGTAAGCGGAATTCTTTCGCCTTTCTCCTGAATGGTTACAATCACGAATTGACCGGGTTCAGCTTTGGCCGCGATCTCGGGTGCGCACACTTCGAACATGTTAATTTTCGGGGCGAGTTCTCGTCTCGTAACTAGCTTATACAGGGTGCAACTCTCCTTTCGAGTTTTGGCATTTCCGAGATTCTGCGGATGAACTCGTCCAGTTTTTTGTCAAAATTGCCAACGTGTCGAGGAGAAGATTCGATCAGCTCAAACCTATCGAGGAGGTTGAGTTTCTCGAGTGTTTTTTGAAGAACTTTGGCATTGTGTTCCGCTGCTTCTCTTCCCTTTTCAAGCTTGCAATCTTTGTCAGAGCAGACTACGGCCAAGATGCCGTCAAAGCCCAAGTAGAACGCCTCTATAACGTGCATTGGGTCTAATCCCTTAAAGCACGGGATTTCGACTATCGTCACGTTTTTAGGGAGATCGCTCTTCGTAAATGTGTCGAGTGCCGAGAATTCTGCCCAAGAGCAGCAGAAGACAAGTACAGACGGCGATACCGGCTTCACTTTCATTTTCCCCAAAGTTTGGCTTCTTTGCGACAGTTGTAGCGAAGTCGGTTCGTACTCGGAGTTCTTGAGTTGAATGGCAAAGTGTGGACAAACCAATGCACAAGCGCCACAGCCAACACATTTTTCGAAGTTTATTTTTGGGGTGGCGAGCGGTTCGGCTTCGATGGCTTCGTAGGGACAAATGAATACGCACTTGTCACAGCCGACGCATTTCGAAGTATCATATTCGACTTTGTTCGAAGATTCGAGCACTTTCAACGCGTCTTTTTCAAAGCCTAATTGGTCCAAGACGGCTTGGGCCAACAGATATCTTCGTCTGTTAATTGTACTCCCCCTCTTTGATCGGCAGAAATCTTCCTCGCATTGAATTACTATGATCTTTTTCACGCCCAATTTGAGCGCTTTTAGAAAGAAGTCGGATGACAGTCTTCCTGCGCAGGGTAAGCGAAGAGAGATAAAGTTTGTTATTTTTTCTTCCTTCAGGAAGTCAACAACTTCGCAGGACGAAGGTGTATTGCCTCGACAAGAAACGACTAGCGTGCGGGTTCGTTTATCTTTCACTTCCTTCTCGACGTAATGCAGAAGCGAGTCGATGTCGTAGTACATCGTGTCGATCGCTCCAGCGGGGCAGGCGCTATAGCAAATCCCGCAGACTTGGCATTTTTCAACGTCGATTTTTACTTCGCCAGTTTCTTCTTTTCGTGTGATGGCGTCGAAAGGACAGATGGAGTAGCATACGCTGCATCGGCTGCAGAAGTCATCTTTAATCTCTACCGCGTTCTGGCTAGTTTTGCCCATCACGCTTTATCCCTATGAACATTTTCATGAATAATCAATCATCTTAACTTTATTTAGGCGCTCGAAACGTTGAATCTTCAACGTGAATTTCGTCCTTTGTTCGTAGGAGTATTTTTCAAATGGTTTGGCTTGTATAAAGCTTTCTCGGATGCGTGTTTGAAGGAATCGGATGATTTGAGCGGGAACTTCTATACTCGAGGCTTTTTCTGTGCGGTATTTGATCTGAAAAAAGTTGGACTTGCGATTAAAGAAAGTATTCAATCCAGTAACTGAGAACGCCGTCAACTTGAGTTAAGGGAAGCGAAGCTTCATGAATTGTCGTAAGTTCATCGGGCTAGTATGTTTTCTTTTCTTCGTGTTTCTTTTTCTTCTTGAGGTTCTTTTTTCTCAGGGCTTTCAAGCGTTTGGGTCTCCGTCTGGATTGTAGGAGGTCTGCGTTTATATGGTTAATTCTTTGTTCTTCTTGCCAGTCATGCTTTCGATTTCTATTCTGCCGATTCGGGCTGTTCCCAGTTTGTCGATTGGTGCAGTCCCTGCCTTGTCGGTCAACGTTGTTGCTGGCTTTTCGTCCTTCAGTTTAGTCAGCAGTCTGGTCGGATTCTTGTCGAGTTGATTTATCATGGTTTGGATAGCGTGAAGTTTCTCGTTTCGGTCTTCGATGAAGGTGACCTTGCCGTTAAAGTGCACGGAGGCATATCTGTGGTCGCATTCACCCTGAACATAGCCGTAGTCGAGCAGTGCTTGTGCCCAGATTCTGTTGTTTGCTTTGAGGTAATCAAGTTTTTTGCCTTCAGTAGCACAGTGAAAATATATGCAGTTCCTGGTTTCGTCGTAACCAAAGCTGAGGGAGACCATGTAAGGCTCGTTATTCTTGCACATGGCCACGGTCATAAAGCTGCTGGATTTCAAGATTTTCCGAAGGACGCTGGCATCGGTGATTTCTTTGTCCGTGCGTATCATATGGTATGTCATGGACTTTAGCTGCTTCATGATTAAATATTAACTTTTGCCATTAACCTTTATCCACGTAGATGCAGCGGCAAGCTTAGACTATGCGCTAGTTAAATGATTTTCAAGCTCTTGAGGATCATATTTATGCTGGCTATGATAAGCATCGCAGCAAATACTAGCAGCAAGTTTCGGCCTGAAAGCTTCTTGCTGGCGTATGCTCCTACTTGTGCTCCAAATATGGCCCCAATGCCCAGATAAGCCGCAAATAGGGGATCAACACTTCCCGCCTGCAAGTAGCTCGTAACGCCCGATATCGAAGTGAAAATCATTATGAACATTGAAGTTGGAATAGAAAAGTGGATTGGAAAGTCAAGCGCATAACACATTATGGGCACTAAGATTGCCCCTCCGCCAATGCCTAGAAGACCAGCCGCAACGCCCCCAAAGAAGCTTAAAGCGAGTCCAGTGAGGATTTTTCGCCAGTTTCTTAGCAGTGCGTTTTCGAAAACGCTATCTTTATCTCCGCATCTCTCTCCAGATCTTGTTGACGATGCTCTAAGAATCAGCTGTGCGGCGACGATGAGGAGGAAAATGCCAAAGATGGAACCTAGCCAAGTTTTTACGAGCGATATGGTTGTTAGCTCAGCGCCGAAATAGGCTCCAGGAGCTGTGGCTACAGCTAAGACGAGCCCGATCTTGAAGTACACCCTGTGTTGACGTACATAGTTGACCGCAGACGCCAAGGAGATAACGATTATCGTAGCGAGACTTGTTCCTGTGGCGCTTGTGATAGCGAAACCGTAGATGAGGTTTAGCAGGGGCACTATGAATATTCCGCCGCCGATGCCTGAAAGCGCAGCGGCTATTCCTATTAGGAAACCGAAAATAGGAAGTAACCATACGTACATGATGCCTCACGCTGAAAATTCTTTTTGGATCATTGAAGCATTGTAGTTAAACGACGCTCTCTAATAAACCTAAAGATCGATTTTTCCAGGTTTTTGGTTGATGGTTATTGAGAGAAAATTTTAAGTGCGATTCGTAGCTTAAACATGCTGTGGTGCCTTAGAGTTGGGTGGACCTTCTGAACGTGAATTCATGGAGAAGTTTGGAAAGATAAGGGAGAAGCTTCTAAAGACTGAGAATGATATCAAGACCGATTTTGCAAAGATGGAGAAGATTAAGGCTGAGGGCCTAAAAAAAACGGAAGAGATGCGGAGCTTGGTGGAGAAGGAAGTTGCCAAAATGGAAGCAGAAGTAATGAAATCCAAGGATCTTGCGCAGGAGTCGGTGCCCAGACTCAGGACGGAGATTAGCACAATGCGGAAAGAAGTACAGCAGAAGTACGACGATTTAAAGAGCAGGATTTCAGCCGCCATCGTTCCTCACCAGTGATTTCATTCCGGTTTTCTTGGTCAGTGCTCTCTAACTCTCCTCTCCATAGATATTGCTCGTTCAATAAGCCCATGTGTTCGTTCGGTCTTCTGAATTCTGAGGCCTAGGACACGATAGCCGAGTCGTTGACTGATTCTTGGAAACTTTGGCTAAATTATTTTTGTGTACGCAGCTTGACACGTGCTGGGAGAGTGAAGAAGATTATGCCTCCGAATTGACTGATTCGCTTGCCGCCTGGCGTTTCGGCGTTTATTATTCTTGTTTTCACGCTTCTACTTTTTGAGATCTGCAATAATCTTTGGAGTCGGTTCTTTTTCTCGTTGTCTGCAAGATACTTGTCTGTGAGCATCAGATATTCCGTTCCGAAGTCGCTGAGCCTCTTTCGGTCGTAGATGTTGTCTTCGATTTCTTTGAGGGAAAAAAGGAGCACAAAGTTATCGCTGCGGAGGTGCTTCTCCAGTTCGTTGATAACTTGATCTGTTTCTTGGGAGGTCATGTCCTGGATTAATTTGCGAAATCCTTTTGCGTTAACTAGCTCTGCCACTTCGTAAGGCTGATCGACGGAGCCGACTAGCTCGCCGAAAGTTGCACCGTCTGGCCTTTCCGGTTGAGTCAGATATGCGTGGTGTTTTCGTATATGGTCCAGAAAGTCACCAGTGTAAGCGGTTTTGATAGGGGCCGTGACCACAACGCTTCTCACTCCTTCGTTAAGTAAGAGCCTCAACGCGTCGACCACTGATTCATGAAAACTGTACAGAGCCTTTCTGTCTATTCTCTTCTTGCCAAGCTTGAACGTGCGAGTTAGTTTTGCTGCGTTACTAAATATCTGCCACAAAACCGCGTGGTCTTCCTCAAATCCCACGAGAAGCGCCACAGGGTACCCCCGTGTGCATCGTCGTTTTCGCTTCACCTTCGTCACCTAGTCTTCTGCGCTCGCTATGTTCCGTTTCAAGGCGGTCATTTTACGAGGTTAGGTGCGCCCATATATTTGTGGTTAGTGGAACTTAGCACAGCAGTTAAGTTAGCAGATCGTAAGTCAATTGGTTTTGAATGGTTTTGGGTGGTATTATGAGTTCTGTGCCTGATGAGGAGCTTGACGCGATAGCCCTGCAGGTTATGTCGAAGATTGAGCATACCAGCTCGAAGGAGCCGACTGAATCAGATGAGATTATCAAGATCTTGCACTTGACGAATGTGCATCATGCAAGAACGTTGCTGCATCACATGGATGAAGCCACAACACGGCCTGAGCGAGATGTCGGAAAGAAAGCGGTGATAAAGGCGCTGCTGATTTCCATATGGCAACAACGGCTGTACTTCATCATAAGATCATTTATTATGGGATTATTGGGTGCCTAGGTCACGTTCCTTTTCATACTGTACTTTGGTTCTATAAACTTCAGGTTGCAAATTATCCTTGGAATGTGTACGTTTGTGTTTTCGTTGGCCATATCAAGACTGCTCGACGTGCAGATAGTTAGAACCACAAAACAGATTGTTGCCTTCTTGGGCAATCACGGGACCCTGCGAGATTTCCTCCTCAACCATTTCTAGCAGTTAACGTGCGCTCAATGCTTCAAACCAGCAGAGCAAAGTTCTACTTTTCGATGGACCATAGGCGCGGTGTGAGGGATTTGAACAGGTTTAATGGGCAAAGATGACAAATGGCGCGCTGGTCACGTAACATCAGTGGGCACACGCGAAACAAGGACCATTTCTAGCTTCTTCAAAAGAAGCTACGTTCTTGACGTTACGTAGAGTTCCGTGTTTTCCAACTCTTAACTGGCGTTCGCCCCTAAACATGGAAACGTGTGCGTTTTCAATCTGTAGAACGTCTCCAACGGAAATCAAGTTTATCTGTTCATTCCATAAACAGAGTTTGATCGTTCCGGTTTCGTCTGACACCAAAGCGTTGGCCACCTTCGCATAGGTCCCAAATCTGGTAAAGACAAGGGTAGGCTTTGTAATCTCTAGAACTTTCGCCGTCAGATTAACCTGCTTCATTCCAGTTCGTGAATCACTGATGAGAAGGGAACGTGGTGCCTTAATCTCCCGTTGTAGATGAGCCCGAAGGACGTCGGTTCTTTTGCTAATTTCAATTGGGTTCTTTTGTTCCAAGAAAAATCCTCTGGAAATAGGAAACTGCGCAACAACTTTTGTACCATTCATTATCAGAAGAACAATTCTATCTCGTAGCTTGCTGCGGCAAGAAATTGACAATCCTCCGCATATGGATTCCCCTTTCTCCAATGCACGAACCAACGCATCGAAAAGCTTGTTTGGCTCAACAGCGTACTTTATTGAGAGACGAGCAAGATATTCATCGATCGACACCTTGTTTCGCAAGACTCATTCAACTCTTTAACGAAATATTCTTCTGAGCATTAACAACAAAACTCTGCCACGCTATACTGTCCGGCCTCACTTATAAACGCGATCAACCAAGACTGACAAGAGCCCACACTATCGTCCTACGCATGTCCTTGAAGATCTCAAAAGTCCTCAGAAAGCGTGAATTTCATTATAATGGGAAAAAGAATCTCAAAAAAGACTTCCTACTTGGGAAAAAACCATGGTCGTGGGTTTCGACGCGAATTTACCTAGGTGAAACCACGCTAAACACGCCACTCTATGATGGGAACCTATCCTCGCATCAGCCCGCGTTTCATAATTCGATAAAAACACTGTTATCTTTTATTGATATCTTGTAGGTCTGCAAGTCCTTTGCTCCGTGAATCATCATTCTCATCAGTCTTGGAACATCTTTAACCACTTTTCCGGTTGTGACATCAAAGTTTGCATGATGAACTGGGCAGACTACGATGTTCTTTTCGAATTTTCCACTTGGCAGATAGCCTCGCATGTGGGAGCATATTGCATCCATGGCGAAAAAGTCCCCATCAACATTTGCTACGAGAATCTGTTTATCCTTTACAGTAAATCCTTTCATAGTCCCTTTCAGTACGTCGGCTATTTCACAAACCTTTTCCATGTGCCTAACCCCTCTGTAGACTATTTTCATTTGGCTATAACTTTTCCGCAAGATCCAAAACCGTCTACAACGAACTTTATTTTTCACATTTTGTCGTCACAATCTTATTAGCGCTAAACATGAAAACAATGAGTAAGATGAACGAGCGCGCGCGCTAACGTTTATGTATAAATAAAGAAAATGAGGAAGATTTGCGCATTTACATGTAATTTCCCGCTTTTACTTCTTTGCGGGCTTTTTGCTCTTTCCCTTGGCCTTTTTAGGCAATATTCTAGCCTCAATCTATGTTTTGTCAATTATCTATTTAATTCTATGTCTGTAGCAAATTAACATACGCACGCGTCTAAGGAACCTTACCCTGTCCGTACGTTTCAGGTTTTTATTCAGTCCGTAGGCTAGATTCTCTTAAGGAAAGCGCCTTGCAAACCTCAAAAAACCAATCATCAGTTGAGATCAATAGCGCGCGTCGTACGCTAGAATCTTTTCATAAGATAATAACTGTAAAGTGTGAAACCCACTTTCTCATAAAACTTCTTGGCTCTTTCATTCTGAATGTTCACAAAAAGACCCGTTTTGTCGCAACCGATTGACTTGGAATATGTAATTGCCTCATCGAGAAGCTTAGTACCTATTCCCTTGTTTCTATGCTCATCTGTTACGAACAGATCCCAGATATAAGTTGTCTTCCATGTCACATCCATCACTACGCCTTCATGGTTGTGCAACCTCTTGACCATTATACAATAACCCACAACCTCGTCTCCGATGACAGCAATCTTGATTAGATTCGGGTCCTGTTGATGTAAACCTAGAACGGTCTCTACCCACTCATCCAAATAGTTTTGAGGAGGATCCCAACCCATCTCAATTTCAAACTGCTTCTGAAGTCCTCTAAGCGCTACCATGTGCTCTTTTGAAAATGGTATGACTCTGAACAATTCTGCTTCCCCTTTACTTCCATTAATCCTTGAAGCAGTAAAATGTTGTGTGTGGGTAAAGCTTTATCCAATTTTCATATTCAATGGGAGCTATTTTCAGCCGGTACATGCCACATTTTTATTCAGTCCGTAGGCTAGCCTTTCATGAGGAAACAAACTTGCAAACCGCAAAACATCTATCTTCACTCAAAATCGATCGAGATCTTCTACAAAAAGCAATTGAAGTTGGCTTAAACCCTAAGCGAATATGCGAAAACACTCTCATCAAAGCGATTGAGTCTTTGGCGCGGGGTGAGGGATTTGAACCCTCGCGGCCATTTCTGACCACAGACTTAGCAGGCCTGCCCCCTACCAGGCTAGGGCAACCCCGCAAAGGTGTCCCTGTCTGATTTTCCATGCATATTTAGTATGCATGCTGAACAAGGCTCTGGTCCGCAGTAGAAAGTGAGGACCTGGCTATTTTTGTCTTTTTGTGGCCCTAAAGCCATGCGCGCTCGGAGAGCGGGCGTCAAGCGATAACCTTTAAGTGAAGCTCTCTTTAGTTAGAGAGCTTGGTGGAAGGATTGTATTGTCGTAATTGTGGTGCTCAGCTTCCTGACGATGCAGCGGTTTGTGTTAAGTGCGGAACCAGTACAGGATTAAGTTCGGCCAAGCCAACTGCGACTTCTTCTGCGCCTGTTATTGCGCCTTCAGGGGCGGCTTCCCTGAAATGTCCTAGTTGCGGAGCGCCTATCGCACCCAAGTTTGGGGAGATGGTCATAACCTGCGAATATTGTGGCTATGCGGTCACTCTTGGAGCTCAAGGGTGGACTAACGTACAGAAGCAGACAATGCTTCCCTCAAAGGTCGCCACGGTAGAACAGGTAAATTCAATAATCATCCCGATGATGGACAAGGGTCTTCTGCACAGGCATCTTCATGAAGACTCCAAACAGGAGGAGATGAGCCTCGCGTACGTGCCTTACTGGATTGTGAGCGTTTCTGCGCGCACAACCGTTACTGCTGCAAATGAAACGGCACAGATTGCACAGACTGCTACAACGGCGGCGTTGATGGGTGTGATATTCGGCGGGATGGCCGGTGGTTTCGGAGGAGGCAGGCGTCTTCTTCTCGAGGGTGGAGTAGGATTAGGCGGCTTGTTTACGGGAGCTTTCGGATCGATGCGGATGCGGATTATGGCTTTTGGAATGGGAATGGGGATGGGACGCGGTGGAATGAGAAAGTCCGAGCAGATGGACGCGAACTATAACTTTCCAGTGATTGCGCTCAAGGCTCTCATGGATTATCAGCCGCGCGACTACCAATTCAATCTAGAAGACAGAGAATTGTTTGACGTTTCCAAGTTACCCAAGGACGTTAAGATCCTCAACGGGGACGTCAGCGAAGACGTCGCCAGATCCTAGGCAAAGACGTTAGTCGATCAGCTTCAATCACAAAAGGCGCACGCGAAATATCACATGATCCAGTCTATACATACAGATTCGGACGTTGGGGACGTGGAGTTGCTTCACGTTCCTGTGTGGTTTTCAAAGTTTGACCACAGGGGAAACAAGATCGTGTTGGTTATTGATGCCAACTCGGGCAGAGTGATCAACAGCCTGGGCCTCTAAGGTCGTCCAATGGGAATTCCAGCTTTCTTAATTCTCGGCTGATCGTTGGCGCGCGCGACTGTTCTGTCGACAGCCGCTTTCAGAAGTCTCATTTCTTCAACTCTGTCAATAAGCGGAATCTCTCTTACAGCAATAGGGCGAGAACTTGGAATGCGATCATGCTCAAGAGACGCCAAGAACACCTCTCCACGTCAAACTGACAATAGAACGTTATTGGACTCTGCGTTCTTATTGCTGCGGAAGAACACTTGATTCACTGGCTAGCGCGCGCACGCCTCGTGTAGCTGTCTCTGTGTCATTGTTTTGATTATGCCTTCGCCCAGATAGTCTTATAAAATGCGATTCGCTCCGGTGAAACACGCTTGGTTATCCTTTTATTTTTAACCCGTTATTCACTCTAAAATGAACACCGGGTGCAAACATTGAAACCTGCAAGGAATCGAAAGGAAATTGAGTCTATGGAGAACTATCGCAAGTTCTTGAAGTCCGATCGGTGGGAGGAGTGGAGGAAGAGCGAAACGGATCAAAAGAGGGGAGTACCTGTTCCTTCATCTGAAAAGCCCTATCCTGAGGATGCGATGTTGATAACGCTAGTTTCACCTGAAGATTTGACCGTTGGAAAAATGCCGTTGATAGAGGTGATTAAACATCGACGAAGCCGCAGGAGATTTTCGGAAGAGCCTTTAACTATGGAAGAGCTTTCCTTTCTGCTCTGGGCCGTACAGGGCGTATCGACAAAGGAGGCACATGCTGCTCGTCGGAATGAGTCTCGTGAATTGTCGGCGCTTCCACGTGCCTTCTTCCGTACTGTGCCGTCTGGCGGCGCACGGCATCCGTTTGAAACCTATTTGCTCGTAAATCGAGTGGACGGACTTCAGTCCGGCCTCTACAGATATCTGCCTTTGGCGAACAAGCTTTGCTTCCTGTATTCAGATGCTGAGTTGACAGAGAGAGTTCATGAAGCTTGTTACGACCAGTATGCGAAGGACAGCGCTGTCACTTTTGTCTGGACAGTTATCCCTTATCGAACGGAGTGGCGGTACGGTATAGTTTCTCCGAAAATCATAGCACAGGATTCTGGTCATGTGTGTCAAAATCTCTATCTAGCGTGTGAAGCCATCGGAGCCGGAATGTGCGCGATCGGAGCATACGATCAAGAGAAGATGGACCAAGTCCTCAGGGTGGACGGAAACGAAGAATTCGCAATCTACGTTGCCACCGTAGGTAAGCCGGCGAGCAACGCCACCTAACACGCGTTAAGTGAACAAGGTCTACCGCGCTCAGAGGCGAAATTCATACAGCTGGATGAACTAATGAAGTGAAAATTGCCACCAAGGGTTAAGGACAGAATTATTTTGGATATCGAATGGCTCGTTTTTCTTGACGTATTTTCGGTGCTGTTAGTTTGTTTCGAACGCGCGCTCCTTCACGCCCAAACCCTATTCGTCTATGCGCCGGAGTTGCTTGAAGTCAAAGGCTGCAGTCTAAAGGTGAAAGGGCTCGATGCCAAGTTAGGGTCACCCTCATTGGATATCAAACTGCACCATCCACACAGCGATTCGAACCCAAACGCCAAGTTGCCTGGATTGGCACTAATTCGCAATCGTGGATGGACTAATGTTTGCGTTAGAAGCTTGAATGAGAAATAGAAATTGGTGGCGCCTTGTAGGACGAATTGAGCTGTTTGAGCCGTGCGAGTGCACTGCGCAAATCATAAATAGCATTGAAACGTAGAAATGTCACCACAAAATAAAGGTGAATTGTATTGGGAGAAAAGATAGCGACTGGAATCCAAGGGTTGGACGAGCTGATAGGTGGAGGCCTGCCTAAAGGAAGAGTTATATTGGTCATTGGCGGACCGGGCACCGGAAAGACAATTTTCGCGACTCAATTCCTCTATAGCGGCATCAAAGAGCACAATGAGAATGGAGTTTTCGTGAGCTTAGACGAGGGCAAGAATCATTTCTTTTCCGAAATGCAGCAGTTTGGCTGGGATTTCAAGAAAGCAGAAGACAACAGAAAATTCGCTTTCATCGACGCCACCAGAATATCACGCGTGGCTATGCTGAAGGAGAAGCTGTACAAGGAAGAAACTCGCAGTCTTAAGGGCAAGCAACTGTCGATCGATCAACTGATAGAGGAACTGCAAGCGAAAATCAACGGCGTCGATGCGAAAAGAGTGGTAGTAGACACGCTCGCGGCGCTCTTCTATCGATTCCCAGATCCTATCGAGCGGAGAACTGCAGTAGTGGATTTGATCGAGTCGCTATCAGACCTGCCAGTCACTAGCATGATAGCCACTGAACTGAGCCATCTCGGCGTAGAAAGAGATGCCTTAGAAGAAGAATACCTAGTGCATGGAGTCATCATGATGCAAACGCTGTTCTCAGGAGGAACCACGACAAGAGCCATACAAGTCGAAAAGATGAGAGGCGCCAAAGTCATTCCAAGTCTCGTGCCATATTCAATAGACCGAAACGGAATCGAAATCTACCCCAACATGCCCCTATTCGCAGAAAAGTAGCACAAGAATTTCCACACTGGAAAAGCGGAGCTTCCAATAATTCGACTAGTTTCAATAAAGTATGCAAAGTATTTAACAAAGCGTTAGCCATGAATCAAACGCTCCTTCAAAGCGCGCGCTGATAACACGTTTATAAAAATGCGAATGGGTATACCTAGCTTGAACAGTGTGGTCTAAAAATGAGTTTGAACAAACTTGTCAAGGAAGAACTCTCTGGTAATGGCGCTAAATCCTTTGTGGAGCAAATTGCCAGGTTCCACAGGATTCAAGCCTCAACAATGTTCCACGAAGCCGCAGAATACGTCAAAAACGAACTCCTAAAGATAGGGTTGAAAGACGCAACCATTGAGCAGTTTCCAGCAGATGGCAAAACCAAATACTGGACCTACACCTCACCAATAGGATGGACACTGAAAGGCGCTGAACTCTCTCTCGTTGAACCCAAAGAAAGACTGATTGTAAGATATGAAGATGTGCCCACTTGTTTGCACGCTTTCAGCAAAGCTACGCCGCTGGAGGGCTTGACGGCCGAACTCGT
>DATHCB010000019.1:0-11470 GCA_035319765.1 Bathyarchaeia archaeon
AGGTTGATGTTCTCGAGGAAGAACCTAATCTCATAAAGAACAGCCCAGGCGTGGCGGCGGGAAAGTTTGATATTAGATGGGGGACCAGCGCGCGTCCGACCAGAACTGATATCGCGACACGCACCAAGGTCGTTCACGAGGGGAAGCAGTGCAAACGATGCGGCATAAAGCTAAGGCGAAAGCTTGTAACTAATTCGGACGGCACACTTTCCTGTGTCGGTTGGAAGCCTGACACTGAAGAAAGCGATAAAGAATAATGTGCACGTTCTTCTTTTCTCCACTTGCCAACCATTTCTTTCTTACGAAAATTAGCCAAACGTCAATACTCTATCGATTCTTCAACTAACTTCAGCAAGTCCATCACGGTTGAAAGTGGACAGACTTCAGTTCCTTCTTCCCGCCTCAATTTTAGGCAAGTTCCACAAGCCAATGTTTGTCCCTTGCTCCCAATGAAGGAATCAATCTGTTCTTTCACGTTAAATTTTTCATCGTTAATATCTTCCGCTTCAACACCTTTGCCAACAAAGAGACCTTCATGGCATGATTGTTTCTTAGTGCAACATTCCCAAGCTTAAATGCGTTCCAAACTGTCTCAGCATCATTCTTGTTTATTACAATTCCTAATAGTGCACGCGCTAATTTCACTCCTGACACATCTCCGACGAGGTCCTTTCGCCCGAGCGCTTTACCTCCACTCCACCCTACCCACACT
Organism: Bathyarchaeia archaeon; assembly: GCA_035319765.1. GTDB lineage: Archaea > Thermoproteota > Bathyarchaeia > Bathyarchaeales > SOJC01 > DATHCB01. The sequence goes on from DATHCB010000019.1 coordinate 713, forward strand.
TTTTCCCTCATTTACATCAATATTCCCTAGAGTGAATGCGCATTGAGATTTGAGTTGCCCATCGTAATTCTTGAATTTTTTGCTAAGAAATTCTTCCAATATTCTACACGATAGATGCGCGCTCTTTGCCTGTTTTTGACATATTTTGGAAGTTCAAGCATTGGAACGTACCCATTTGGGCTCAAATCCCAGGAGACCTATGCCTGAAACCAGACATATTATAGAATTCCACTAGTGATGATGCCTCGTTGGACGGTCATTGGACAGATCAAACTTCAAGGGCGGAAACGCTCGTTTTTCGAACAGAATAAGCTGCAAGTTCCATCTAGGCCTAGGCATGTGCTGTGTTTTGAACGCCTTTTCAAACTGTGTTGAGACAGTGCATACTGTAGCGTCCAAGCCTATTTCTAAAGCCATCTTCAGGTGATTCTTAAAATGAGCAGCGAATTCTCTTGCATTAGAACTGTAGATCGTAAAGCTCCACCATCTAGATTCCATGTCTTCTCTCGCGTGTCCGAAAGAGAATGATTTTGGATCTTCAGTATTCTTTCTAACATAGAACCTGTGGTCTTTTCCGATTTGCCTCAATCCTGCGGCGGTCCCTTCTACTGCTTTCCAGTCATAAATGAGAACGCTTTGCGGAACCAGATCTGGATTGTTTTCTTGGATCTCTTTGATTTCTGATGCTGTCACCTCGCTCACTGTGGTCCTAACGTGAGCATTTTTGGAGGTTGCCTTGAGGTTTTCGTGCCAAAATATGCCCATCCTGAAAAGTTGTTTGAAACCTGCCATATTCGCAAGTTTTATCGAAGCGCGGTTGTTGCTGCCTGTAGTGTATCGGAGTCGCTTAACCCCGAGGTCTTCTCCTATCCTTAGAAAGTGTTGTGTAAGCATTTTCGCGTATCCTTTCTTCCTATGGTCAGCGTGGACTCTAAGGCCTTCCATCCATCCGGTTTTTCCACGATCCACCAATCTGAGATTGCCTATAGCCACTAAACGACCTTCGACTTCCACACCATACGTATGGCACGTCGGATCTGCCAGCCATTCATCAATTACAGAAGGCAGGTAATCATGGCCGCTCCAGATCTTGCTTGAGATTTCAAGTATGTCACCTCGATCGGACTTCAATATTCTTCTAATTTTGAGAGGATCTTCTGTCAACTAGATCGTTTCCTTCGTATCATGCGCGTCGTTAGTGTAAATCTGAACCTAGATGTGATACTTATCAAGTTTATTGAGTTAGTTCTGTTCCCAATTAACGCGCAGGAGTGCTCGCGGTCTGAAGTGCGTGCTAAAGGGCCTTTGCTTCTTTTTCGAGTGTTAGAAGGTTTGCTGGGTCGCCCAAGACGAGTAGCGTGTCCTCTTCTTTGAGTGTGAATTTCGGATCAAAGATGTTCGTTACAACTTTGTCGTCGCGTACCACGCCTATGACGACTGCGAACTTTGAGACTTCTTGCAGACCTTTGCCCACAAGCATGGAAGATTTGAAGATTGAGAACTCGGCTATCTCCTTCGTTCCGATTCTCTCTGAAAAGACGACGCCTACAAGATCCTTTGTTACGGCTGAAAGGGCTAACAGATGACCTACCGTTACTGAAGAGGGCACAACCATGTCGGCACCAGCGTTCTTGGCGGTCTCTATGAGACTTGAATCATGAACCACGCTGACTATCCTTATGTTGGGTCGCAGTTTTCTTGCACTGAGTATTACGAGCATGTTGTCGGGGTCTTTTTCATGTGCTACAACGAGTGTCGAGGCTCGATCAACGCCTGCGGCCGTCAGAGCAGCTATTGGCTGAGTCTCGTACTCGAGCACAGCGAAAACATCCTTTTTCAGCAGATCGTCGTAAATAGTTGGATCCTTCGTGATGACGACATAGTCCAATCCCAGTTCTTCTAATTTTTCTGCGACGTATCTGCCCAAGTGGCTATATCCAAAGATGATCACGTGTTGTTTTAACTTCTTTATCAGTTGTTTCTCGGCTTGGCCCTTTGCGAGGTCGCCGTTGACCACGGTGTTAATGCTGCTCTGCAATATCGATGCGCCCGCCCCTACGGATATGATTATCATGATAATTAAGAGCACTGATTCAACGGGATTTATAGTGAGGAAGTTACCGCCGTTTGGGACATAGAGCCCGATCGTGGTGATGGTCGAAACAGAGGCAAGAAAAGCGCTTAGAATGGGAGGCTGCCCGTAGTAAGAGAATATGGCGGCTCCCCACGCAAACATTAGCCCGAGGATGATAGTCTGTCGGTACACTGCTCGTAAGAAAACGGACGGAACATACAACGCCTGATAGAAAGTGAATCTAAGTTTGCGACTTTCTCTCTTAATATTGCGTTTGACCGGTTCGCTAGTAAAAATATCGTCGCGTGAATTCATGGATGTCTGACTCGAAAAGCAAACTTTGGATGCATCTTTTAAATTTTTTGGGCAAGGTCCCTGTCCAATGTTCAGTGCTTCAATTAGCAACGAAGAACGCGCGCTTATCGGGAGAATATTGCAAATTGGCTTTCCACATTTGCTTTAGGGGGTCATGGCAGAGGACTAGCAGTTACAGAAAGCTTAAATTAAGTGAAGTCTGAGGCATTTTTGAGAAAAGGAGCGAGTGGGGCTTGGCAAGACTAATTGAAGACAAAGTTTGTTCGAAGTGTGCAATACACCATCCAAATAATAAATGGCTACAGTTTATCTTTATGACTCAAGCAGAAGGAAAACAATGGTTTGTCTATACATGCTTTATATGTAATTCACTCAGGTGCTTCGTTGACAACAATGAAGGCAAGTCCATTAATCTAGGCACCTGTATAGGTTGTGCGCACTCTATCGTGGAGAGCGGTCAAACTTACCCATGTCTCGGCTTTCCTAATTGCCAGAAAATAATGAAAAAGGGCGAGCCCGGTTGAAACTGACTGACGAGTCTAATTGCATTCATCTCTGGCAGAAGTGATTCAATAATGGATGTTAGGGTTAAGTCGTTTGTTTGGTTTTTTTTGGCATGCGTATCGAGTTAAAGCGACGGACTTGTAGCCCCGGCAGGATTGCAACCGTAGCAATCTTTGGAAGGATCTTTAGCCAATCGCCATCAACTTGCATGCCTATTCGTATCCAGTTTTGGACCGACATCCAAGGCGCGAACCTTGCAATGCACGTCCCGGCGATAACGCTTGCTTAAGGAATCCAAAAAAACAAGTGCGGGCGATGAGTAAATTTTGATCTTTTTTCGCTTTCATGTCCAAACTATGAAACGCCTGAACTTCGCCAACTGGTTCTCAAAACGGTCTTATGCCGCCGATGGCTTCAATCAAGAAGAGAACGCCAAAGGCAAAGAATATCAAAGATGCTCCAATTCTAATGTAGCGTGCAGATACGTAGCGAGAGATTATTCTGCCAAAGATCACACCGAGAGCCGTCATCAAAGCGAATGAAAGCATCGCTCCCAGAAATACTTGAATAGGTGCATTATATTCTGCGGCTAGGGCCACGATTGCAAGTTGTGTTTTATCGCCAAGTTCCAATGTTGATATCAATAGGATCGATGTTGTGACGGTCCTCGAGCGCTCTTTGATTCTAATGATTGCGCTCTCTTTCGAGAGTAACGTGTACGTTCCGAAGGCGATGAATGAAATGCCGGCCACTAAACCAACCCAAAACGCCGAAACGAAGGGAGCGATTAAGCCACCTACCGATGCACTGACTCCGTCAACTAGAGCGAGTGCCAGAAGAGCACCGATAAAAACCGACCTGGGTCTGTGCTTAGCGCTCAAGCTGATGACCGCAATCTGCGTCTTGTCGCCAAATTCTGAAAGTGAAACGATAGCAAACGACGACAACAAGGGCGCCAAGTCGATGAATAGAGGCACTCTCCATTTACTGTCAGTGACGGAAATGTAAAGCAAACAATATTTAAGCAATATGAGCTTCGATTACGAATTTCTAAACGCTTGAAGCACTTGCGCGCGCTCCTTTAAGGACGCACGCCAATAAGCGAACTTAGCGCCCGATGATAGAGCGGACGAGGGTTTTCATGATCAGATTGATTATAGAAAGATTATATAGATATCGGGCTTTTCGAAAAAAAAGATTGGAAGGAAAAGGGCCTCTCTACGGGTTCATTGGTTGCATTATTGCGAATTGATTTCCTTCGGGGTCTTCGGCTATTGCGGTCCAGCCTATATGGGGGACTTCTTGCTTCGGCATGATGATTTTCCCGCCGAGTTTCTTGATTTTATCGATATACTCATCTGCAGATTCGACTGAAATATAATTGATAGGTTTCATTTTCTTATTCGGGCTTTTGTACAAACCCCCATTGATTCCTGGTCGTGTCGGTGTCATTCGTTCGTCCACAGGTACGGTGCCTATCATCCAGTACTCCATGCCCCCACTCATCTCTTCATTGCCCTTCTCGATTTTCCATCCGAAAACTTCAGAATAGAATTTCTTCAGTTTCTCAGAATCCTTCGCGGGAATTTCGAAATGAACAACCGTGTGATCCAATGTTTTCACTTTCTTTAGGCAGAAGTACGTCTACGAATTAATAAAACAGTGTGACTGTGCGACTACTATAACATCGTTCAAACCAGCCTCCAAACTCTATCCTGAAGCGATTTCAGCACCGTTTCAGCCGCGTAATGCCCACGCCAGTGTGCCCTTGGCGCACATTCAAATTCAATTCTTGTGGCCGATACGGATCAAATGCCTATACAGAAATACGTCTGTGAAAAGAAGGGAGTTAATCATTTTCGCTTTTGTGGCTCTTCTTTTGTCAGAAGAAATTTCATTCTTCACCTATTGCTGATTGCCCATTTTCTTGACCCAAAAGTATCTCTCCATGCCTCTCTCGATCTCTTTCCCATAAAGATTGATTTCTCCTTCAAATAATTCAGGAATCGCATGAAGTTCTTCGAGCGCGCTGAGGTGCAAAGAAAACAGAATGTCATTCAGTTCTCGTTCTTATCGCCTGTGGAATAACATTTGATTCACACATTAGCTTCACAACTAAGCGTAAGTACACCGTTGAGCGCCAGGCGAATTTTAATATGTACGATGCGTATTAACCGATGTCGCCAGAACAAGGACGTAGACTGTTGAGGTTCAAAGGCAATCTTTGGCATCACCGAGACTTCCTCAAGTTTTGGATAGGCGACACAGTCACCCAATTTACAGGTCAAATTTCCGGACTGGCACTCCCCACAGTCGCAATTCTCACTTTGCAAATCACAGGTTTTCAGCTTGGAGTGCTCAACACCCTTGGCTTCATAGCCTTCCCGGTACTCGGCCTGTTCGTCGGCGTTTGAATGGACCGGATCAGACGCAAACCCGTAATGATAATAGCAAGCATGATTCAAGTTGCGTCTCTTGCTTCGGTACCTGTGGCTTTCATATTTGGCGTGCTCGGTTTATATCAGCTGTACTTTGTCTCGCTGATCATGGGCATAACCACACTTTTCTTCGACGTTGCCTACCAATCTTACCTTCCTAGCCTTGTCAACAAAGAGGACGTTTTAGAAGGCAACCAAAAACTTCAGACAAGTGCTTCCGCGTCCAACGTTGTAGGCCCAAGCGTTGCAAGCGGCTTTATGCAACTCATAGGTGCAGCACTTTCCGTCTTCGTTGATGCTGTCGGAACCTTGGCCGCCGTGTTTACTCTATTCTTCATAAGGAAACCTGAGCCAAAGCCTGAGCGTAGTTCGGCCGGTGGGCAGCAGCACTTTTTCGGTGAAATGAAGGAAGGAATACGAGTAATTACTGGCAACAAGTTGCTATGGACACAGGCTGGCTGTACTGGCACTTCAAACCTTGGCACCAATATGTTTGCGGTGGCAATTCTTTTGTACGCATACCGTACGCTGGGAATTTCAAAGGGTTTGATAGGAGTTGCATTCACTATAGGTGCAGTTGGCTTTCTCGTAGGCGCCTTGATTTCTTCCGCTATCACTGAAAGGCTTGGCGTAGGTAGAGCTGTCGCGTTGTCAATAGCGGGCGGTTTTGGATTATTGCTTGTCTTGCTTGCTAAGGGTAGCTTTGCCGTAATCGTTATTGGGGTAGCATACTTTGTAGCGTATCTTGGCGTTGCTACTTATAATATCAACCAGGTGAGTTTGAGGCAGATAATTACGCCTAGCCGGCTTCAAGGAAGGATGAACGCTACGATGAGGACAATCATTTGGGGAACGATACCGGCAGGCTCTCTGCTTGGAGGAATCCTTGTCACAGCTTTGGGAATAGTACCTACTTTACTCATTGGCGGACTAATATCGGGCTTTGCATGTTTATGGATAGTTCTAGGACCCATATTCAAGCTTAAGGAGCAACCCAAGCCAGTCAACGATTGAATTCCATGAAAGTTCCAATGCTTGTTCTCTCCTTGATAGTTTCAATCAAAGCCTCACAATTCTGAGGACCAGGCTCGCTAAAATACCGAATCTTCTTATCCTGAAACATAAACTCAGGACTCGCTAAAGATATTAAACACTTTCGCGGACAAGGCTCTCGTGCACGTTCTCTAATGGTGAAGACGAAACCTGCGAAAGTCTTTTGCCCTAGAAAATCGTAAACTCGTCAAAAGTTTGGGACCGACTCGAGCTACGATGTGCATAGTAGGCTGCGTTCAAATTCTAAGCTAGCGCTGCAGTCGCAAGTTGTCACTCGATTTCATCCTGCGCGCCTTTTGCTCAATCATGCCCCACAACTCCTGCTCTGAAATCGGCTGAAAATCTGGTCCAAAGCGTTGTCTCGCGACTTGGTAAATGGTTTCGTTAATAGGCGTAGGGAATCTGGTTCGCCGAGCGAGGTCCAGCATGTACCCGTTTAGCGTTTCCAACTCTGTGCGAGTTCTGCCTCCGAAAACATCTTGAGCCATGCTGTTCAGTCCGATTCCTTTTGTGCTGAACCTGTAGAGGACGCCCATCATAAAGGATGGTAGAGCGGCTCCAAGCCTGATGAATCTCCACGATGGAATCCTCCCCAGAGAATGCTCATGGAACCCGGCGGCTTGAACAAGCTGGATGCCTTCCGAAAAGAGCTCCAATGCCACGTGCATTAGAAGGTTGAAGGGCTTGATTGGTCGCTTCTGGAACCCCACGAGCGTCATCAAAGCATTCGCGAGGTTGATCACCAATTTACAGTGGACTGCGTCTTGCAAGCGATCTGTGGTCACGCAGTCCAAGCCTAGCGCAAAGATCCTCCTGATCGTTTGCATGTCATCTTGAAGGTTATTTGTAGGTGTACCCAGAATGACATATCCCCGAGGTTCGTGCCCCACCTCTCCGGGGGCATCCCGCCACGCGTTGTAACAGACGACGCCGTAAACCACTCTAGCGAAATATTTTGGCAGAATTTGCTGATTCTCGACCCCGTTCTGCAACGCCACGACGATGGGTTCGTGGTCTCCCAGATGCGCTCTCAGGTCGTGGGAAACGGTGTCGAGGTCGTAACTCTTCACGGTGATGACGATGACATCAGGCAATGCGATCTCGGAGAGGGACCCTATTGCACGTACAGGCAATGCCGCCGTCGTTAACCTCTCGCCTTTCAGGTAAAACTTCAATCCTCTGTTCTTAAGGGTTTCAAGGGTGTCGCCGCGCGCGAGTAAGGATAAATTCTCACACTGGGGCGCAATCCAACCCGCGATGGACGACCCGATGGCTCCGGCTCCCACTACAACAACTCTGGATTTTTCGCCCATATGCGCCACTTCTTTGACTTGATCTCAGCGCGTGGTTCAGATCTTGATCAGTATGTTTTCGTTTTCGACCTTCACGGCGTAGGATGGCTCGTCTCTTATCTTCGGATGAAAAAACGCCACTTTTGGAGGCGAAATCACCTTGCCAGTCGTGACGTCAAATTTCGCTCCATGTCTTGGGCAGGTGACGATGCTGTCTTGCAAAGAGCCTTGCGAAAGGTCTCCACCCCTGTGTGTGCACTTGGCTCCGATCGCATAATAGTTGTCGTTCACGTTGGCAACTAGAATCGCTTTGCCTTGTAGCATGACTTTTTTCATTTTGCCAGTTGGAATCTCTGATTTTTCGCCAGCTGTAATATAGCCTGATTCCAAAAGCTTCACCTACACTGTCGTTAAACACCTAGTGCGTGTGGCTATTTTTGCTTTTTGCGCGTGAATCTGAGGTCTTAACTGCACACCGACTCCTGCACCCTACGTCTTTGAATCTGAAAAAATGATAGCAGAAATATGTCCGTCCAAAAAATTCTGCCTATGATGCGGCACTGGCAACAAGAGAAAAGCGTAAGAGAGCTCCTCAACGAGATTAAAACCAAGAACCCGCTCGATTGCTTGGAGCAGTGTTTCAGTTTGAAGGTTGAGATTTAATGAATTAGAAGAGGTTCCAGACAGGAACTTGAAACGTTGATTGGTGAAAAGGCTCTCCTGCTAGCTAAGTTTTTGAGAAATAAAAAGAAAATGTGGATTCATAGACTGATAGCTATGTAGATATTGGTGCGCGCGCCTTATATAACAAACAAGCAACTACACATACAACAAGGTGATTTCAAAATGACTGAAAAGAAGAGTCCAATTATTACTTCAGGGGCGCGGGGGACGTCGAACATAGACTGGTGGCCGAACCAGCTGAATCTGAAGATTCTGCACCAGCATTCGTCCCTGTCTAATCCGATGAGCGATGAGTTCAACTATGCTGAGGAATTTAAGAAACTAGATCTGAATGCGGTGAAGAAGGATCTCTGCGCCTTGATGACTGACTCGCAGGACTGGTGGCCCGCCGATTACGGTCACTACGGACCGCTCTTCATTCGAATGGCCTGGCACAGCGCAGGAACGTATCGCAAGGGCGATGGTCGAGGCGGCGCTTCCAGAGGTTCGCAGCGCTTAGCGCCTCTCAACAGCTGGCCTGACAACGCTAACCTCGACAAGGCGCGTCGTTTGCTTTGGCCGATCAAGCAGAAATATGGCAGGAAAATCTCGTGGGCGGATTTGATGATCCTGGCCGGAAACTGTGCGCTGGAGTCAATGGGCTTTAAGACATTTGGCTTCGGGGGCGGACGTGAGGATGTCTGGGAGCCTGAAGAAGATGTGTACTGGGGTTCTGAGAAAAAGTGGCTGGATGATAAACGCTACTCTGGCGATAGGAATCTCGAAAATCCTCTTGCTGCGGTGCAGATGGGGCTGATCTACGTCAATCCAGAAGGTCCGAATGGCAACCCGGATCCTGTCGCGGCGGCGAAGGATATCAGAGAGATTTTCGCTCGCATGTCTATGAACGATGAGGAGACAGTTGCCCTTATCGCGGGCGGCCACGCTTTCGGCAAAACCCACGGTGCTGGCAATCCATCGCTGGTGGGTCCCGAGCCTGAAGCCGCCCCCATTGAGGAACAGGGTCTAGGCTGGAAGAGCAAATTTGGCACGGGCAAAGGCGATGACACGATTACAGGCGGCCCAGAAGTCATCTGGACCCAGACACCAACCAGGTGGAGCAACAACTTCTTCAAGAACCTGTTCAACTACCAATGGGAACTGACAAAGAGCCCAGCTGGTGCATATCAGTGGAAGCCAAAAGGTGACGCAGGCACCGGCACCGTGCCGGATCCCCACGACCCATCAAAGCTTCGCGCGCCAGGCATGCTGACCACCGACCTCGCCTTACGGTTCGACCCGATTTATGAGAAGATTTCAAGACGCTTCTACGAGAACCCGGACCAGTTTGCAGACGCGTTTGCGCGCGCATGGTTCAAACTGACGCACCGCGATATGGGCCCCCGCTCCCGCTATCTCGGTCCGGAAGTCCCAGCGGAGGAACTGATCTGGCAAGACCCGGTACCCGCAGTCGATCACAAGCTAATCGACGAGCAGGACATAGCAAACCTCAAGGCCAAGATCCTTGTCTCTAGTCTGTCAATTTCGGAACTGGTTTCAACCGCGTGGGCATCTGCGTCCACGTTCCGTGGCTCCGATAGACGCGGAGGTGCAAACGGGGCTCGTATCCGTCTGGCGCCGCAAAAGGATTGGGAAGTCAACCAACCGCCTAAGCTGAAGAGAGTGCTCCGTACCCTTGAGGATGTCCAAAAAGAGTTTAACAGCGCGCAGTCAGGCGGAAAGAAGGTTTCGATCGCCGATTTGATAGTACTGGGTGGATGCGCAGGTGTCGAGCAGGCTGCAAAGAGAGCCGGTCATGATGTAACCGTTCCCTTCACTCCGGGACGCACGGATGCGTCGCAGGAGCAAACTGATGTCGAGTCATTCGCCGTACTCGAACCGATTGCAGACGGGTTCCGTAACTACCAGAAAACCAAATACGCCGTATCGGCGGAGGAGCTGCTGGTTGATCGTGCGCAACTACTGACGCTAACCGCTCCTGAGATGACTGTTCTCATCGGCGGCATGCGTGTCTTGAATGCCAACTTCGGACAGTCCCAGCATGGCATCTTCACCAAACGGCTAGAGACGCTCGCCAATGATTTCTTCGTGAACTTACTCGACATGAGCACGACTTGGAAAGCAACCTCGGAAGACAAAGACGTGTTCGATGGTCGTGATCGCGCAACAGGCGAACTCAAGTGGACTGGCACACGTGTCGATCTCATCTTCGGTTCGAACTCCCAACTACGGGCCATAGCGGAAGTTTACGGATGTGAGGACTCCCAGGAGAAGTTCCTGCACGACTTCATAGCGGCTTGGAACAAGGTAATGAACCTTGACCGCTTCGATCTCGCTAGCTAGAGTTCTTTCACTAGTTGGACAGCACTTTGCGGATCAAAACCATCTGGACACACAG
>DATHCB010000020.1:0-7258 GCA_035319765.1 Bathyarchaeia archaeon
AGCGTCTGAGCATCTCTATGGCAAGCTGGGCTACTTCCTTGTCCTTCAAATAATCGCTAAGCACTTGATCCGTGTGAAACGCGCCGGGCTTGAGCTCGGGCAGCTGCATCTGGCTCTGTTCAACCACCGTCTGCCGAAATGTCAATACCTTTCCGGCAAGAGTCTCACTCAAAAGTTGATGCACAGCCTGCCGATCCACTCCTTTACCCTCCACCTGCACGTGAACGACAGGAAGCTTCCCATCGCTGTTTAACGTGTGGATGAACACGTCGAGCTCTTCCTTGAGACGGGCGTAGTTGAGTTTGACCTCAAACTGAGGCCTGATGCGCTCAAGGTTAACCGCAGTCACTTCAACATCGCCACCATTAACGTCGGCTATGTAGAAGCCCTTTCCAAGCTTCTTCCACCCAATGATCTCATCGCTTCTAATCACTTCAGAGCTGCCAGGATACGCCAATTCACCCTGCCCATGCGAAGCTCGGATTCGGGAATGAAGATGCCCCATGGCGTAATAATTGAAATTCTTCGGAAGCTCAGTCAACGCGATCTCGTACGAGTCTTCAAACGGGAAAAACTTGTCAATCGCTTCATGAAGCACAAGAACGGAACAGTCGCAATCTACCTTGAGGCTACCCAGACGTTTCAACTCTTCAACCAGAACCGGTCGATACGTTCGGCTTAGGTTTGAAATACCCGCGACAAGAACCTTCTGGCCGCCGAGTTTTAGTTCTTGGTGCTCAGCGGAGCCGCTTACGCCTAATGTTTGAATCTGGTCATCAAAGAGCCGGTGCGGCGGCATGCTCCGAATCTTAGGCTTGTCATGATCTCCGAGCACCGCAAGAAACTTTATTCTTCCATCGAGCCTTTTAAGAAAATTCTTGAACGCGTAATACGCCGGCGTTGTGGGCCTCGGCGTGTCAAACAAGTCTCCACTGTGAATGACGACGTCTACGTGTTCTTCAAGAATCTTGTCGCCCATCTCCTCCAAAACATCGTAAATGTCCTTCTCCCTTTCGTCCAAGTTGTACTGCTTAAAACCCAAGTGCGTATCGGCCATATGCGCTATTCTGACCATGCTAACAGCTCCTCCCTGGTCGATTAGTCATTGAAACCCTTCAAATCCTTCCTCAAACGCTCACTAGCGTTGTCCGAGGTTTCTTCGCCAGCTTTCTCGACGGCTTCCTTCATTTTGCTCATGATGTCTATGTCGCTTCCGCCCTCTCTGGTAGCTCGCTTCTTTATCCTCGCCATTATAGGCGCTCGGGTCATTTCGCCGACGATCACAGCCTCGCCAGTGTTGAGTCCAGGCAAATCGTCCAGCAGGGTTCCGCTCAGACGCTCGGAGCTTATGGCAACTGCCTTCTGGTCTTCAGGGTTCGTTACCCTCATGATAATTTGGCTGTTGCATTGGCTTAGTGCGTCAGGATGTATCTTGGAAGGCCTCTGCGTGATAACGACTAGAAAGACCCCGAACTTTCTACCCTCAGCCGCGATTTTCTTTATTATATCGCTCGAATAGGTCGGGCTCTTGGCCGGAATGAAACGGTGCGCTTCCTCCACAAACACGAAAACAGGATACTCAAACTCGCCGCTCGACGCCTTGTCGTAAATGTCCGAAAGAATCCTAAAGGCTATGTAGTCTGACACTTCATCATCCAAGCCTGAAAGATCAACAACAGACAGGTGCCTAGGCCTTAGTATCTCGTCAATATTCGTGGACGCGTTGGTAAATACTCGCATCCGGACAAGCCGAGCCAAGTATTTCCTTGCATCCTTCGCACCTGTAGCAATCTTAGAATCTAAATCGTCAGCTTTCCACTGGTCGATGCTCTCGAGCTTCTGCATCAGGTCCTCTGGTTGAAAAACATCCATCTCGCCTCTCAGCTGCCTCAGAGTCACGCTCAGTCCGTTCACGATATTGGTAAATTTTCGGCTTATCCCCGAAATGAGGCATATCTCGTCCAAGTCGAGGTCTGAGAAACAGATTTCGTAGGGTTCAACCTTTCCCACTTCGCCCTCGGTGTATCTTCCCGTGCTCGCGGGATTCCTGAACACAGTTATTCTATCGGAGAGCTCGTGCCTCTTGCCGTCCGCCATCCTGGACAGAAACACGTAGTCGGCGTGGGGATCCAACATAACCACGGTTCCGCCCTTTTTCAGCAGCTCGTCGGCGATTATGCCGGCCAGGTAAGTTTTTCCAGCGCCAGTTTGCGCGATTAGCGCCAAGTGTCTTCTAAAGCCCTTAATCGATAAACTGACTGGAACCTCGCCGCGCGTGATCAAAGTGCCTATTCTGATAGCTTCCTCTTCCGGATAAGAATAAAATTTCTCAAGCAAATCAGCTGGCGCGACGTACACAGGCTTGCTGGGCATCACTGCTTTCTTTGGCAACTGCAAATCTCCAGATTCGGTCAAGAAGCCTAAGACACGGGCTTTTCCCCACACCTGCCTATCAGCCAAACCGGACTCGATGATCTTCTTGATTATCTCAAAGTCCAGCTCCTTAGTCAAGGCTTGACTAGCGGAAATCACCCTTTCGACTTGGGCGATCACTTCCACCTGCTTAGGTGTTCCTTCAACGTCCTCCTCTGAATAAGTCAAGAGATACTCCCATCTCGAAGGCATTTCGCCCGGCTTGGAGGAAAAGTAGAACTCGTTAGAGCTCGCTTCGCCTATTATCACGCCGACTTCCTTAAGGGAACCTGACACGCCTGTAGCCTCGCCCTCGGATTATCTTAGCATCAAACATCTTTTCCATCAACGGAAAATAAATAGTATCCACAACACGCTTCTTAAGCCTAACCTTCTCATCCACGTTCTTCAGCCAGAGATTATAACAGTCCAACCCGCAATAGCCAGTGACCATAATTTTCAACATATCGTCCATCTTAACGTCTACAGGCTTCGGCCAGCCAGTCTTGGAAAAACTGTGATCCCAAGAAATCAAATCCACCCTTATCGGCGAATCCCTCCTGTCCAGAAGCAGATGGAACGAAACAAAACCAGGAAAATTCAAAAAATTCCGCAGAACATCAGCCGCCCAATTGACGAAATCTTTATCCTCCTTCCTAACCGAAACAGGAAAATACTTGCGCACATACCTTGCCGGATCCCTCCAGCATTGGCCAAGCCTTCGTGCTATCGCAGCTGAAGGTCCAACTAGCAATGGGGCGGTGTAGCCTGGAGTCTTTGCGTGATTCATGATTAACTGATAATCAGGACGCGAAGAAGCGAGCTCCTCAAAGATGGTTTCCACGGTATCGAGCCTTTTCCCATACTTCTCCTTCAACTTCGCGAGTTTTCCAAGAGCCACTTGCTCGTTGTCCAATACTTCGGCGAAGAGAGGCTTCAGCCTGTGCAGGTCTCCTGGGTCCATCTCGCTTTCTAGGCCGTCAAGCGCTTCGTTGAAAATCAGCTTCAGCAGGTAGTCTCTGTAAAAGCTCGACCTGCTCTCCTTGCTCACGCCGACGAGCATGATGTTTTCTTTCTTGCACAAATCTAGAAGCTCACTGTAAGTCTCGAAATAGTGCAAAAGCATGACTCGTTGGTCCTCAACTACAGTTTCAATAGGCAAATGCGAGGCTCGACCAAACAAGGAACCATCGATCAAGACATTTCCACATTCGAGGCTGCCCTTTATCGCGTCGATTGCGACCCGGAACTCAAGCATTTCCATCTTTCTTCCGACAAAACGTTGCGACTCGAGCAAGCTTGCCTTCGTAAAAATGGCATCAGCGTCCAGTAATTTCTTTTGATGATCCCGACAAATTGCCAAGGACCTTATCACATAAAAAATCCCGCCCATTGACATAAGATTAGTGTAAACGCTTGAATCCACAGCAGTTATGCTCAAGCCACTAGGGTTCACCGAATAATCGCTTGTGTTATACAGTGATATCCAGTTGGCCGTGAAGTACTTCTCAAAATTGTTTGCAAGAGGGTTAGGCTTGCCCTTCAACATTTTCTCTTTGAGAATCTCCTTCTTGTCGGAGACTGAAGATGCAAATTCCTCAAGAAAATCTGGCACTTCAGGGACCTCTCTTCTTGAGATACCAGTAGTTGCGAGACTATTTAAGAGAACTCAAACTTTCATGCCCCAGTAAAAATGGCGCGCGTTCCATTGAAGACTCGGCAAGCGACGGCCCAATGCTATTCGACGATCCAATGTTCCAACCAGACAAAGACAATTAGCTCTCCTCTTCTTTCATGCTAACGCTTGTGCACCTTCTTTTTGCATCACGCCAGAACCAAGCATGCCGATCACTGCGATTAGGAGAAGAATAATATCTCCTCGCGGGCTCAGGTAATGACAATTGTGTACTGTAATATTGATAAGAATTCTTTTGTCTATTGATCCAAAGTAAAAGGCATTGATTTGACTGGGCCTTAGCGCGCGCCGCCAGTTTTTTGAGGTCTAGACGGCGTGGTTAATTCCACCAACCCAAACGCGCGCTATTAAAGAAGGATAAAATCGGTACCTGTAGTGCAGCTTATGCTAGTGGGCGTATCTTGAACCAAGTAACAAGT
Organism: Bathyarchaeia archaeon; assembly: GCA_035319765.1. Classification (GTDB taxonomy): domain Archaea; phylum Thermoproteota; class Bathyarchaeia; order Bathyarchaeales; family SOJC01; genus DATHCB01. The sequence goes on from DATHCB010000020.1 coordinate 4,528, forward strand.
AGAAAATCGCCGCGAAAACGATCAACGCCAAACTCGCATAGGTGGATATGAACGCAAAAATTATGGCCACCGAAAAAACGACCGGACCGACGATAAGCACCCTGGTTCTCCTTTTCACGAATTCACGGTCAGGCTCCTCATGCGCTAACCGTATCATTCTGGGGTAGTGCCAAAGAATGTTAAAAAGAGATGAAGTCGCAAGCCCGTTGATTGCATACGTTGCCTCAGCAAGGGCCTGAAGCGGGTACCCTCCAAGCAAGGCTGTTGAGAACGGTATGAGCCCTATGCTTAGAAGCAGAAAGATGTTAAGCCACAACGTTCGAAGGTCAAGTTTAGTAATGTGGCTCAACGAGTTCTGGTGACCTATCCACAGCATGCCTAAGAAAATAAAAGTGAAAACATAAACGAACAAATTCGGAAGAAGCCCATAAAGGTCAGCCTGCAACGATTCGGAAGCGTTCGCTCCAGTTATCGTGGGCACCACCAAACTCAGCACTAGAATGGTCATAACAGTGGCAAATATGCCGTCAGCTAAAGCTTCGACTCTGCCCTTCCCGAAATAAGCAGATGGAGCCTTGCTCGTCATTCTGCATCGCTACCTGAGCAGCGTGGTTTTCCTTGCTATCGTTAAGACCTGAAACTCCAACGGATATTCTCTCGCGCGCGCTAAAAGACTTCTTTAAATACAGCTCAAGATTGCCGGGGCGAAAATTGGCAGCATGAACTTACGTCAGATGCTTCGGTCTACCTGCGGACTTTCTGGAAGATTTCTTTTGTCCAAGCGTGGATTTCGTTCCAGTCTCTTGTATCGAAAACTCCAGGTTCCGTCTCTTTAACAGCCGGTTCCGTCTCTTTAGCTGCCTTTTCCAGCGTCTTCCTCAACCGTACTAGTTTTCCTTTGTTAAAGTCGTACACTCCACCAAAAAATCCTAAAGCAATAGGCTGCAAATCGTATTTACTGACTTTTTCCTCCAAATACTTTTCTCTCGCTCTTGAGATTATTCCAGGTCTCCCCTGATTGAACACCGAACAAGCATAACCGCATGAAACAAATAATGCCACTTTCTTTGTGGCCAATTCCTTCTGAAACCTTTCTAGGAAATTCTCAGCCTGACTTGTCCATCTTCCCGTTGCGATTCCACTGCCGACAATGACAAGGTCAAACTCAGAGATGTCTTCAATCTTCTCATGCTTAGCATCGGCCACCCGGACTTCGAAACCACCTTGCCGCAGCGTATTCGCAATCTCTTCCGAGGTACTCGCTGTTGCCCCATAACGAGTCCCATAAACAATCAATATCTTAGTCATAATTCTCGACTCTATGTCTCGATCATTTCATGAGTCAGCTAACTTAAAATTTAAGACTTCTCAGCGCCATGGCTTGTCCCGAAATAACGCGCTAAACTCTACCAATAACCTCATGACTTTAAACCGGACACGCTTTTATAGGAAGAGATCCTCACTCAGGCGTATGAGATTCGGGCTACAGCATCCGGTTTTCACCCTCGATGGAGAGGGTGAGCAGATCTTCAAGACTTTGACGGCGAGAGCCCGAAGCGCGGAGGAAGAGGGCTTCGACAGCTTCTGGTTGATGGATCATCTGATCATGATTCCGGTGGTAGGAAACCCCGAAGACCCGATGCTTGAGAGCTGGACCACTCTTTCGTCCTTAGTGGGCGTTACGAAGAAGATCCGGCTTGGAACCCTTGTCACGGGGAACATCTACCGGAACCCCGCCTTGCTGGCGAAGATGGGGGCAACAGTTGACGTCTTGAGCGGAGGCAGACTCTTCATGGGAGTGGGCGCCGGATGGTTCGAGAAGGAAGCCGAGGCCTACGGCATCCCGCACTACGACGTGCCAGGGAGGCTCAAGAGGTTAAGCGAGGCGCTTCAGATCATAAGAGGAATGTGGTCCGAGGGCAGCTTCTCCTTCGAGGGAAAATTCTACAATATCAGCAAGGCCATATGCATGCCTAAGCCTCTGCAGAAGCCGCATCCACCGATAATGATAGGAGGCGACGGAGAGAAGACGCTTCTACGGCTTGTTGCCAAGTACGGGGACGCCTGCAACCTCTTTGGAGGAAGCGCCGTGGTCGTCAGGCACAAACTCAGCGTACTTAAGGAGCACTGCAAGGCAGTGAGGCGGGACTACGACGAGATACTGAAAACGAGGCTGGGCAGCGTTATCATAGCAAAGGACCGCGGGCAAGCAATATCAATAGCAGAAGAGGAGGGTATCAGTCCCGAGAGGCTGAAGAGCCGCACAATCTTCGGTTCTCCAGCCGAAGTGAAGGCCGAAATAAGGGAGCTCGCCGATGCGGGCCTTGAATATCTGATACTCAACATGCCGCCAAAGAGGGAAGAGACGATGCTCAAGCAATTCGCCGAAGAGATCATCCCATCGTTCTCTTGATGAACTGCGGGTCCCGCGCGCACACGCGCCGCTTTTTCATTTTCTCTTTAGCGGGCGCTTTTTCGTAAAATCTTCGCTGATCAAAGAGAGGAGACGTATACATAGGCACTTTCTAGTCAGACTCGTTGCGATTCTAATTCTCTCGCCACTTGGCCTTAAATGAAGTCAATGTTGTGAACACCATAGTGATAATCAGGATAAGCCATCGGACGATCGTCGTCTCCATTGACAAAGGCAGTAATCCCATGTATGATCTAATAAGACCTGCAACATTTGACGTTGGAATGATTACTGATGCCCAGCTCAGATTTCCCAGTT
>DATHCB010000021.1:0-4994 GCA_035319765.1 Bathyarchaeia archaeon
GATAGTTGCAGTGTCCGTTGTCCAGTAGTAAACATTGGTCCAAGCGGCTGGCTGACTTCGCGTCGTAATGGACTGAAGGACAACGTCTTTGCCACCAGTATTTGTCAATGCAAAGGCGGCTTCAGCCCATCCAGTCGTTCCCCCTGTTGGTGTGGTCGTGTTGTACCATACGTGCAGGTTCGACATCTGTAGCGATTCCTGCGCCATTCTGTTAGTGGTTATGTTGATGGCATAGTAAGTAACGACGGTCGCTAATAGCACTGAAACAACGAGGATGATCAGCGTAGTGACTACTGTGCTAAGCCCTCTTTTGCTTTTCAGTATGTTCTTCATTTATTTTTTCTCCGTGCCAAAGGCTTTGCGGCTCAGAAAATATGATAGTTTGTGCGTAGAACTGTACTACGCATAAACAAAACAGGCTAGGCCATGACGTCCAAAGGAACTCATAGGATTTTGGTCGATTCTAAAAAGGGGAAAGGAAGAAAGCCTCACTGCGAGGCTTGCACGTTGACTTCTTGTGTCCATTGGGCGTTTGCCGTGAAGACTGTGACATCGCAAGGCGTGCCAACGTCGTTTTGCCCGATACTATCTGGGTGCATCACGTAGACGACCAGTGTCCATCCTGCCTTCAAAGTTATGACTCCAGTAGCTGCTTTCAGAGTCACCCATGTGCCATTAATTAGCCCTTGGTCGGCAGTAGAACTGAGCGTTATGTTGGTTACGCCTAGATTGCCGACGGTTGCAGTGTTGGTTGTCCAATAGTAAACGTTGCCCCAAGCGCTTGGCTGACTTCGTGCAGTAATGGATTGAAGGACAACGTCTTTGCCGCCTGTGTTTATGAGGCTAAATGCAGCTTCAGCCCATCCTGGTGAAGTCGTGTTATACCATACGTGCAGGTTCGACATGGATAACGATTCCTGCTGCATCCTATTAGTGGTTATGTTTACAGCGTAGTAAGTAACAACTGTGGCCAGCAAAACGGCGACAACTAGAATGATGAGTGTCGTAACTACGGTGGCCAACGCTTTCTTATTCTTGAGAATGTGACCCATTTTTAACCTGCTCCATTGAAGAATAATTAGGGTGCCAGAAATATCGTCATTTGTGTGTAACGAAAGAAACGCACGCTACGAATCCTGATTACTGCTCAGGAAAAATGATCTCCGGTGTAGCAATGGATATATTTACCTAGCCGTGGCCTGAGGCATTTTAATTGGGATGTCGGCGTCCCATAACGAAACGAAGAGTTTGCGTAACGCTTTGATAAAAGCGCTATAGTTCGTCCACAACGCCGCTAATCTTCCGCGTTTTCCTCGAGCGTCATCTCCAGTGTTGTCGTCAGTTTTGCGTATCAGCAGAAGCAAGTGCTCTTGGTCGGCTATAATGAAACTCGGCAGGTCTTCAACGTTAGACGGTGAATATCTTGCGTTTAGTTTTGTCTTGTCGACAAAAAAGCGGCTCTTCGAGGAGTCATTGGTCATGAGCATTATGCTTATGTTCCTTTTAGAGGATTTTTCAACCTTATCCAGAAGACCAGAATAGTAGAAGCGTGCCAAGTCACCCTCAGGAGCAAAGAAGAGCAACTCTTCCTTTGCATTTCCCAGAATCTCGTCTGCCTTCAGGTTGATTTGCTCTTCGCCCTCTAGGACCTGAAAAACCTCTTTCCTCTCCGGCGCCACTTGCTGCCGAGGTAGAGAAAGCCAAACTTGAACCAAGCTTTGTTTCCTCCGTTCAAGAAGCTTAATCCTAAGCTTCTTAGCCTCGATTAAGAGGTCTATGGCCTTTTCAAAAGGCGTCGCGATAAACTTCAAGGGTTTCTCAAAAACTGAAGAGACCATTCCACGTTTTTCCAAGTCTCTGAGGATTCTGTAGGTTTCAGTTCTATGCAGACACAGCATTTCGGAGATTTCGCTTGCTTTTCGTTCCCCATGCCTTGCCAATTGCAGGTAAACACGCACTTCGTTCTTTGACAGCCCAAGCTTTGAAAGGGTGCTCTCCACTATCTCAACCGATTTTAATGGTCCTCTATCCTTTTTGACGAACTTCCAGACGCCAGTGGCTTCGTCGTATAATCGTACTAGCTCTTCGGTTTTCTCTGTTGCCATTTTCTATGTTTCTCCTTATTACTTCCGATCTGTATGCCAGATTCGAAAGCTGAATGTGTGTCTCCGCTGTCCACATATTATATACTTATGAACTCAAAATCTGAATCGGAACTCTACATTCCCTTCAAATGACGCACTCTTTAAAACTCTGCAGACCAAGTCGTTAGTGAGCTGATGGGAGAAACTGAGAGCTAGTGACACTCGAAGCGGACAGCGTAACAGTTCCAGCAATGAAGTATTTGATTCCGAAAAACGGCTTTGGGTTAAATGCATCTCCGTGTTGTCTTGTTTCATCCCCTTCGACTATCTTGTAACAATAATCTCTTCTTCACAATGCCTGCGCAAGAGGGCTACCTTCTGGCAAGAAGTTTCAGGGAAGCCTACGGCATACCCTTAGGATTAACCTCTTCGACGCGTTAGCAAATCTTCCGATCTACGTAATTCTGTATCTCGACTCTCACCTCATTAACTTACACCCGAGATCGTCTCGAATTGAAGTTTTTACAGATGCCGTTTTTGCATGGTTTATAGTCGGGCTTCATTTCAATGGCGGAACCAGCTGGGTCTGGCTGGCTCCTGACGTCGCAAGCCAAGCCTTCCGTGCTTAGCTGTATCCTCTTATTGTCTTTTCTTGGCAACGAAGGAAAAACGCAACAAACCCTCGTCAAAGTGCGTAGTAGATGGCTATACACAAACCCTATTATTGATTCTTAGGCTTCGAAGTGAATTAACAAGCGGAGAAGAATTTATGGAAAAATCTGAAACCAAAGTCGAGGCAACCTCGTCAACAGCGACAGAAACGAGCGAGGACACGTACCTGTATTATCCCTATCGGCTTCAAAGCGAAGAGACAGATGAAAACTTCGAAAAGACAAAGGCTGAGGTCGAAAAAAGGTTCAACGAGTTACTAACGACGATAAGCGAGGAAACTTTACAATTGAGCGAGTTTCTGCTGGAAGAGAAAAAACTCGTCCAAGAACTCTGCATGTTCCTTAGGCACATTCTTCGACGTTTGAACATGACGTTTAACATTCCGCTGAAAGCCATTCCGGAACTGCGAGAAAAAGCAAAAAGAGTCGTATTGAACAAAGAAGGGCATTTGATAGTGATGTATGAGAGGGACAAGGTTAACTCGAAGGTTTTAGAGGATTACTCGCCCGAGATTGTTCTTTCAGTGATTTGGAATGTCATTCCTGAACTTGAAAGATCAATAAAGACCTACAGAAAAAGAATCAGTGAGCGGGTCAGCATCTTCGAGAGGATAAAGAAGGAGCTGAAGAATATACAAAAGGTTTTTTCGTCCTCTAATCGAGAAGGAAATGAAGTTTTTATGGTTGGAAACGAGGAAGTAAAGAGCCCTCTGTCTGCCAGTGAAAACCAACTCCGTGAATCGAGTAAGCCTGAATAGAAGGAAGAGCATCATGGAAAGCTTAGGAACCGAGGTTCGAAGCTTTTACTCACTGGCCGAGCTGCGAGAAGTCTTGGAAGAGGAAATCAGCCAGTACAGGGCTATCGTAGAAGAATACAGTCAATGGCTAGGCTTATTCCTTCGAGATTCTGAAGCAGCCAACAGCGACAAGGAATGGTTTAAAAGTCTTTCTTCGATGCAAAAACTGATGAAAGCGAAGAAGCCTCAGAAAACAGAGAAGAAAGAAACAAAGAAGAAAAGAGAGCCAACCTCAACCGAATGGGTACCCTACAGGGACATCATGCTCTGCGCAAGCGAGCAGGGACAGGCAGAGATAGTTTTTGAAGCAATCGAAGAAATAAATGACAAAATAGCCAGCCTAGAAAAGGCGAAAAACAGTTTCAGCGATCTAGAAAAATCTGGCTTGGGCAAAGATGTAACGTATATCGCCTTTATACGTGATGGAGTGCCAGAGAAACTGGTGTTGCGCCACAAGAAAGGCGAAGAGTTGGCTGAAAGATTCAAGTTCATCACTGAGCTTTCCGTGTTGGCGGATTCAGAGTAGACTAGATGGTGGCGCTGTATTCCAAAAAAGCCTTCGTGAAACTCTTCATAAGATCATAGGGAGTTTCTACCACACAGTTGCATCGAAAGTAGTTCTTTACCGCTCGGCTTTTCACGCCGACTCCTATGAGCCCCATGCCGGACCTTTCCATTTGTTTCAGATCTTGTATTAGTTCGTTCTCTATTGTTAAATCGCCTGATGGAAAGAAGTCGGAGACGACAACGATGATTTTCGCCTGTTCGATGCGCGGTTGCATTGCGCTTTTGGCGACCTTTAAACCGTCTGGAAGATAGGTCAATCCTTTCTGTTTTAGTCCGCCAATTCGCGCGCGAACGTGGGTTGAGTAATTTTCGCTAAAGTCCTTAATTATGTAGAATTCATCGTTGAAGGCAAAAATGCCCCATGCTGCGCGATTAAGAATTAGGTTTTTCGCTGTCTCGGCAAGACATAGAGCTATGCCACGAACTTCTCCTAGAAAGAAGTTTAGGCTGTGGCTCGCGTCGATCACTATTGCCCATGCTTCTTCTCTTGTTTGGTATTCTTCTCTGACAAAAATGTCTGTGCGTTGGCTTTTGCTGGCGATGATTTGTATGGCTTCTTGTAGATCCACTAGGCCGCTTTCTTGCCTGAAGTCCTCGCCCGTGATGTTTTTTAAAAGCCGTAGTTTCTCCAATACTCGTCTGATCGGGCCAGAAAGAAGTTCTTTGGACCGCAAGTATTCAGTGTAATCCTCCTTCGGAAACTCGGCAGCTGAGAAACGGGTTCCTGCCAGCAAATCCTTGTACCCCTCTAGAATTTTCTGTTGATGAGCCATTCTTGCCTCCCAGGCTGAAAAGGCTTGAGAGGCTTCGCGTTCACAGCTTTCGTCTATGAATCTAATGGAGCCAAGCTTGGTGAAAGCCATTTCTAACGTGTC
>DATHCB010000022.1:0-3924 GCA_035319765.1 Bathyarchaeia archaeon
CGAACAGAAAGGCAATCAGCGACACAATGCCATGGATTGTGTCGTTGACATGCTCCGTGAACACGCCAACTCCCATAGCACCAATCGCTGTGAGGACGAGCAACACTGTCAAGATCTTATAGTTGAAGCCACGCTGCAGAAAATAAGTTCCAATGATTATCAACAACCCCAAAAGGAAGACAGACGCGTTGAAAACATTAGCCGAAGGTCCTACGCCAAGATCGCTTATGTAATTCTTAGAAATACTGTAACCGGTGTAGCGTGCTTCCGCAACCACGAGCCCTAGAACGAACTGAGATGCGGCAACAAAAAAGAGTGCTCCCGCCACTTTGGCGTTTGAATAAGCCATAGTCTAGGTGATTTTCTTTGAGATTTATAACATTTGCCCGCATATAGACTCAGACGCGTCCTCTCTCAGTGTCTCTTGGATAAATGGGCATCTAGAATACCTTTTTAAAAGCTTTGAGAATGTTAAGCGTAAGGAAGGTCAAATTGGAAGACGAGAAACAAAGCTCCAGCAAGAACCGAATTCTCCTCGCTGTATTGTGGTTGGTTTCAATTCTGGCATTCTTCTTTGTAATAACATTCCTAATCAACACGTTTTTCATTCCGCCTGGAAACCTTGTAAGCTTAGACTGGGCGGGCTACGGGGTCGCGTCAGACTTTGCCAATCCACAACCAGTTGTAGTAGGCGTAAATAGTTCGTGGACAGTTCCAACAGTCAGCGTTTCACTACAGAACACGTATTCAGCGGCCTGGATAGGCATAGGCGGACAATTAGATTCAGATTCCACATTGATTCAAGTGGGAACAGAACACGACTGCATAGGTGGAGTACCCACATACTCGATCTGGTACGAGACGTTGCCCGGCCCCTCGTTCGTATTAACCAAGAATGTAGCATCAGGAGATAAAATCACAGCCTCCATAAAACTCGTCAATCTAGCCACAGACGAATGGTCCATAGAAATCACCGACTTGACTACGGCACAAAGTTTCGAGAAAAATGTAACTTACCAATCTTCTAGATACTCAGCGGAATGGATAGTAGAGAGACCAACGATCGGCAATATCCTTGGCAGTCTAGCAGACTTCGGAACCATAACATTCACAAATTCGCACGCGACATTTAATAACACAATGGGAACAATCAGCAGCTTTCCTCACGTTCGAACCATCATGGACAACCGTCAGGACACACGCCTTGTTGCCGTTTCATCTTTAGTCTCAGGTGGTTCGAGTTTTTCTGTAAGTTATTTAAATAACGCTTAGGCAGTATGACGTGTTTTTCATAGGTCGATGACGATTTCTAGGGCAATCCGCAAAAACGTGCCACTTTAGGCGACGTTCACGTTGATTTTTATGCCCCTTCTCACGCTCTGTGTAACCGTGCAGTAGTTCTCAAAGATCTCTTTGCATCTCGGAATTCGCGACTTATCTTCCTCAGCCACTTCTAGGTCAATCTGGATCTCAATGTTCTCAACTCTCAGATAACCTTCTTGATTTCTAGCTATTTTTGTCGTGACGGCAGTATCAATGTTCTTAATCTTAACCCTCGCCTTGAGCAAGCAGAATATGAGACTTGAGCTTAGGCAATGACCAACAGCTGCAGACAAGAGGCGCGTAGGATTAGGCCCCAGGTTCTGACCAGCAGGCTTTTGCTCATCCAAAAGAAGCTTCGGCATACCCTCAGCATCAAACTCCACGCTAAACTGATAACCCTGAAGAAACTTGAGTTTCGTGACCAAAATCTCAGACAATTTCAACCAGCCTCCCGTAAGCCTAGTAGGGCATTGCGTCTTAAGCTTAACCCGTCAAAATTCCAATAATGTCAGCCGGACTCCGCTTCTTCTTTCCAAGTGTACCGAACAAAATTAAGCCTTCAAAGAGCATTCTTAAAAAGCACAATTAGGTAGGTTAGTATTAAGAAACAAGAACAGAACAGCAAGAGTAGCCGATAAAAATGGCTGACACCACCTTCTCTTACCCGATTGAAACCGACATTCCAGCCAACTACCTCAAAAATCTCATGGATTTCATCAACCAAAAATACATAATGCCTCAAACAAAATGGTTCTCAGCTGTCTCCCAAAAGATCATAAACGGCGATCCAGCACTGACTTTTACTCTTCTAGACATGGCAGGAAAACCTAATCTCAACGTTGAAATCATTGGCAGCAACCCAGTCGAACTAAGAATGCAACGACTTGCTGACACGGTCACTCAAGAAAAAATAGAAAAAGCCAGACAGGATATTACTATCATCGTAAATCTTTTCGAAGAACAAGTGAGAAAAAGCACTCTATTTTTTGCATGGCGAGAAGGCGAAAACATAGTACCAGAACAACTACGAGGAAACGAGAAAAAACCAATTAATAGATTGTTTCTTGAGACTCAGATTCTCCTCTTCATGATCTTTATCGTGGTTAGCATTTTGCTTTTTCAGGTCATAGGATGGCTGACCCCTCTTGTCCTTATAGCGATACAGTTTGGCTTCGTCTTTTATTCCAGCAGGATAATTGCAAGAGCAGCGGACTGGCACATAACCGAAAGCAATCCAAGCATACATCTTTTGGAGTACCATCTTCCACTCAACGAACAAGATGATCTCAGAAAGAAATTTTCAAAAGAAGCACTAGTTGAGCTGAAAAAAGAGGTTTACGAAAAGGCAATCGCCCAAAAGGGAGAAATCAATTGCGACAACGTGCAACAAGTGTTCTCTAAGAATGGACTCACCTGCGGGCCCGAGAACCTCAGCGCAAAAAAAGTTGACGTATACCATTTAGTCAAGAAGGCCACCGACAAATTCGGGTACCCTATGCCGGAAGTTGTCGTAGCAAATACGATCCTCCCTAACGCAGCAGCCTCCGGGCCCAGCCCAAGTCGCGGCGTAGTCCTAATTACGACAGGTCTGCTCGTTCAACTCGACGAAGACGAAATTCTGAGCGTTCTCGGACACGAGCTGGGACACCTGAAAGGACGCGACCCTTTACTACTTTATGGATTATCCTGCGTTCAGTATCTCTTCCTCTTCTACGTTCTCTGGTCTTTCATCTACTCCTCCGCGCTTCTTTTCATAGTGTACTTCTGGGCAATCTTGACGATAATATACTTCGTAGCAAAATTCTTTGAAGCGAGGGCCGATCTTATATCTGCGATAGTAATCGGGCAACCTCAGCTGCTGTCTCGTGCCCTAGAAAAAATAGGGTTCAAGAGATTACTCTACGAAAGGACACCCTCATTCCGCATTCAGGAATGGATAAGTCTAGACCCTCATCCCCCAATCTACTTCAGAATCAATCGATTGGAGAAAATTCAGGTTCCGGTGAAAATAAAGCATCCTCTTATCCAATCGGCAAAAGATGTCACCCGGGGATTCTTTGCAAGCTTTTGAACAGGTTTTTAACGATAAGTTATCCAGAATGACGGGACCGATAATAGCTTTGCCAAAGAGGTTGCTCAGATTCCCTTCATGATCGGCTTGTATTCCTCAAAGAGGAAACGCGAGATGACCTGTCTTTGAATCTGAGACGTACCCTCATAAATCTGGAAAAGCTTGGCATCACGGAAGAGTTTTGCCACGGCATAGTTTTCCAAGTAGCCTCTCCCACCATACACCTGTAATGCATCTGTCGCAATACGCATTGCATCCTCAGAGCCGACCAGTTTGGCACAACTTGGGGCGATATTGGCGTTCACTCCAGTTTGTTCCTCAGTTAATTGAAAGTTGATCACGCAATCATCCTCAAATCTCTAATCACTCAAACAGCAAGGAGGCGGGTGAGGTTGTTTTAACATATCGCATATTTGTAATTCTTGCAAATTTGGAAGCGCACGCGTTGCCCAATTCAAACATAACCTCTGCTCCGCTGGTCCAGAAGCACTGTAACTTGAAAACTTAAGGTTTGTCTCTTCAGAAAGTGA
>DATHCB010000023.1:0-16492 GCA_035319765.1 Bathyarchaeia archaeon
AGCCATTTCGTAGGCTGCTCTGCCAGGAATCGTGATGAGATAGCGTCCTCTGACTTTTTCTTGTACTACCAACCCTGCGTCTTCGAGTACGTTCAGGTGGCTTGAGAGCGTGCTCGTTGTAATCTCCTGGAGCTTTTCTTGGAGTTCGTTTATGTATTTTCCACTGTTCATGAGTTCCTTCAATATTCTTAGCCTATGCTCTTGGCCTAAGGCGCTCATAGCTTCAGCAACTTTTTTGAAGTCGAATTCTGTTTCGTCTTCTCTTCTGTACGGTTCCTCTCCAGTGCGGATTATTCTGACACCTCCTGGGCCGATGAAGATGCTTTTCTCAAGTTCGCCATGTATGCCCTCCGCGACGCCTTCAATCACGTCTCCGACATAGTCACGCAGGCCGTCACCGACATCAATATGGATTCCGCGTCTTTTTTCTCGTTCTTTCTCACTAATGTTTCTGAGCTGTTCCTTTAAGCCAGCCATTTCTTCTTTGAGTTTCTTCATCTCTTCCTTCAAATCGTCTGACAATTTGATTCTCGGCCTCCTACATATGACAGTTATCAATTTTAATTTGACAAATATCTAATGCGTAACGACGGATATAAGTCTTGCTTTCGCCGGCGGCGTGCATCCTTTGGGTGCTTGTACTCCACTGTCTTGGCGTCCGGCTATGAAGAGTCCGAGGACAGCGTGCGATCGCTTTAACTCGTCCGAATTGCAACTGTAGCAATTTCAGCCCAAAAATTGCAACTACAGCAATTACCGTTGGAGGCTTCCTCTGCCGCGGCTGCCGACCAGGGTTTCGTAGCCTTCGACGTCGGGCATGTCACTAAGCTGAACTCTGGACTCAGCTGAGACACTTCTATGACGGACGTCGCAATCCGGCAGCGCTTTCGCGCGCTTCACCCCAAAGTGTAACGTTTCGTTCCTTCCATGAAGAAACCACCAACATCGAAACGTCAAATTAACCAGAGAAATCACGCAGATAAACCATCGTCCGGACTCTGTCTTAGCGCTTTACTGCGACTGCGCCCCTTGCGTTTTGTTTCCTCTTGATGATCATGGCGCCGAGCAGCGTGATTATCATGAACAGGGGCAGTGGCATGAAGGGTTGGAATTCTGGAATAGTGACGGAGTACTTGAAAGGCGTGATAAGTGGGTAATAGTCTGTGTTGTTCACGTCGATGACGTAAGGCGTGTTCCAGATCCCCGAGCTATCATTCTCAGCAGCGTTTGGATACCTAGTTAAGTAGTCGCTCCAATAGTTTCCTCCGGAAGGATAGCCGTTGTCCCAAGTGTTCGGTGAGCCGTCGCTGGTCACCTGCTGAGTGTTGTTTATGAAGTTGTTATGATAGAAGGTGTTGCCAGAAGAAGAGTAGAAAGCAACGCCATAGGTGTTTGCTGTGACGTTGTTACCGACCAAAGTATTGTTGTCAGAAGAGGAGTAGAGAAAGATGCCATAATAGCTGTTTGCTATGAGGTTGTTGCCAGACAAAACGTTGTCAGAAGAATAGTATAGGTAAATGCCATATTCGAAGTTTGCTGTGATGTCGTTGTCGGTGATGTTCGAATTGGTTGTGTTTGCCAGGAGGAGTCCTTGGACATTTTTTGTGAGCGTTAAGCCTTGCACTGTCACGTTCTTGCAGTTGACGAGGCCTAAGTATCCAACCTGGGAATAAGTCTGGGGGCTTATCACGAGGTTTGACTGGTTCATCACGTAGTAGACTGGCTTGCCCTCCACGAGGTTTGAAGCGCTGACGTAATTCACAAAATCGCTCAAAGCAGCGCCATAGACACCGAAGTTCCACTGGTTACTCACCATTACGTTGCCAGATAGGACGTTGCCAGAAGAAGAGAAGAAAATAATGCCAAACCTGTCTGCTGTGGCGTTGTTGCCAGACAAGGTGTTGTTGTCAGAAGAAGAGTAGAGAGCAACGCCGACACCGCCATTTGCTGTGGCGTTGTTGTCAGACACAACATTACCCGAAGAAGAGTAGAGAGCAACGCCATCGAAGCTGTTTGCTGTAACGTTGTTACCAACCAAAGTATTGTTGCCAGAAGAAGAGTAGAGAAAAATGCCAAATTCGCTGTTTGCTATGACGTCGTTACCAGACACAACGTTACCAGAAGAAGAGTAGAGATCAATGCCATCGATGCCGTTTGCTGTGACGTTGTTGTCAGACAAGGTATTGCCAGAAGAAGAGCCAAGCACAATGCCAAGCTCGCTGTTCGCTGTGACGTTGTTGCCAGACAACGTGTTATTGTTAGAGGACTCGAGGCCGATACCGTCATTGTCTTTTGTCATTTTGTTCCCAAAAACAGTGCTGTAAGAAGAAGAGAAAAGGTACACAGCATCGACAGTGTTGTTTTTTATGTTGTTTCCGCTTACTTTGTTATTTGTGGAAGATTCAAGATAAATGCCATCAGTGTTGTTTGTTATGTTGTTTCCAGAAACCGTACAGCCAAAGGAATAATAATAAGAATAACTAAAAACATAAACGCCATCTCCACCATTGTTTGTTATGTTATTTCCAGAAATCGTGCAATCAGAGAAGCCATAAAGTTCAACGCCATTTCCACTATTGTCTGTTATTTTGTTTCCTGAAATAGTGCTTAAGCGCACGCCGGCACGGGGGGAAAATTCGAAATGGATGCCAGAGATGCTGTCATTGTTTATGCTATTCCCTGAAACGGTGTTATTAAAGGAATCATAGAGGGAGACGACCCCGCCTAACTCGTTTGACATGGTGTTGTTAGTTATTTCGGTGTTAAATGTCTCCCACAGCTCCACGCCCACAGTCGCGTCTGATAGGTTAAGGTTGCTCACGGTTATTCCGTCGCAGTTGACAAGTACCACCTGTCCTGCGTCACTCACGTTTTCGTCGGCCACGTTCTCAAGGTAAACGAGTGGCCTGTCGTTAACCAAATTATTCACTACAACGTTTTCAATAGAACCTCCGTCGACGAATAATCCATCATTCGTGAACGCGTTTCCCGAAATAATGCATGCAGAGGAAGCAAAGAGTTCGAGGCCCCATCTGCTGTTTGTTATGTTGTTTCGCAAAACAGTGTTATCCGGAGAATAATAGAGATCAAAGCCTTCACGGCTGTTTGCTGTTACGTTGTTACTGTATAAGACATTACCAGAAGAATCTTCGAGATAAATGCCAGCATGGCTGTTTGCTCCTATGTTGTTCTCAGAAACAGTGGTGTGGAGGGAAGAATTGACATCGATGCCCCACGAGTTGTCTTTTATCTTGTTTTCAGTCACGGTGCAAAAAGAGGAGGACCAGAGACAGATGCCAAGATAGTTGTTAGTAATAGCGTTTCCAGAAATATTGTCATAGTTGGAGGAACCAGTTAGGGAGATGCCATACTGATCGTTAGTTATGTTGTCTCCTGATATTACGTTGCCTGAAGAGGTATCGAGATAGGCTCCGTTAAGGAAATTTGAGATGCTTGTATCTTTAATCGTAACATTGCTCATTCCGAAGATATAGATTCCATCTCCAAACCCAGAGCCGTTAAGTGTGTAGCCCGCTCCGTTTATGATTATGTCGCTTCTGTTCACGACTATGGGCAGGTAGTCGTTGCCTGTGAAGGTGTACGTGACGTTGTCCGTAGTAGTGATGTTTGCACGAACAGGGCTGCTTATGCTCCCGTCAGGATTGATGATGATGGTTCCTTCTGATTGCGCTTTTGCGGGTATAACAGTAAATGCAAAAATAAACAAGCTCAAAAGCAGCAATGACAAGATTAGGCTTGAAACAATTATCTTCAACGACCTTCACACCCTCTCTAATGTAGTAAAATCCAAAGGGGCAAATAAGACTTTTGAGAGCGCGTTCTAGGACCAACGGTTCAGAAGGTTAACGAAATATGCAAACTTTGGATTTAGCGTGTGAGAACATCAAAACCCGGTCAAAGAAAGAAGGCTGAGGCGAGGTTCTTTTACGATAACACCTTTGAATAATCCTCAAGTTTTCGATTTTAGTCTTTCTAACCTTTGTATCGCCACTTCTCGAGCATTTTGTCTTTCTTGGTCGCCTTCTTATACTCTTTGTAATGATCCTTACATAGGTATGCTCTTCTCTCGCTGCCGACCTTCAGTCCCGCCTTTGCAACCTCTGAAGCAGCCAATGAACGAATAGCATCCTTGCCGCAACCAGAAACACTGCACTTAACGCCTTTTGCAATCTTTCCCAAAGAGTCACTCTCCAATATGGCTTCTATTCAACTGCATCTACGCTTAAGTTCTTTTCCGACTCGCATCTATAACCAGTGATGCGTCTCATCGTACACACATACGCTCTTCGGCCATTTTGCGAAGTGCAAAGAAATTGCACTTTATTAGAAAAAAAGGTCCGATATTGATCACTTTAAGCGCTTTCCATTGTCAAGCTTTTCAGCTCGTGTTTGGAAAGTTATTTAGGAGAGCGTGTTGACCATGCACTATATAAATGCCTATTTGTAATTGATATCGAGAGTGAAATCAAGTGCCTGTAAAACGAAAAAGCCGTGGAAGATCCAAGGGCAGCAAAGGAAAAAGTGCTTTAGTCCAGTGTTTGGGGTGCGGGACACTCGTGCCAAGGGATAAGGCAAAAAAGGTTTCTCACAGGGTTTCATTAGTTGACTACTCTCTAGCCAAAGAACTTAGGCAGAAAGGGGCGTACATCGCTTCACCTGTTGAGACAAAATATTATTGTGTTTCTTGCGCCGTACACAGGGGCATAGTCAAAGTTAGAGCCAGAGACGAACGCCGACAGCCCTGGAGAAAACACTAAACCTACAGTTTTTTCTTTAAAGATCGATAAAAATAAATCACGCGCTGGAGTACTGTGAGATTTGTCAGGATAGCCAAGAGGATTATGCTCCATTTTAGGGCTGGAAACCAGGCAAGTGTAACTAAACTTGCCAATGCAAGAATTATTATGCGCTCTGGTCGTTCTGCTAGGCCTATGGATTCCATTTTTACTCCGGCTGCTTCCGCTCGTGCTCGTGCATAGCTCACTAGTAGAGTGCCTATAATTGTTGCAATTCCCCAGGAAACGTCAGAGAATCCGCCGAGGACTACTCCGCCCAGAACTATCGAATCCGCATAGCGGTCGAGCAGCGAGTCTATGAAACCGCCGAAGATCGTGACCTCCTCGTACGAACGCGCCAAAACACCGTCCAGTGCATCGCAGAAGCCTGAGAGCAGGAGGAGAATAGCCGCCATTACTAGCAAAGGCATGCTAGAGGAGGACTTCCAGTATGCAATTGCTGATAGCAGGGCAAGTACCATGCCAATGCAGCTTATGGCATTCGGTGTCAAGCCCATTCTGTGAGCAAGCCTTGCTTCGTCGCTTAGCAACTGCTGAATTCTGGCCTTCAGTTTGGTCAGCAAGGCATTTCGGTGAAATATAGGGACACAATCTTTATTTATGCCTTAAAGCGGAAAAGCATACCTGAACACAGGGTCGCAACTGATTTGAAGGCTCTGCTTAAGCCGCGAAGTCCTGCGAGGAACGTAACTGGAGATATTGGAAAAGTTGACGTGGTTGTTTTAACCAAGAACAGCGAAGAGCAGCTTGAACGGTGTTTAAGCGCCATCTATCGAAATGTTCCAGTAAACCAGCTCATTATCGTTGACGGCTACTCGACAGATAAGACGCTTGACATAGTGGAGAAATTTGAAAAAAAACACCACAACGTACTGCTCCTCCAAGATATGGGATGGCGAGGTCAGGCCAGACAAATAGGCATCGAGAACGTTAAAACGGAATGGTTTATGTTCGTTGACAGTGATGCTGAACTGTGCAACGGGTGGTTTAAAAAGGCCCGGGCGTTCGTTGCTCCCAACGTCGGCGCGGTTTGGGGCATTGAAGTCTGGTCCGTCATGACAAACTCCAAGTTTCTGAGGTTGTTTTTGCAGATTACTATGAGCATTTTTCAGACGAGAGGCGGCACCCATGACCTATTGGTGCGTCGAGAGGCAGTTAGAGAAATCAAGATACCTGGTTCTCTGCATTCTTATGAGGATGCCTTCATAAAAGATTGGATCAACTCGAAAGGATACGATGTGGTTGCAACTTACAATCCCTACTGTATTCACCACAGGCCATCGGTCGTTTGGAACATAAAGTCAGGTGTCAATATAGCCCAAACCGAGATACGAGCAGGCCTGTTCCACAAGTATCCCAAACTCTTCCTCTCGTACGGGTTTTACATCGCCTACTTCACTTATCAAAGCCTGCTAAGAGCTGCTCTTCCTTTCAAGACCGCGAAATGATAAGCAAAGGGGTATTCTGGGTCTTGGCAAGTCAAGTGCTTACGTGAATTCCAATTGAGAGTGGAAGTCCTTTTGCTCCAATCTCTTAGTGAAGATGTTACATTAGCTAGTCTTCTAAAGGATTGCGAGCTCATGGGGTGTATGTTCTCAGCAAATTCTCTTAACGTAATACGCGCTATTGTAGCATTTCCGAAGAAAAAATTGCCCGATTAATGAGTATTTCTAGCTCAATGGAGTTGAATTCTTTTAAGTACCTCGACCAATGGATATCCAATGCCGCATATAGAGATCAACGAACC
Organism: Bathyarchaeia archaeon; assembly: GCA_035319765.1. Classification (GTDB taxonomy): domain Archaea; phylum Thermoproteota; class Bathyarchaeia; order Bathyarchaeales; family SOJC01; genus DATHCB01. The sequence continues at coordinate 6,565 of DATHCB010000023.1, forward strand.
TATGCCAATACCGATCCACCAAATCCAAAGTTCCATTGCAGTAATCACTGCCAGGTACGTACCTACGACAAATGTGACTACTAAAGTAGCAGCCAAGCAACCAAGAAAGCGATTTAGTTTATCCTTTCCTTCCAAACGTGAAGCAGCCCAAACCGCTGCCACCAAAAATCCAATTAGTAGCACACTGCTGAAAACGCTGTTAAGACGAGTCCATCCAACATCAGAAAACCAAGGACCCGTAAAGAGCATCCCGCTCCGAGTAATCCATGCGAAAATCGTTAAGCCGGCCAACAACGTTCCAAGAGTAAACGCTAGGCTCAGATCAGGGGTCCTTTGCGGTTTCAAGAGCCCTATGCGCCAAGCTGCCAAGCTTGCACAAAAATTCGCAAAAGCGCCCAAGGTTACATCTGTTATTACACTTGGCAACGGGCTTACCACGTTGCTGATCACACAGCCGATAGTGACACCGGCCACGACGGGCCAGCCGAAGACTATGGACAGTGGAATCAAAGCGTCTGCTATTCTAACCTGAACCAGCTGAAAACTTATCCCAGCGAGGGCGATAACGAGCGTAGCGTAAAGTGCTGCAAAAATAGCGATCAACGCTAGGTTCTTAGTAATCACTTTTCCACCTCCGCACACCCGGGATTTATAACTTTCAAGGCGGAACGGGTGGGAGGTAGCCCACTCACCCGCCTCACCCGTGCATCTGTTCATTACGACTATTAAAGATATTGGATGTCCAACAGAAGCATGAAGTTTCGATTTTTCAATCCTTCTGGTCATAATTTTTTTCGTCAGTTGACCATGTCGACTCATAAAATTGAAGCTTAATGTTACCTAGACGATCGAAAATGATTTAGATGGGGGCAACCAGAGCCATCGTGGGACTGTCGGAGGAATGAGAACGGCAAAGACGACCACGCTGCCATGCGGATGCAAGTACCAAGACAGCGGCTTCCTAGTAGTGCGCATTCACGAGTGTGAATATCACAAGAAACAGCGGACAAAGAAACGCCCGTACCGTCCAAAAGCTGAATGCGTTAGACCTTAGGGTCACGGTCTTGATAAAGGCTTAATCGCCGCAGTGTGATTCTACTATGGAGCGTTCACGTTCGACGGTCGCAATCATAAATGAAAAGCGATCCGCTTTCAATCGTGCGTCATCTTTTTCGAGCAGATCTAACTGCATAGGCTTTACGCCGCGGACCAGAAAAGAATTATGGCAGTCCAGGAACCCTGACGCTAATGGCATGGGCAAATGAGGTAGGCATAGAGGGTATCAGTGCTGAAAGACAAAGAAAAAAGGGAAGCTGATGCGCGGTTGTAACCGTTTCTACCATCCTTTCATCAGCGGAACCAAATATGCAGCGTTAGGGCTGCCTATGCCCGTGGGCGCGTCCCATCCTCTTGTGGCTTCGTAGCCTGTTACGTTGTAGCCGGTTGGATACGTGTTGTCGCCCTTTGTTATGTCGTGGAAAGCACCTGAAAGGTATGCAGTTCCGCTGAAATACAATCCGTAGAGGCTCGGGTTGATGAATCCTAGCCTGTGACCTGCATACTGGCCTGCGATGGCGGTCAAAGCAGACCAGAACGGTGACCCTGCACTCGTCCCTCCAATGATGTAGAAGATCGGAGATCCAGGGGTTTGAACACTCCAAGGTACAGCACCCAAGCCACCGTATACTCCGCTGTCAAATGAGACGTCCGATACGCATCGTCTTGTTGCTCGGACCGTGGTACCATTTGTGTAGGTTAAGGCTATTCCCTGCTGCCAATAAGGCAATGTAAAGAACGAACTCATGGCCCCGCCTGTCGTGACAATGTCAAAGGGAGATGGATACCCATCGGCAACCATTGCTTCGTAATCGTTTCCAGCAATCTCATAGAAGTAGCTGAGACCGGTGTAGCTTCCATTGTTCCATTCGCCCGCTCCTTCATTATAACCGTTAGTGCAGTGCATGAAGAGGTTGGTTCCTCCGACAGCAGTGACGTAGGGATCTGATGCTGGGAACGATGGGTTATCGTATGGTCCGAAGTTTGCTGCGCCAATGTCTCCAGCTGAGGCGAACACAGTTATCTGCGCTTGGGCAGCTGACATGTAGATACTATTACCCTCCAGCATAACGGCGATTCCGCTGGGACCAGTTAACTCATATTCCGGTGCCCCCCAGCTCTGGGAAATCGCGCATCCCAAGTGGTTGAAGATGGCATAGTTCACAGCATAGTCTAAGGGGCCAAAATTGTCGTTTGGAGCGATGACCAAAGCGATGTTTGCTCCAGGAGCAATCGCATGAACCATGTCAACGTCAAGCGTCACCTCGAGGCTCCAACCGAGCTCGTCGCTATTACTCGCGTTGAACACTGGCTTTCCTTGAGGATAGTAGATGCGTAAATGACTTTCCACCGCGCTTAACGTCGTCCAAGGCAGGTTAGCTCCGGCGTATTGATTTTGCCATTGAATAAAACTCAGCAAGTCACTGTAGATGGTCGGGCTTCCAAACGCGTCGACGATAACCACTGTTTGACCTGCCCCATTGTATCCGGCTGCATAGAGCGGGTCCAGACCGTAAGCTCTCTGAAGCTCAGTGACAGTGTTGTACAAAAAGCCAGATGCGTAGGAAGCGGGGTTGACAGTAACCAGTGAAGCATGGTAACAAATTACTCTGCTATCGAATAGGGCTACGAGATCCTTAGTTACGCTTGTTGCGCCTGCAAACGGCATTACAAGGGCGAAAAGCATTAGACAAGCTAGAAAGGCTACGCTAGTGGCATGTTGTCTTTTCAAGTTTTTTCCTCCACTATGCGCTTTACTATGGATCAATCTAATAAGTCTTATAGAAAAAAGGTTCTAGACCCGAAAGCTTCGCGCGAGAATAAAAGACACGTTATTGTTTCTTATCGGAAGTTTTCGAATTCGGGTTGTGCCAATTTGGCGCGCCCACTCGCACCTTGGTTCCCTCGCATCCCCAATCGAGATATCTTTTTCAGGGAGAACTAGATCGGCGAATTCTTTGGTCATCTTCAAGATGCTGCCTGGCTCACATCGTCTTTCACTATCAACTCGAAATCGCGGAAAAACTGCTCTGCCAAACTCCGTAAAGTACGTCCAAGATACTTTTCCGTATTAAGAGTCGGAATTATCGCGGATATTCTTGTCATCCAAAAGAAGAAATCTCTCAAAGGCTCTTGACTCTTACCGCTTTTCAGACAAAATATGGATAATAAGTGAACCAGCATCGAGCCAGCACCGCTGGATCATACACTAGAGCCATCGATATGTTGAGAGCACATAGATGAAGCACTTAGACAGCACGACGGAGGCGTCAAAAAGAAGGAGTCAAAAAAGAATGATGAAAAACGGCGCCACCAAAGCTCAAACTAGCAGAGTATTTGGGAACTCAACATCACGTCATAAAATGTCCAAACAAAACATCTATATCTCTTTGCCAAGGAGAAGGTACAGCGAGGCAGCTGAAGATGGAGAGAAAAATAAAAGTGGGCGACAGGGCTCCAGATTTCGTTCTCAGTGGTACTGACCTAAAACCGCGAAGACTCTCGGATTTCTTAAAACAAACTGTGGTGTTAGCGTTCTTCCCGGGTGCATTTACATCAGTTTGTACGAAGGAAATGTGCACTTTCAGAGATTCTCTTGCTAGGCTAAACAACTTGAAAGCGCAGGTTGTAGGCATTAGTGTGAATGACCCATTCTCAAATAAGGCGTTCGCGGAGAAAAACATGCTAACGTTTCCACTGTTATGTGACTACAACCGTGAAGCAGTGAGACTCTTCGGCGTTGAACTGCCTGACTTCGCTGGACTCAAGGGATACGTGGCCGCAAAACGTTCGGTGTTTATCATTGACAAGCAGGATACTGTCCGTTACGCTTGGGTCTCAGACAACCCTGGCGTAGAACCCAGTTATCAAGAAATCGAAGAAATACTTGAACAAATTCGCTAAGCAACACGTTTTGCTCGAACCTTTCACTTCTCTACTAGCAGGGGAACGATAATTAGAAAGCCAAAGAGAATGTCCATATGAATTGCCAAGTTCTGAAAAAGCATAATTCTGAGTGATAAGCAAAGCGTTAGCAGGCGTTTAGCTTGAACGCAAGAACCGAGAAAAGTTCAAAAATAGCCATTGTGGGCGCAGGATTTGTCGGTACCACGTTCGCGTATTCGCTGCTTATTCACGGGTTAGCTTCGCAAATCGTAATCATCGACCTCAACAAGGACCGGGCCGAGGGAGAGACCATGGACCTAAATCACGGGGTGCCCTTTGCGCAGCCAGTCAAAATCTGGTCGGGAGAGTACTCCGACTGTAAAGATGCTGACGTGGTGGTCATAGCGGTTGACAAAGGGCAGAGAATTGAGCAGTCCCGCTTGGAGTTGGCGGAAGGAAACTTCGAGATAATGAAGCAGATAGTTCCCAATGTAACCGAGTATAATAAGGAAGGCATTCTGCTAGTCGTAACTAACCCTTTGGACGTTATGACGTATGCGGCTTTAAAGCTATCAGGCTTCCCAAAAGATAGGGTGTTCGGTTCGGGGACAATCCTGGATACCGCGAGGCTTCGCTACTTACTTGGTGAATATCTGCGAGTCGATCCACGAAACGTTCATGCATACATAATAGGCGAGCATGGCGATAGCGAAGTGCCGATTTGGAGTCTCGCCAACGTCGCTGGAATGCGTCTTAAAGATTATTGTCCCATGTTCGAGATTCCATACGACCCCGAACACCTCAACGATTTATTCCTGAAGGTCAGAAATGCCGGAGTTGAAATCATAAGACTAAAGGGCAGGACAAACTACGCCGTAGCCCTTGGACTGACAAAAATCGTGGAAAGCATACTTCGCGACGAGAATGCTGTCGTAACGGTTTCGACCTTTCTTGAAGATTACCATGGCGTTCGCGACATTTGCTTAAGTGTTCCAGTGATTCTCAACCGTAGCGGCGTAAAAGAAATAATAAAACTTCCACTTAATGAGCAGGAAATCAAGGATTTCCAGAAATCAGCTGCGATCGTTAAGAAAGTTGCAAATTCGCTGAAGTTCTGAAACTGATATGCAGCATCTGAAGAAAAAAACTTAAAGTGTCAAAAAGCCCAAACACAGAATTATGAGCAAGACGATAACGATTTTCGGTTTTGCAGGCAGCCTGCGAAAGAAATCATTCAACAAATCATTGCTCCGCGCAGCAGTAGAGTTATGTCCAAAGGACGCGAAGATCGAACTATTCGACCTGGAAGGTATTCCGCCGTTCAATCAGGACCTTGAAAGTCAACCATCAGAAAGAGTAAGAGAATTCAAGAAGGGAATCAGAACGGCGGACGCGATTCTCATCGCAACGCCCGAGTACAACTATTCGATACCAGGTGTTCTGAAAAACGCGATTGACTGCGCCTCTAGACCTTATGGCGACAATTCCCTTGAGGGAAAACCAGTAGCCGTAATGGGGGCATCCATAGGAATAATAGGAACTGCTAGAGCTCAGTATCATCTAAGGCAGTGCTTCGTTTTTTTAAATATGTATCCCTTGAATAGACCTGAGGTTATGGTGACTTTCGCGCCTGAGAAATTCGACGAAAATGGCATCCTGAAAGATGAGCGAGTCAAAAAAAACGTAGCGGACATGCTCACGGCTCTGGTGGCATGGACTCGAAAACTGAAGGAGAGTAGCTAGTCTGCCTTCTTCAAATCGGTATTAGGGGGAGATAAACTCAATCCTCTGCTTCATAATCAATTAGTGTCCATAATTTTTGTATATGCGTATGGCCGTTGATTCCCGTTCATTCTAAGGCATCTGCCTTAGAGTGACCTCCAGGCTGTGCTCTCGACCATTTCGGAACACGATGATTCCCGTTTTTTCTCCGATTTTTCTCTTATGAATCTCCTTCAGCAGGTCTTCGATGTGATATACGGCCGTGTTCCCAACTTTCAGTATTATGTCTCCGACGACAAAGCCCGCGTGCTTTGCAGGGCTGTCATCCATTATTTTCGTTACAAGAACACCTTGGTCAACTGCCAAGTTGTAGTACCGAGATATCTCTTCCGTGAGGCTAAGGCCCGTTATTCCAAGCCAAGGTCTTGCGGAGATACCCTTTGTCATCACTTCGCTCGAACATTCTTTGGCAGAGTTTATCGGAATGGCGAATCCTATGCCCTGTGCGAAGGGAACTATTGCGGTGTTTATTGCAATGACTTTTCCGTCCAAATCTACAAGTGGTCCGCCACTGTTTCCAGGGTTTATCGCTGCATCAGTTTGCACAAGGTTTTCCAGTAAGCCCCGGTCTGACTCTATCGTTCTCTTAACAGCGCTAATCACACCTGAAGTAACGCTCGGGCCGCCTGCAAGCCCGAAGGGATTTCCAATTGCATACACTCTTTGGCCAACTCTCAGGTTGTCTGAGTTGCCCATTTCGGCCGCCGTGAGGTTCTTCTTTTCCACCTTTATGACTGCCGTGTCGTGGGTTGTGCAGGTGCCTTCTATTTTTCCCTTCAATACTTCACCATTCCAAAGTGTTACAGAGATTCTTTCAGCGTCCTGAACCACGTGATTGTTGGTCAACACGTAACCATCAGTGTCTATTATGGTACCTGACCCTACCCCCTGCAAAGGTACAACTTGATAAAACATGCTGTACACGAGTCTAGTCGTGCTGATGTTAACGACGCTCTTGCTAACCTTCTCCAGAATATCTAGCACGGCCTTCTCATCGTACGAAGACAAGCTTTCACCCTCGTAAAATTGCACAATTCTTGACCGCGCAAAGATTTAATCGTTTTCTATATTGTATACGCCATCAGCGGATTCTTTTTTCAAACACTAAGTGGCTCCTAGGATGTGCTTTAAAACCAACTTTTGCAAATGAAGTGGTCAGATGCCTCCTGTTGCACATGGCTCCGTAGATGCTTGCTACGCTCTCATCGTAAAGATGTCCCTTCAGAAACCGACTCATGCTCAAAATTGCTCCAGCGTTACCCCCTACGTAACAAGTCTGTACGCTATTCCTCTGCCACACTTGTTTTATGGTGTCATCGAACAAAATCAAACCGTCCACTCCCTTCTTGGACTCGTGAATAATTGCCATCCTTCTTCCAATGAACCTCTCTAACTCGGCGTGGTCAAGCGACATCCAACGAAACATGATAACAAACAAACCTGCAGAAGCTGCGAAATCCCGGGAACCTTTCAAAAACCTCCAAATCCTTTCAGTATCACGCTCTTCAGCAAGGCGAGCATCGTTGGAAACGTCAAGTTGGCATCCATCAAACTGCATTCGAGTCCAATCTGACACACACTCCAACTTCATCTTGGCCAACGCCTTTCTAGCTACCAGATTGGTCGAATTCGTCACTAACCGTGCGACCCTCGCACCGCGTTTAATAGCCCACTCGAAGCACGCGGAATTAAGCGAGGAAGCAACGCCTCTGCGTCTGAACTCAACTGCAACCCGTGCTCCCTCCAACCAAGCCTCACCCTTTTTCACGATTTCAACATGCAACATGCCGATTGGAATATCTTCAAAAGTGGCGACGAAGATCTTGCCTTCAGGATCTACTAACCAAGAATCCCAAACATCTACAATGTAATCCGCATGTTCAAAAACGTTCTGAGAGAATCTCAGTACTGCGTCTTTATCTGATTCTTTCGCTTCTCGGACGACAAATTCCGTCTTCAATATTGTCGCCCTCTCACATTCGTAACGCTTCCCACAGCCCTGTAACGAATGCATCTTTTGTGCCTTGACGCTGCAGATCTGAGAAGCGAATGTTTTTCTTTTTGCACGCTCGTCTGCACGCGTTCGTGACTATTCTTTTCCAGATCTTTCGGTCTTCCAGAAGTACGACTTTCTCGTAGCTCATTGTCTCAATGTATACTGCCACTTGGCCTGCGACGTAATCTACAGTTTCATTGTCCAGCGGAACCGCAACCTCATGCTGCGATAAAGGGTATACTTCATCCAGCTCTAGCGGTACGACACCGAAAGGCGCAGAGTAGACGCATACATGAACTTTGGAGCTGCTTTCTCCAAGATTTTCATGGATCTTGGAAAGAATGTCTTGCCATTCTCGTGCCTTATGAAAAGGCTTCATGCTTGTTTGGGGCAACAGGAATAAGGTGTCGGCTTTCTCAGGTGGCAAATATCGTGCGGCCAACCTTTTGCGGTGGCGAACCACCTCGGGCCTGGAAAGTCCGACGGAATCAAAGTAGAATAATCCTCGACTCTTAGTTATTGGGCTGTTTTCCTCTATATAACCTTCATATTTTTTTAACTGCTTGAGTGACTGGAGCAAAGCCGGATGCGCGTGCGCTTTCATTTCTAGGTGTTCCCAGAGGCGTCCCTCTAAAATCGCCTGCTTGATTAGTCTCAGTTCACCCAAGCTTACAAAGAGATTGTGTTCTGCCAGCAACTTCTGCCTTTCCTCTGTAGGACTCTCTAATAAGCCAATGGGGTTATTCTTGGCACACACGGGGCAACTACAAGGAAAATACTCGAGTTCATTCAACCTCTTTGTGCCACTCTCAGTCATGTATCTACCATCACGCGCAAATAATGCATAAGCCGCAGAATCGAACAAGTCACACCCCAATGCAACGGCAAGAGACAGCATGAATGGATGCCCCGCACCGAAGAGATGCAATGGTCTATCCATAGGAAGATTCATTTTAGCAGCCATAATCATGTCGACAAGCAAGTCAAAAAAATACTGTTCCATCACCGGCGTCGGGCTGCCTAACGCGTGAATCTGAAAGGGCAGTTTGCTCATTTTCTTGGCCGACCTAACGATGAGATCAAGGTGCTGTCCGCCCTGGATCGGTCCAACCCAGATAATGTCGTTGCGTGTTTTGATTTTCCAAAGTCTTTCCGCTCTGCGTAGTGTTTCTTCCACTGTCCCATTTGCGTAGTTTTTAGATACTTTCCAGCCCGTCGGAGTGTCTAGGATCGTTGCAATGTCAGAGTTGATCTGCTCTTGAAAATGTATGATTTCTTCGTTTCCAGTTTCTACATCTCCATATACGAGAATCTGATATGCCCCTGAATCTGTCATAACAACGCCATCGTAACCTAGCAACTGGTGAACTCCCTTTTTGACGGCCTCGCTTCCATATTGCTTCTGAATAATGTAGGCGTTCGTGATTAGAGCCTTGCAGCCAAAAACCTCCAGCAAGTCTCTAGGCTTTATGAGCTGAATTCTCGGGTTTACCACTGGCAGCAAAGTAGGCGTTTCCATTTGGCCGCTCTTTGTTTCTAACCTGCCGATTCGTCCGAGCAGATCTTTTTCTCGAACTTCGAAAGACATTGACTTCACCTTTTCAAATGTGTTTTAAGGCTTTAATATTGCCTTGCGATCTCTTAACTATTATACGTCGACAGGAGCGTCCGAATTTGGTCTGCACTTTGCATATCCATGAAAGGCCTGAGCTAAATAATCCAGTCTTAATCGAAGGGTTACCTGGCATAGGCTTCGTTGCCAACATTGCGGCGTTGCATCTCATCCGAGAACTTAAGGCGACACTTTTTGGTGAGCTGCACTCGTCGGCTTTCCAAGACTTTGCGATTACGACCGAGCAAGGCAAAACCAACTCTCCCATAAATGAATTCTACTATTACAAAGGGCACAATAGCGAGAGAGACTTAATCATCCTCTACGGCAACACGCAAGCGCTGACTACGATGGGACAGTATGAGCTCTGCGGACGCGTACTAGATGTGGCAGAAGAATTTGGATGCAAATACATAATCACCCTCGGAGGGTTGAGACGCGAAGAAAAAATCGCGACTCCGAAACTCTACTGCGCCGCCTCTGGAAAAGAGGCGTTAAAGGATGCCCGAAACATGGGTGCAGAGATTCTCGGGGGCCAGATATTTGGCATTGCTGGGCTACTCGTTGCCTTGGGCAAGCTTCGCGGTTTCAAGGGC
>DATHCB010000024.1:0-9954 GCA_035319765.1 Bathyarchaeia archaeon
ACCTAGAGCAAATTTTTGGAGAAAGAATCTCTCAAGTCACAATTCTGAATTGGCTCAAGAAATACTCTCGCCTTGTGAAAGAGTATATGATAGCTCAAGTTCCACAACTTTCAGGTCTGTGGCATGAAGACGAAACCATGATTCAATGCGAAGGACGGAGTATCTGGTTCTGGGAAATGATAGACGAAGACACAAAATTCATGGTCGCTTCTCACATCTCCAACACAAGAACCTTCGAAGACACAGTAGCCATATTCACGAAAGGCGCAGAGCAGAGCAAAGTTAAGCCGAGAGCAGTATTCGTAGACGGAAGCTTCGTTTACAGTAGTGCGTTCAACAAAGTATTCTATACTATGCGAAAAGACGCAAGACCTAAGCTAGTGCAGAGAGTTGGAATTCGCGCTAGGGAAACGAACAATATCGTTGAGAGACTTCACGGAACACTGAAAGATAGAACTAAATGTATGAGAGGTCTAAAAGCCTATGACTCAACAAAACTTCTACTCGAAGGGTGGAGTGTTCATTACAACCTTGTTCGACCACATTTGAGTTTAGGTGGTAAAACTCCAGCGCAAGCAGCAAGAATGAATGTTCCAAATAATTGGAAAGGTTTGATTGACGAAGCTACAAAACGAGAAGCGACACTCTTAGTAAACGCACTAGGCAAAAAAGAAGAAGAACAAAAAATAGAGGTGGTCAGTAAATGAAAAAAATTCTGGTCAGTCTCCCAGATGGAATAGTTTCAACTGTGGACAAGGAACTAATAGGTAGAATCGGACAAACCCGATCTGACACTCTTCGTACCATAATTACGAATTGGATGTCTGAACAAGGTTATCTTGCGAAAGGTGGAAAACATGAAAAAATCCAACATTAAACGCGATGTTACTGAAGAACTTGACCTATTGAGCCAAATGCTAGAATCTCTAGTTGAACTATTGGAACAAAAAGGCATTTTATCGCAGTCAGAATGGGAAAAGAAGGTAAAAGAGAAGGTTAAAATTGAATAGAAGCATGAAAAGATGAGATTTGGATACCATAACTTAGATATACATGGTGTTACCTTAATTTCTGTAAGGTGCCGAGGGTGGGCTTCGAACCCACGACCCTCAGCTTAGCGGGCTGAAGCTCTCGTCCATGCTGAGCTACCTCGGCATCGACTTTGAGGGCAGAGAACAAGCCTGAACATTAGCCTGGTAGGGGTTTGATGTTCGCGCCAGCTTGTCTCTGCCTTTCTCATGACATTCTTGGATTGCTTATTGGGAAGTTATGGTAACGCTTGCCATGGGTTCAAAGAAGTATTCCTTTATTCTTGTGTTTTGGTCTTCCGTGAATCTGAATTTCCCTGTATAGGCAGCTTCAATTTTGTCGCGTACTTGTCTTAGCTGTCTGAAAGTTTTATAGTACATTTTCTTTCCTGAACCGCGAGATTTGAAGATGTCTCCATAAACATTCTTTTGTACGCTGAAGAGGTCATGAGCAAATTTGGGCTGTTTTAGTATGTAGCTCATAACTTCTCCATCTGATTTTAATGGAAGATTGACCATTGATTCATTTGGTGTCAAGCGTTTTCGTTTACTTTTGGTGGGAGTGTCGATAAACGATGATAGCGTTTCCAGATTTTGAACTTGATGTTCACCTATTTTTGTCAGTATGGATTTTACAATGTTTATCGCTGCTTCATCATCTTCCACTGGATACTCAAATGTTATGTCTCGGATGGTGAATTTCAACGCTTTCATGTTTTCTTCGGTTTAATGCATTGTCGTTTAACCTATTTATGCTTAACTGCTGCTTACATTTCAGCGGTTAAACTTGGTTAAACTTGTTTGAAGACAACCCAATTTCTACCAAACAGAAGACAAGATATTCATAAACTCTTGATAAAGGAAACTCTAGTCTACCACAACAGACTTAACAGTGCCACGTTGCCAAAGTCTTTAAGAGATGGTACACCTTCCATTTTCACAACACCCGAGAGCGACCTTAAAAGCAGAAAAAAAGGGAGCTTGCGGGAGATTCCACCATGTGGCTTAGGTTCAACTCCCTTCCCCGGCTTCCAAGAAGATGATGAGCATGCGTCAAAAGAAACCTTCGAAATGTCCGCTTGACAAGACGTTTAGTAGATTCAAATGTTTGCGTTGCTCTTTATACAAAGACTGTTTAATGGCTACTCGTGAAAAATCCGAGTAAAAAATCTTAAATAAGACATGCGAATAGTGGGAGAGGGCTACAAGTGACAGACAAACTACCCGAGAATCTGAGCAAAACGCAAGACAGGTATTGCTTGTTCGGGTCTCCTGCTTTTAGGGCCATGGTCTATGTCGAGGGACTATTGCTTCAAGGAGCACGAAAGTACTTTGACGACATGGAGTTCAAAGAAATCGTGGTACCGCACATAACAAGGGCAACAGGCGCTTGCGAGAACATTGACACGCTCTTCGCAGTCGATTACTTTGGTCAGATGGGCTATCTGTCCCAGACTGCACAACTATATCTTGAATCTTTGATTCCTTGGATGAACAAGGTTTGGTGCATAAGTCCCAGTTTCAGAGCGGAGCCTCGAGTGGATAATCGGCACCTGACAGAGTTCACTTTGATTGAGCTCGAATTTGCCGGCACATTTGAAGAACTGCTCGAACACGTAGAAGGCGTGATAGTCTCCATGATCACGTCCGTGCTGAAGAAAATGACAAGCAGGTGGCTAGATAGAAACAGACTAGGACATATCATCGCGCCTTTTCAAAGAATTCCGTACGCTGAAGTAATCCAAGAATTAGGCAAAGAATTCGGTCATGATATTACAAGAGAAGAAGAGCAGAAGCTTGTCGAAAAGCATGGAGATGCACCTCTATTCATAACACACTTTCCCAAAACAATGAAGTTCTTTAATATGATTGAGAACGAGGAGAATTCTGAGCTAGTCAACAGTGCGGACTTGATTCTACCATTCGGCGGAGAAGCAGTTGGAGCAGCTTCGAGGGAATACAGGGCAGATCTTCTGCTTAAGAGATTGGAAGAGTCGCAGATGTTTAAACAGCTGACCGATAGAGGCGGCTCAATTAAAGACTTTGACTGGTACATTGACGTTTACAGAAAATACCAGACTGCGCCCCATGCTGGCTGTGGGATCGGCTTAAACAGAGTGACGCAGTTTGTGTTCGGCGTTGATGACATCCGAATGTGTACGGCTTATCCTCTAAACCGGGATACTCTAATCTAATAGCAATCCTTGTCACGTAGCAAAAGTTCCAAGACGATTTTCACTGATTGCGCTCGAATATTCGCGGGCTAAAAAGATCAGCCTATAACCAATACTTATGTGAGTTGCCCTTTCCTCATAATACTTTTCTTGCGAGAGTCGGAATTTCCTCAATTTGAGGTTTCAGATCTGATTAAGCTGCGTTTAAATTTTTAGATTGCAAAGCGAGTCATTACTCCGCTGCAGGTATTGTTCGACCCTTTAGGAAACCTAGCAGGTCCGTGAAGTGTAGTAGGATGTATTCGGAGTTTCTTGTCAGTTTAAGTCGTGTCTCCGCATGATTCGTTGTTCTCTTCGTGACGCGCATCGTGGTTTCATCTCTCTAGCAGGTTTGCATTTTGGACGAGTATTTATATAAATATAAAAGCATTTTCCACAAGAATGCGGGCAATTGTTAAATAAAAGTTGTCACAATTGGATGATTGTCAGCATCTATCGCTTTGATACTTATGCCAATAACGGTTGTTTCTTCTCCAGGCTTAAGTGTCTTGATATTTCCACTTATTTTCGAGACACAATCCGTAGGAGCGATGACGATAGTGTCTTTCTTGCAGACCATTTTGATCTTAGATAGGTCGGAGTGGTCAGGGTGTGAATGTGTCACCAAGATTAAGTCTGCTTTCTCAGAAGTCTTCCCATGCTCTTCAAGGTCAATGTAGACTACTTTGTTTCGGGTCTTTATCTGAAACCCGGCATGAGCCAACAATTTTATAGTTGTACCACCGTAGGTACCGCTATCTTTTATGATCACTCACGGTATATTTTTGTTGTAGATGTTGATGGACAAAACAAACAGTATACTTGGTTCTCAGCTGATTCACTAAACATGTTCTCGGCAAAGTTAGATCAGATTAATTTCGTAGCGTAGCCGCCAGCCGGAGTATGTCACCAGAGCGGAAGGCGCTGATCGTGCGTCGCGTTGAACTACACACAAAAGGACTTGCATCTCCGACAATGGAAGTTGTGAATGCACAGTCCAGATTATAGTGGAGAATCCTTCATTTGCCATCGGTAGGCGTCGGAGACGTTTCGATTCAGGTAGCGATAAGCAACATCTCAGCAGTAAGACTTGGTGAAAAGCCACTGTCTGGTGAGCTTACCTTCGACGTAGGAGCAAAGCTTGAAGAGAAAGAGAGAAAGAGTGGCAAAGTTACAATTCTTTTTGTTTTGACGGTCGGGACAAAACCCAACGTGGTAAAATTTGGAATCGAAGGACTAGCAACTCTACTAGGCAAAGATGCGGACATTGAAAAACTGCTTGAAATTGACCCCGAAACGAGGATTCCGATAATGCTTTACAGCGTCTACCAACGCGTGTTTATGGCACTTTTTCTAGTCTCCACCCTGTTAGAGACTCCTTACCCGCCTCCTGATTTGTTCCATTCTTCAAAGCAACCATCGCCGAAGGTAGAGATCTCACCTACCGCAGAAGCGGTCTCGACGCCTGAGCAAACCGTCAGAGAGTTAAAGGAAAGAGTAACCGGAGGCAAAGAAGCAGCGCAGTAGTCTCCTGAGTAATATACGATTTCGCGCTTATGGGTCGTTACGGCGAAGTAGATAAGAATAGATATGTTCATACTTTACTCGAAGCTCTTGACAATTGCAGGCATGTAAACCATTGATCCGAGGATTAAGCTAATTTGAAGCTTCTCGGCCTCGGCCACGTGGCGATAACCATCAAAGGTCTCGATACAAGCAAAGCAAGGTATGGCACAAACTGTGGAAGTCTGGAAGGTTCAACAGCGAAAAATGTTAATGGCCTTATCGTCCGAATAAAATGCTTGGAACGTTAATGGCTTCTAAAAGAAGATATGCAATAACAGATATGGCGAAAGTCATGATTAGCGTTTTTGGTGCTAGTGGTAGACCGAGCCCTGATTCTTCTTTCTCATTCGTCTTGATTTCGTACTCCTTGATTTCTCTGGTTTGGACTTCGATTTGAACGACGGCAGTCTTATCCTTGCCTATGTCTAATTCCACAATGTATACTGCTCCTTGTAAGGAGACTTTTTTGGGCTTGATTCCACGCTTGTTGCCGAGTGTTTTCAGAAAATCAATGGCGATAGAGGTGACATGTTCGGCGTTTGGCGGTTTTCCTTCCACGGACGTTCGTAGAATCTTCTTCTGCTGTTGCTCAACTGCCATCCAGAGTGTCACCTTTTCCGATTAGCTTTTGCGAGAAGTCGCAATATAAAAAAGTGTGCGTACTTTTTTCAAACGACGCCAAGTCTCGGCGGATTACAATATCGTCGCGGATTTTTTCTCTCGGCAAATAGCGGAATGATCAACTCGAGTATTAACCGTTTTGAAGCACGTTTCCCATAAATAGTAGAACAGTAAGATAGGGGCTATAATTTGAGGGGTTCGAGTGATTCCTCGTAAATTACTTATGGCCATTTCGGAGGCTTTCGTTATTTACGGTCTAATTATTGTTGGATATGGAATTCTTGTCATTCACATAACTAGGACATGGTCCGGAGACTGGACTGTGGACAGAAATCTTCCAGTATGGTTTACCTTGGACACGTTTATGATGGTTAGTTTCGCTCTGTCTTTCTTCGGATTTATAGCATGGAGATATCTAAGGTATACCGAACTCACTTCAGACCATAAATAAGCCCAAACATGCCAAAATCAAAAACATGGATACACTAAGGAGAATCAATATCAAGCACGTAATCTCTGTTCAACGTGACTATACCAATGAGAATCGCACTCTGCTCTGGGACGACAAATGAAGGCAAAGCATGCAGTGATGGTCGAAATGGTGCTATCATCCTCGTGGCTGGAGAGCCAAATCTTTGATTGTACCCGATGATTCCAAAATACTTTAAGCAATAAACCATTAAAATCTTAAACTTGACATATAGCTGCTGCGATAGAGGCTTCAGACAAGTGGACCTTGACACCTTCGTCTTTCTTCTCTCTCTTATCGCTTTGTTTGTCGCACTATTCCTCTTGAGACTAAGATACTTTGAACGATACTCAAAAATCAAAGAGAAAATCCAGAGAGATCAGGAACTTTTCCTGACGACTTTTGATCCCTCCGGATTCGTAGATTTTGATGCTTTCACTTTTCAGGTAGGAAGCTTCAGTCACGTTAGCCCCTTTCCAGCCCAGAGTGATGGTGAATGGCGCTATACCATATACTTGGCAAGCAAAGAAGTCGAAGATACCGGCACGATCGTACATGAACTCACTGAATGTACGCTTGGTAGAGTCATCGAAAAGCTATTGGATTTAAAGAAGCCTTTATATCTTCAAAGAAAGCAGGACGAAAAATTCTGGGTTACCGGACAACGGCAAAAGTATATTCTAGAGCATCTTCTCGCAACCATCAGCGAATTCGACGATATACCGAAGGAAAAACAGGAAGAACGCATAGCACCCGAAGACATCAAAATATGGCAAATAGCAACCAAACAAACCCGTCAATCCTAAAGGCGAGCTCCAACCCAGCAGCCAACATAACGAAAAGGCCTAACGAAAGGGAGAAGTATTTATGATGCTTCAAACAATGTTCAAAGCGTGGTCAAAAGTGAATGAAACGCTGAAGGAAAAAGTGCAAAAAGCAATTGCAGAAATACGACCAAATTTGCAGGCTGACGGAGGAGATATTGAGCTTGTCGCTGTCGAGGATGGAGTCGTTAGGGTCAGGCTGAAAGGCGCATGTGCGGGATGTCCAATGTCCTCAATGACTATACAATGGGGCGTTGAGAACTTCTTAAGGAAGAAGATCCCAGAAGTAGCGAAGGTTGAAGCAATCTAAAGCGATCATTCGCCTCTCACTTATCGTACAGTCCGATTCTTCTTAAACCTTCAAGAATTTTGACCACTGCCTTTTCGGGCGGCATGTCCAACTTTTCGCATCTGAAGTTGACGAAGGGTACTCTGCCTTTGTAATACTCAAGAAGTGGTTGGGTTTGTTTCTCATAAACTTTAATCCTGTCCCTAATCACTTTCTCAGTGTCGTCTTCACGCTGGTAAAGCGGCCCCCCGCATACGTCGCACGTTCCTTCTTTTTTCGGTTTCAAGTAGAGTACATTATAGATTGCGCCACAGTTCTTGCATATTCTCCTGCTTGAAAGTCTGGCTATGATTATCCGTTCTGGCACCTGTAGATTGATAACGGCATCTATTTTCGAAATCTTTTCCAAGGCCTTAGCCTGCTGAATCGTTCTTGGGAACCCGTCAAGTATGAAACCAGTTGTGTCTTCTTTTTCGTGTATTTTCTTTTCCAAAACCTCTACGACGACGTCATCTGGAACTAGCTGTCCGCTTTTCAGGTAGCTCTCAACCTTTTTGCCAAGTGCGGTTCCTTGTTTTATGGCGTCTCGGAAGACATCGCCCATAGCGATTGCAGTCATCTTGAGGTCTATTTCGAGCCGAGTAGAGTACGTTCCTTTTCCTGAGCCTGGAGGTCCAAAGATTAAAAAGTTCATTCTTTTGGCACCGCAATTGTTTATGTAGGTCAGGATTTAAAAGACTTGATTACTCCTTCTTTACTCGCTTCATACGTTGAGGGAAATGGCGGTAAACGGTTCTGCGAAGCTTTTCCTCTGTGTTTTCTTCACGGTTCTATAGTATTGAATCGCAAGACAGAATATTTAAATTCCAAGTCGCACATTAACATAAATTGACACAAAGAAAGAAGGAGTATGGGCTATTTGTCTCAAAAAACCGAAGAGCAGCAACCAGCGGTGGCTATGGGCTTCAGTCACCAAGGACAAAAGAAAAAAGAGCAAGTAGTCTACATGAAAGAACTCGAGATAAAAACTGAGCGTGATAATGCCAAATTCCGCATATCCCTCGCGAAGCAAGTATCTCAAAAAGTCTCCCCACTGCTTGCTAAATACGGAACAGAAAAATACGACTTGCATCCTGGTTACTTCTTTCCAGAAAGTATTCAAAGCCTGGTGCCATCAAACACTCCAGAATACGTCGACCGAGGCCACGATTACGTCAAACGCATAGTGCGCGCACTCTATTACTTCAAACAGTGCGCCCTAATTGGGCCGAGCGGAACAGGAAAAACCCACATAGTATACATAGTGGCCGAAATAAGCGGCCTCCCAATTTGGGAAGTAAATTGTGGCCTAAACACTTCAACATATGACCTCTTCGGCAGATACATAGGACTCGGAAAGGAAAACTGGATAGATGGACAAATCATCACTTGGTGTAAGACTGGAGGAATTCTCTACCTCGACGAAGCCAATATGATGAAACAAGACATCGCATCCAGGCTAAACCCCATCCTCGACACAAGAGGGCACATCGTTTTAACCGAGAAAGATAACGAAATCGTCAATCGCCACCCATACGGCTATTTGATAATCTCCATGAACCCATTCTCGGCAGAGTTCGTCGGTACAAAACCGTTAAACGCTGCGCTAAGAAGACGCATGTCCGTGTGGATAACCTTTGACTACCTAAGCGTTGGCGACAACATCTGCCCAGATGAGGTGCAACTGGTTCAGAAACGCGGCGGAGTAGACGAGGAAACGGCCAAAAAAGTCGTCAAAATAGGCGCAGAACTGAGACGCCAATACAAGAATGGCGACCTGCCATACGGGCCATCGCCTGGTGATCTAATTAACTGGGCAGTGCTGATAGCTGATGGCATGACGCCGCTCAATGCTGCGACCGAGACTATTATTGGAACCACAAGCGATGACGAAGAAGTGCAAGAGATGGTGAGACGAGTCATCAAAGCCGCCTTTAACGTAAAAGGATAAAGGCGGTTTGCCTTTTTGGATTTTTTTGATTACGCTTGGGCAACGTCTTTTCAGATCACAAAGAAGAAGCATGAAGAAGTTAAGGTTCTCGTGCGAGACGATGTAGACTTTCCGATTCTTGGAAAGGACAGTAGTGGTTATGTTATCTGCGTGCCCGAGCCGAGAAGAGTCTCCAAGGGGCTCATAAGTTTCGAAGGGCTGACGCTGAATGCGAGTAACGAGTTTCACAGAAAGGTTCTGTGGCAACTCTTCAGGGCATCCATTTATCATCTGAGCTTGCACATTGCAACTTCTGGGTATGAAGCTTATGTTGATTGGGCGAGGAATAAAGACTCTAACCTCGCCCTGTACGTTGCAAACATATTAGAAGACGCGGTCGTAGTTGCGCACGTCAGAACTGAGTGGTCCCCCCTAATACCCGATATGGCTCTTGCGAACACGATATCCTATCTTCGCTTAAAGCCGGCACAAGTAATATTCGACGATTCATTGCGCATAATGGCCGCAATCCTCTCGTACTACACCGTTGGAAGAAGCAAGGGAGATCTCTCAAGGCAAATGCAGAAGGACGCAGATGACATAGTCTCTTATCTTCGACGAATGGAAGACCTCACATCGAGGCAACTCGCCGAAACTGAAAAACAGAAAGAACATTCTCAGAACAAAGAAAAGCTCGAAATCGCTGACGCTATTTATTCAAAACTCCATAAGTACGGAAAGCCACCATCAACACTAACACTCCCATACACCGAATCCTACAGTGGCAATTCAGTCTACCGAAAAAACATAACTGCAAAGGAGAAAGAATTCAATGACACGTTAGAAATGGCTTTCACCAAGCTTGGCTCCATTAGATTCATAGACGAAAGCTGTGAACGCGAAGCCTCTCAAGCCTTTTCAGCCTGGGAGGCAAGAATGGCTCATCAACAGAAAATTCTAGAGGGGTACAAGGAT
>DATHCB010000025.1:0-3171 GCA_035319765.1 Bathyarchaeia archaeon
GGCGAAGTTCGCGGTGAAGAAGCATACACTCTCTTTCAGGCTATGGCAACTGGGCATCTGGGTATGAGCACCATACATGCCGAATCGGTGGACTCTGTCCTGCGCAGGATGGAGTCGGAACCAATGAATATCCCTCGCTCCTTGCTTGCAACAATTGACGTAATCATGGTCCAAATCCGAACCGAAATCAACGGAAAACCTGCAAGAAGAGCCTTCACAATTGCGGAGATGATTGGACTAGACCATATAACGAAAGACTTCAAAATCAACCAGGTTTTCCAATGGAACGCAAGAAATGACTCTTTCGCCTACTCTGGATATAGTCATATTTTGGAAAGGAACATGAAAAAATTCGGGATGGAGGAGAGCGAAGTTCGTAAAGAGATTTTGCGTAGGAAAGCTGTGCTAGAATGGATGGCGAAGAACAATATTAGACGCTATGATGAAGTAGCCAATATAATTCGAGAGTTCTATGCGGACCCTGCACGAGTGTACAGAAAGGCGAGGGTAGGAAAAACATGAGCATAAAAAGACTTTCTGAAAAGACAAGAAATCTGTGCTTTCGCCTCTTTCGGGCTTTTCATCCGCCGTTTCTACCAATAACTGGGCGAATTCACAAGTGGCTACAGGGCTTTGATGTTGGCAGTAATAGACCTAAAACCTTCGCCTACCAACTTGTCGGCGAGAAAACGAGAAGAATGCTTCCTTTATTTGAAGAAGTTGATGCCCACCTGCAAAAGTCAGAGTTGAGAATCAGTTTTAAGGCTTACGTTAGCTGGGCAATCCTCGCCAGTTTACTCACTTCTGTTTCAACTCTTATTCTCGTTCCTTCCTGTTTGGTTTTAATCGGACAGCTCCCTTTTAACTCGTCCATGCTTTTCGCGGTAGGCGGTGCGATGTTTGCTGGTGCATTCACGATAATTGGTTTCTATTCTTATCCGATTTTTCGAGCCGATAGTCTAAAGCAGAACATAGAAAGCGAGCTTCCCTTTACGATGAGTTATATGGCTATCTTGGCAGGAGCAACTGTCTCACCCGATCACATTTTTGCCTCTCTGACCAATCCACGTGTTTCTCCAAAAATCTCCGTGGAAGCTCGAACTGTCCTACGGGATACTGAACTCTTTGGTTTTGACATTTTGTCTGCATTAGAGAACCTTTCCAAACGTACACCGTCTCCAAAATTCAAGGAAATGTTGGAAGGCTTCATCGGGACCTTTCATTCGGGCGGAAATCTGGCACGTTATCTAACGAATCGTTCGAGGCAGTATATGGAACTGAGAAAGATTGAGTTACGGAAATTCTCTAACACCCTGTCCATTCTCGGAGAGTTCTACGTAACACTGCTTGTTGCTGCTCCGCTTATTTTCGTTGTAATGCTAGCAGTCATGGGCATTTTGGGAGGAGGCGGAACTGGACTAATGGACCCGAGGCTTCTTTTGAACCTCTTAACTTACGTTGGCATTCCATTGGGTTCCGTATTATTCCTCATGCTCCTAGATATGATCTCACCTAAGTGATAGCTATGCCAAAAATTGAGAAGTGGCAAAAGAAAGTTGCATGGATTGTCTCGATAGTTTTAGGAGTTGCCATTCTTTTTATTGCAAGTATTCTATTCATCAATTCTTCCCTTTTTGATGAATACGTAGTTCTCGCAGTTATAGTTACCATTTTCCTACCCGCTGTACTTAATCTAGTCGATTCCCAATGGAAGAATACTGCAAATGCACACTTGCCAGATCTCTTCCACGCAATTGTCCAAGCCCAGCAGACAGGCATGACGCTGCCCCAAGCAATTGAAGAATCATCGAAGCGAGATTATGGACCGTTGACTAAGGAATTAAAAAAGCTTGTTTCTCAGATGTCTTGGGGCATATCCTTCGAAGAAGCATTAGAAACGTTCGCGATGCACGTGGACACAACTTTAGTGAAACGAGTTGTTCCGATCATAGTTGAAGCTAGCCGCTCGGGCGGACGGGTAGAGAAGGTATTCGAACCCATAGGGAAGTTTATTCAAGCAACCTTAACGCTCGAAAAAGAACGAAAAGCTCGCACCCGCCCATTCGTGGCTATCATCTACGTCGCATTCTTCGTCTTTTTGTTCACCATAGTCCTGCTATTCCGGTCTTTCTTTACCCCCGTCACGCAAAACTCCTTACTACTTGGAAATGCAATGTTGACCCCTGAAGCCGCGAGAAGACTTTTCTTCCATATGAGCGCCCTTCAAGCATTTTTTGGGGGACTCGTTGCCGGTAAAATGGGAGAGGGAACGATTAATAGTGGCTTGAAGCACAGCTTAATCCTTCTAGCTTGCGGCTTACTAATATTCATATTGATGATTTAGAGGACATAACCGATGAAATGTATAGTTAAGAACAAGCGTGCGATCACTCCTGTCTTGAGCAGTCTCCTCCTTACGATTGTTGCAGTCGCAGCAATGTCTTTGGCAGCAACAGCCGCGTACGTAATCTCCGATAACCTTCATCAAATCATGGGAGAACGCCTTATTGTTGAGGATATTTGGTTCAGAGGAAATCAATCAGAATGGATCTGCATTTACTTGCGGAATGTTGGGCAAGTTGATGTCTCTGTCTCAGATGTTTACGTGAATTTCACAAGTCAACAAATCACGCCCTTGACTTTACAGATGGGAAAGGCAGGATGGATAAACATCACCTATCCATGGGTGCCCCAGCATCTTTATTACATTAACGTTGTGACCAGCAGAGGGACGCAAATTGCGGATTATTATGTGGCTCCTTAAATTTCGAAAAAATAAACGCGGCATTAGTACGGTCATAACCGTGATTTTAAGCCTCGTAATATTAGTCATCGTCATAGAGAACGTCGTAATCTGGGGTTATAACATAAATCAGTATGACTGGGAAAGAATGCATGAAAACCTTAGCATACTCAACGTCACATCAGGCTCTTCTGGCGGTTCCTTCTTTGCTTTTGAGAACAATGGACCTCTAACAGTTCAAGTAGTGTCTATATGGGTTGACAACTTGACCCTTCACAGTCACTATGACGTAGACTACTTCATAAATTCTGGCGTGAATGCTTCATTTTTCAACGCTGCTGTCAATCTTCCAGAAGGCCAGTACATCGTCAAGGCTGTAACTAGCCGCGGGAACATCTCCATTCTTCCTCAACGATAGTTCGCCCCAC